>JAUXWB010000199.1 GCA_030684475.1 Reyranella sp. | reverse complement strand
TGTCGGCCGTGGTCTTCGACCATTCGTCGACGGCGATGGCGCCCGCCTTGTCGAGCTGCACGCCCACCTTCTCGAGCCCGATGCCCTTGGTGTTGGGCGCGCGGCCGGTGGCGTACATCACCAGATCGGTCTCGAACATGCCGCCCAGCGGCGTGTGGATCTCGTAGGGACCGTTCTCGCCCTTCTTCACGATGCGGCCGATCTCCATCTCGGTGCGCAGCTTGACGCCGCTCTCCTTCAGCGAGTCGTGCACGAAGGTGCGGCATTCCTCGTCGAAGCCGCGCAGCACGCGGTCGCGGCGCAGCACCAGGTCGACATGGGCGCCGAGGCCGTTGAAGATGCCGGCGAACTCGACGGCGATGTAGCCCGCGCCCACGATGGTGATGCGCCTGGGCAGCTCGGGCAGATGGAACGCCTCGTTGGAGGTGATCGCGAGCTCGCAGCCCGGGATCGACGGGATCACCGGATGGCCGCCGGTCGCGATCAGGATCTTGTCGGCGGTGATCGTCTGCTCGCCCGCCTGGCCCCCACTGATTTGGATCGTATGCCGGTCCATCAGCCGGCCGCGGCCCATGTGCAGCTTCACGCCGGCGCCGTCGAGCAGGCGCAGGTAGACGGCGTTCAGGCGGTCGACTTCCTTGTTCACGTTGTCGCGCAGCGTCGGCCAGGAATGGCTGGGCGCCGGCACGGTCCAGCCGAACGCCGCCGCGTCCTCGAACTCGTGGGCGAACTTGGAGCCGTAGACCAGGAGCTTCTTGGGCACGCAGCCGCGGATCACGCAGGTGCCGCCGACGCGGTAGTCCTCGCAGATGCCGACGCGGGCGCCGTGGGTGGCGGCGATCCGCGAGGCGCGCACACCGCCCGAACCGGCGCCGATGACGAAGAGGTCGTAGTCGTAAGCCATGGAGATACCTTGGGGGAATGCCTGGGGATGCTTTTGGAACAAAACCGCAACACGGCCATAATTCGGTCGCGGGACCGACTATATCGGCGCTTAGACGGCCGGGTAAGGGAAATGGAACGGGAAATTCCATCTCCTGATACAACTTTTAGGGGGCACGTTACACTTGCCATACCCATACGCTTGGGTTAGTAAGGCCATGAAAGGTTGATCATCATGGCTAATTCGGTTCTCTCCGCTCCCCAATTCCAAGACGAGAATGCGGCGTTTGAATACGTCGAGGCGCATCTGTGGCCGCGTGGCCCGGTGTGCCCGCATTGTGGGGAGCGCAAGAAGATCGGCCGCTTGCAGGGTGCCACGACCCGCGCGGGCCTTCGTAAGTGCTACGTCTGCCGCAAGCCCTTCACGGTGCGTATTGGCTCGATCTTTGAGGACAGCAAGCTTGCCCTGCATTTGTGGCTGCAGGTCATTCACCTCATGTGCGCCAGCAAGAAGGGGATCAGCACGCGACAGGTCCAGCGGATGCTCCAGTGCAGCATGAAAACCGCTTGGCACCTCACGCACCGGATACGCCACGCTATGGCTGATGGTGGCATGGGACCGCTGGGCGGGGCTGGCAAGGTCGTGGAAGTGGACGAGACCTACTTCGGCAATCTGCCGCCGGAAAAGGCCCCTCTGCGCAACAGCCGCACCGGCCGGATAGCCCAAGGCCCGAGCTTTAAGCGCGGCATTCTCTCGCTCGTGGAGCGTGGTGGCGAGGTCCGCTCGTTCTATGTCGAGGGGACCAAGTCCGAAGACGTGGCGCGGATCGTGCGCCAGCACGTTGCCAAGGAAAGCCGCCTGCACACCGACGAACACCGCATGTATTTGGGAGTCGGCAAGGAGTTTGCCAGCCACGAGCGCGTCAACCACTCCAAGAAGGAATATGCGCGGGGCGACGTGACCACGAACACCGTCGAGTCGTTCTTTTCGGTGTTCAAAAGGGGCATGCGCGGCGTCTACCAACAGTGCGGAGAGCAGCACCTTCACCGTTATGTTGCCGAGTTCGATTTCCGGCACAACGCGCGGCAGTCGCTTGGCGTCACCGACCAGCAGCGCACCGCGCGTGCCGTCATGGGCGCCAAAGGCAAGCGGCTTACCTATCAAACAATTGGTCGCGCGTAACCGCGCCCGCCCTAGGCTCAAGCGGCTGTTTCTATTGCTCCTAGGAGACCTACCGTAGCCAATGGCCGACGAGCAGCCAGACCTAGAACACGGGATATACCGGGTGCACCACTCGCTGGGAGTTGGCAAAGGCGTACTCGTGGCTGAAAGCGATCTCATCTTTGACGAGAACGACCAGCCGGTGCTGGTGCTTGAGTGGGGCCGCAAGCCTGATGGCGAACAGTATCCCGACGTAACGCTAAAGCTTGATCCCGCGCTTTTAACAGAAGCGCCCGGGCCGCCCGGATATTTCGACTATTCGGGCGTTCTCCACGACCCCCGACCACGACATTGAATGCGGCTGCCAACTCTGGCTCATCCCCAATGATAAGCGTAGACTGCCGCCCCATGGCCCCGCCTGAAAAGAAAACCAAACTAACCGACGCCCAGCGCCACAAGCGATTCGTCGAGATGGCGCGCGAGGTCGGAGCGTCCGACTCGCCCAAGGCTTTCGACAAGGCTTTCCGCAAGGTCGTCACGCCGAGTAAAACAAAGAAGAACGCTTAGCGTTCTCAAGCGCGGTCGCCGTTTGCTCGGGCGTGGGATGATCGCTGAAGATCCCCGTCTCCTCACATCGCAGATAGAAGCGCTCTAGTGCTGGCCCGCGCATATGCATCATGACGCGGGAATCAGACGCGAAATCAAATTCGCTGGAATGGCCTTCGCCCAGCAGTGCCTTAAGCGAACCACGCATCTGCGTCTTGCCTTCGCCAATTCGATCGATGTGCTTGGCCCATTCCCACGCGACGATGTCGGCTATCTCAAATAGCCGGGAGTCCGTTTTCGCTAGCTTGGAATGCGACCGGCAGCCGTAGAGAGCCGCCCCCATCGGGCCCGAAACCACTTCGGAAATGAACCTCTGTGATTCGCCCTGGTGCGCGTCACCAGACTCGAAAAAGTAGGCGATGCGCGGGGGATTCTGGCGAGCGCCCGGAGCAAGCCTTGCCAGCGAATACATCGCCATATGGCAACACAGCGCATACGAGCGCGCGAGACCGTCATGGAACACCTTGGAATTGGCGTCGGCCCCCTTGGGCGCCAGCTTCTCCACATCTGCCGCATCACACGACACAGCAACCGCATACGATGCGTACCTGTTCACTATTCCCAGAGACTCGACCAACCGACCGTGGCTCTTGTCCGCCGACCAATCAGTGAACGGTCCTCGCCGTGCGTGCCAGTCCGTCATGTGGCAACTGGTTTTCCCCCATAGGCGGTCCCAGCCCCGAGTAGCTTTCTTGGCGCGATCCGCGCCAAAGGCCACGAGTCCTACCGAGAACACCCCGCTAGGCCGCTTGCTGGCGTCAACGTGCGCGATCAGCACAGCCGCCATCCCGTCTAGCCACGGCATCGCAAAGTCCAGCAGATCGCAGAGGTAATCCTTCCCGGGCTCAAAGCTCACTTAGCCCTCCCCAGATATAGCACATGGGTACGGGAAGTGTAACGTGCCCCTTTTAGGATATGTCCCGATGTCCAAGCTGTTCCTGCTCGCGACCGCCTTCTTTGTCCTGGCTGCCCCCGCCTTTGCTGCCCCCGGTGACCAGACTCCACCCGCCCCCACCGCCCCTGCTCCAGCCGCCCAGCCGGCCCGCGCACCGTCCGGCGTGATGCGCTACGACACCAACAAGGATGGCGCCGTCGACCGCGCCGAATGGACGGCGGGCCAGGAGGCCCGCTTCAAGCGCCTCGACACCAACGGCGACGGCAAGCTCAGCCAGGACGAACTGTTCGCCCGCACACCGGCAACCGGCAACAGCGTGCTGCCCAGCGAGCGCCAGGTGCAGCGCCAGTCGGCCTATTTCCAGCGGCTCGATGCCGACAAGGACGGCGTGGTCACCCTGGCCGAGTTCATGGCCCAGGCGGAAAGCAACTTCGCGCGCTGCGACCTCGACAAGGACGGCCGCATCGATACCGCCGAATGCCGCCAGGCGCTGCAGCGCAGGCCCGGCAATGCCGACCGCGCCGCGCGCTGATTGACCCAACGAGAAAGGCCGCCGGAACCCGGCGGCCTTTCCCTTTTTCGATCGCCAGTGCCCGGGATCAGGTGCTTTCGGCCGACATGATGTCGCCGAACAGGTTCCAGGTCTCGCCCTTGAAGGCGGCGAGCTGGACGGACTGCACCGGATAGAAGTCGGTCGGGCTGGTGTTGATGGTGATGCCCGGCAACAGGAGCGGCACGCGCAGCTTCTGGTGGTTGGCCGCCTGGCGCATGAGGTTCTCGCGCGTCAGGTCGTCGCCGCACTTCTTCAGGGTCTGTTCCATCAGGTACGACACCGCATAGGCGTAGACGTAGCTGCCATCGCTCTTGTTGGCACCGGGCATCCACTTGTCCATCCAGGCGTTCCAGGCCTTCATGTCGGCGTTGTCGTTCCACTGCTTGTCAGTGGGATCCATGAGATACAGCGCGGTTATGATGCCCTGGCTGTTGTCGAGGCCGGCCGGCTTCAACGTCGAAGCGACCGAGGACGAGACGTTGTTCAGGTAGTGCACCGGCTTCCACCCCAGATCGGCCGCCTTGCGGATCGCCTGCGCGGCGAACTTGGGGATCGCGATGTTGAAGAAGACGTTGGCGCCCGAATCCTTGAGCTGGATGATTTGGGAATCGACCGTCGGGTCGGTCGTCTCGTAGCTCACGTGCTTGACGACCTTGTTCGCGTCCTTGCCGAGGCCTTCCTTGAAGCCTTCCCAGTAGTCCTTGCCGTAGTCGTCGTTCTGCATCAGCACGCCGATCTTGGCATCGTTGTGGTTGGCCAGGATGTGCTTGGCATAGATGACGGCTTCGTTGTGGTAGTCGGGCTGGAAGCCCATCGTCCACGGGAACTC
>JAUXWB010000192.1 GCA_030684475.1 Reyranella sp. | reverse complement strand
CGAGCCTTCGCCGGTTTTGGTGCGATGCATCAGCGCCATCAGGATGGCCGACACCAGCGTCATCGCGGTGGCGCGATCGCCCTGCGCCGGTCCGGGCACGCCCGGCGGTCCGCCCTCGTAGCGCTGGGCATCGAGCAGGCCCGAACGGGCGAAGTAGGCGGTGGCGTCGAAGCCCGGCCGGTCGCGGTCGGGGCCGCTCTCGCCGTAGCCGGTCAGGGAGGCGTAGATCAGCCTCGGGTTGACCTGTTTCACGTCGTCGTAGGCGAGCTTGAGCTTGTCGCGCACCGGCGGCGGGAAATTGCAGATCAGGATGTCCGACTTGGCAATGAGCCTGTCGAGCGCGGCGCGGGCGTCGGCCTGCTTGAGGTCGAGCACGATGGAGCGCTTGTTGCGGGAATCCATCTGCCAGGGATAGTTGACCGGGCTTTTCGGATAATTCGACGAATCCTGCATGATCCGGCGGTTGGGATCGCCGTCCGGTCCTTCGACCTTGATCACGTCGGCGCCCCAGTCGCCCAGCACCACGGCGGCGGCCGGTGCGGCGATGAACGAACTGATGTCCAGTACGCGCAATCCCGCCAAGGGCAGGGCAGTTTCGGTCATGGATGGTCCCCTTTTGCGCCGATATGGGCGCGACCCTCTGGTGTCCGTCAAGGCGGGCCGCTAGCGTGGTTTCGGCACGCGGCGTGCTTGAGAAGACAGGGGTGGGGGAAATCTATCGTGGCAAAGAAGCGCAAACCCAATTTCCTGATCGTCCTGATCGACGATCTCCGGTTCGACGAGCTGGGGATCTGCGGTCACCCCTATATGAAGACGCCGCACATCGATCGGATCGGTTTAGAGGGCGCGCGCTTCACGTCGGCTTTCCACACGACGCCGCTCTGCTCGCCCAACCGCGCCTCGATCCTGACCGGCCAGTATGCCAGCCGGCACGGCATCATCGACAATGTGGCGCGCGACGCGCACAGCCATCGCCTGCCCAACTATCACGTCATCCTGCAGCGCCTGGGCTACGAGACCGCCCATGTCGGCAAATGGCACATGGGCAATTCCGGCGGGCCGCGCCCGGGCTACGACAAATGGGTGAGCTTCCCCGGCCACGGCTCGATCGTCGATCCGATCCTCAACATCGACGGCGATGAGCGCAAGCACGAGGGCTACATCACCGACCTCTTGAACGGGCACGCCGTCGATTTCCTGAAGAAGAAGCACGACAAGCCGTTCGCGCTGTTCTTCGCCCACAAGGCGGTGCATCCCGACGCCTACCAGGCGGCCGACGGCACGATCGACTTCACCGACGGCGGCTACCGGCCCGCGCCGCGCCACGCCGATCTCTACAAGGGCGCGCATTTCCCGCGCCGGCCGAATGCATTGCCGGCGGCGGACGTGGTGAAGGACAAGCCGGCCTGGACGGAAGCCCATGCGCTGCGCGTCAACGAGGCCTCGCGCAAGGTGCTCGACGGCATCCTGGCCGGCACCGACGAGGAGATCCGGCTGCGCGCCGCCATGATGGCGTCGGTCGACGAGGGCATGGGTGATGTCTTCAAGGCGCTCGAGCAGAGCGGCGAGCTCGACAACACCTTCATCCTGTTCCTGGGCGACAACGGCTATTTCTTCGGCGAGCATGGGCTCGGCCCCGAGCGCCGCTTCGCCTACGAGGAAGGCATCAAGTCGCCGTTCCTCATTCGCTACCCCGCCTGGTTCAAGCCGGGCACCGTGAGCGATGAGCTGGTGCTGGCGCTCGACATCGCGCCGACGCTGGTCGATCTCGCGGGCGGCAAGGCCGCGGATTTCGAAACCATGCAGGGCCTGTCGCTGAAGCCGCTCTCCAAAGGGGCGAAGCTGAGGGGCTGGCGGTCGTCGTTCATGTGCGAGTACTTCAGCGAGAACGCCATGCCGTGGCTGATCGGCATGAGCTACAAGGCGATCCGCACCAAACGCCACAAGTACATCCACTGGACGCAGAAATCGCTCGACGGCGTGGCGTGCGACGAACTCTACGATCTCAAGAGCGATCCCTTTGAAATGAAGAACCTCGTGGGCAAGCGCGGCATGGGCGGCCTCGTGACCCGCCTGCGCAAGCAGCTCGCGACACTGGTGGCGAAATCCGTCGGACTCTAGGCAAAGGGGGCAACATGTCGATCAAGAGGAGAACGCTGCTCGCGGGCACGCTTGCGGTTGCGGCAGTACCGGGGGCCATGGCGCAGGCCTGGCCGTCGAAGTCGATCCGGATGATCGTGCCGCTGGCGCCCGGCGCCACCGCCGACATCGTCGCCCGCCTCTTCGCCGATGAACTCGGCAAGTCGCTCGGCCAGACCGTCGTGGTCGACAACAAGACCGGTGCCGGCGGCACCATCGCCACCGCCGAGGCGGCGCGCGCACCGGCCGATGGCTACACCATGGCGCTGGTCTCGCAGGGCACGATGGTCTTCAACATGGGGCTTTACAAGACGCCGGGATACGACTCGCAGAAGGATCTGGCGCTGGTCGCGGTCAGCGGCGGCGTCTCCAACGTGCTGATCGTCGGTCCGAACAACCCGGCCAAGACCGTGGCCGATCTGCTGGCGCAGGCCCGCGCCAAGCCCGGCGAGCTCACCTATTCGTCGGGCGGTGTCGGCACCAGTCATCACATGTCGGGTGTGCTGCTCGAGCTGCGCACCGGCGTGAAGCTGCAGCACGTGCCCTACCGCGCGACGCCCGCCGGCATCCAGGGCGTGGCGAACGGCGAGGTGGCGATGGGCCTCTTCAACACGCCGACCGTCATCGGCCTGATCAAGGGCGGCAAGCTGAAGGCCCTGGCCGTCACCAGCGAGAAGCGCTCCGACCTGCTGCCCGACGTCCCGACCATGATCGAGTCGGGGATCAAGGATTATGTCGTGAACACCTGGATGGGCTTTGCCGTGCCGGCCAAGGTGCCCGAACCGGTGATCGCGAAGTTCAACACCGAACTCAATCGGATCGGCCAATTGCCCCAGGTTCGCGACAAGATGCTGGCCCAGGGGATCGAAATGCTGCCGCCGGGCTCGCCGGCGGCGGCGCAGAAGCTGGTCCGGGACGATCTCGCCCTCTGGTTGCCCATCATCAAGGCCTCGGGGGCCTCGGCGGGGTAGCAGTCCAAGTCCGCAGCGTCTTTGCAGTATCGTCGTCCATCGGGAAAAAGGATTCGACGCGAAGCTCCTGCAGCGTGATGTCTTGCGGCGTGCCCAAGGTCGAGAGGGTCGTGAACAGTCGCAGGTTGGTTTCGCCTTTGCGGAAGTGCATGGGAAGAATCGGGATGCCGGCCGGTTCGGATGATGGTGCCTTGAGGATCGCCCGTACGCCGTCATAGGCCGTCAACCTTTCGAGCAGCGCTGCCGTTTCAGCGGTGCCGTCGGCGGCGGCATCGGCTTCGACGCTGCGGATGAAATAGCGGGTGACGTCGGACCAGTTGACGAGATGCGGCCGCAACACATCGGGCGCGACCAGCGCGTCGGCCATGTTGATCGCGACACCAGGCGCCAAGGGACCGACCAGGAATTCGACCAGGCGCACCGCGCCGGCATTGGCCTTGAGCAGGTTCCAGTGCCGGTCGACGGCGACCGCAGGAAAGGGCTCCTGCTGGCCCAGCATGTAATCGAGCGCCTGTTGGACCTGAGCAAGCTCAGGCGCCGCCAGATCGGTCTGGCGCCACACGGCCGCATATCCGGCGGCGACCAGCAACGCGTTGTGCTGCCTGAGCGGAATGTCGAGTGCCACGGCAAGACGCATCACCATCTCGCGGCTGGGCGAAGCGCGATTCAATTCCAGGAAGCTGAGGTGACGCTGGGAAATTTCTGCCCGTGCCGCCAACTCGAGTTGCGATAGCCCTTTGTGATCGCGCCACCAGCGAAGCCTGGAGGCAAAGCTCGGTTGCTTGGGCATGAGGAGTACCTTCCAGGTAGTTGCCGCATCGGCGCCGTTCGACAAGATGGCACACGCTGGCAAGGCGCGCACAACGAAGACACCGGCGCGGGAGATACGAGTGAGCGAACGACTGGGCGTACTGCTCGCGGTGATCTCGAGCATGCTTGGCGGCACGGCCGCCGCCGTGACTCGCTACCTCGTCACCGATGCCGATCCGATCACGCTCGCCATCCTGCGCTGGGGCATCGGCTTTCTCTGCGTTCTGCCGGCCGCGTTGCTTCTGCGTGTGCGATGGCCAGGCCGCAGTGACTGGCTTCCAGTCGCCGCCCTCGGCTTCTGCTTTTTCGGCGTGTTCTTCGTCCTCTACAATATCGCGATTGGCTACACGACAGCGGCGCGCGCCAGCCTCGCGCTGGCGACCTTGCCGCTGCAGACCATGCTCGTCGGCGCCCTGTTCGGCGTCGAGCCGCTGACCGGGCGCAAATCGATCGGCGTCGGCATTGCGATCCTGGGAGTCTTTGCCGCCCTCGCTTACGGCCTTTCAGACGCTCCCGCTGGCGCCTGGCGCGGCGAGCTGATTATGCAGGGCGCGGTGCTGTGCATGTCGGCGTACAATGTCTGGTCGCGGCCATTCATCCAGAGATCGAGCGCCCTTGGCTTTCTCGCCGTCGGGATGGGATCGGGTGCCGCGGCGCTCGTCCTCGTGGGAGCGCTGACCGGCCGCGTCGCGGTCCTGGCCACCTTCGCGGCCCCGCAGTGGATCGCGGGCGTCTATCTCGGCGTTTGCGGCGGAGCGCTTGCGTTCATTCTGTGGGTGCTGGCTCTGGAGCGGACAACACCGACCCGGGTGGCCACCACGATGACCGTCAATCCCATCGCTGCGGGATTGCTTGCAACGCAGCTCGTCGGCGAACCTTTCACGCTCAATCTGGTGATTGGTCTGGTTGCCGTATTCGCCGGAATCTGGATCGCGACGACGGAGAGCCGGCGAGCCTGAAGGAGCTTGTGCTTTTCTTGCCAAATAGCGGTCTAAAGCGTATCTCCCTGCATCCTTCAATCAGAGGAGAGCGCACACTAGGCGCATATGGTCATGGGCTACAGAGTCGCCGTCGTCGGCGCGACCGGGAATGTCGGTCGCGAAATGCTCAATATCCTGGCCGAGAGAAACTTCCCGGCGGATGACGTTGTTGCGTTGGCCTCCGCGCGTTCGGTGGGCAAACAGACTTCGTTCGGCGACAAGTCGATTTTGAAGGTTCAGGACCTCGCCAAGTTCGATTTCAAGGGCATCGACATCGTGTTGAGCTCGCCCGGCGCCAAGGTGTCGGCCGAGCACAGCCCGCGCGCCGCCAAGGCCGGCGCGATCGTGATCGACAACACATCGTACTGGCGCATGGATCCCGACGTGCCGCTGGTCGTGCCCGAGGTCAATGCCAAGGCGATCGCCGGCTACAAGGGCCGCGGCATCATCGCCAATCCCAACTGTTCGACCATCCAGATGGTGGTGGCGCTGAAGCCGATCCACGAGGCCGCGGGCATCAGGCGCGTCGTGGTGTCGACCTATCAGTCGACGTCGGGCGCCGGCAAGGAAGGCATGGACGAGCTTTTGAGCCAGACCAAGAGCTTCTTCGTGAACCAGACACTCGATCCCAAGAAGTTTCCCAAGAGCATCGCCTTCAACGTCATTCCCCATATCGACGTCTTCATGGACGATGGCTCGACCAAGGAAGAATGGAAGATGGTGGTCGAGACCAAGAAGATCCTCGACCCCAAGATCAAGGTGCATGCCACCTGCGTGCGCGTGCCGACCTTCGTCGGCCATGCCGAGGCGATCAATCTCGAGCTCGAGCGGTCGCTCGACGAGGTCGAGGCGCGTCGCGTGCTGGCGGCGGCGCCGGGCATCCTGGTCGTCGATCGACGCGAGAACGGCGGTTACGTGACGCCGCAGGAAGTGACCGGCCAGGACGGCGTGTTCGTCAGCCGCATCCGTGTCGATCCCACGATCGACAACGGTCTCGCGATGTGGGTGGTCAGCGACAATCTGCGAAAGGGTGCGGCGCTCAATGCCATCCAGATCGCCGAGGAGCTGATTAAGGGCTACATCTAGTAGGGACCTGCCATTTCTGTGCTGCTTTGGGGATTAGATAAGCATTTGACTCCAGATGCTTGTTGACGTTACTTGATGTAAGATCGCAATACGCCCACCCGAGCGGATTGACGTGACCGACACGCCGACAATTCATCCAACAAAGCCGGAGTCATCGGCCTCGACCGCACCGACGCCGCTGTTCGGCAGCGACGCCGACAGCTTCGTCCAGCAGTTGCGGCTGGCGTCGCAGGCGCATCGTTCGGGCCGGCTCGACGAGGCGATCTCTTCGTACCTGCGCCTGCTCGCGGTGCGTCCCTATCATGCCGAACTGCACAACAATCTCGGCGTCGCGCTGCGGCTGGTCGGCAAGCTCGATGCCTCGGTGTCGCATCATCGGCTGTCGCTCGCCGCCGATCCCGACAATCCCGCGCTTCATTCCAACCTCGGCAATGCACTGCGCGCCGCCAACCGCCTCGACGAGGCGGTGAAGCACCATTTCCAGTCGATCACGCTCAATCGCGACTATGGCGAGGGCTTCTTCAATCTGGCGCTCTGCCTGCGCGATCTCGGCCGCCTCGACGAGGCCGTCGGCTGCTTCGGGCGGGCGCTGGCGCTCAATCCCGACAACCGCCGGGCCCGCGTCGAACTCGCGATCGCGCTCCTGATGCGCGGCGAGCTTCAGGAAGGCTTTGGCGCCTACGAGGCGCGCAAGCGCCTGCCGGAAACACCCACGCCCGAGTTCAGCCAGCCGGCGTGGGACGGCGGGTCGATCCGCGGCAAGCGCATCCTGCTCTACCCCGAGCAGGGGCTGGGCGATGTGCTGCTGTTCGTGCGCTTCGCGCGTGAGCTGAAGCGCCGCGGCGCCACGGTCCTGGTGCTTTGCCAGGCGCTGCTGAAGGAGTTGCTCGCCAACGTCGACTTCATCGACAGCGTGGTCGCGGAAGGTGAGCCGCTGCCGGAGTTCGACGTCCATGCCTCGATGGTATCGCTGCCCCATCTTTGCCGCGCCGACTTCGATGCCCTCGCTGCCGAGCCGCCCTATCTGCGCGCACCGGCCGACAGCCGCATCAAGCTCGGCCATCGCGACAGGGCGAAGCTGCGCGTCGGCATCTACTGGGCGGCCATGCCGGGCCAGCCGCTGGACCGCCAACGCTCGGCTCCGTTTGCCCATTTCCTCGCCCTTGCCGGCGATGCGGAGCTGCTGGTGTTCAGTCTGCAGGGCGGCGCACACCAGAAGGACATTCAGCAGCACGGCGCCGGCGGGCTGGTACACGATGTCGGTCGCGGCATTTTCGATTTCGCCGAGGCGGCCACCGCGCTGTCGCAGCTCGACCTGCTGATCTCGATCGACGCGCCGATCGCGCACCTGGCCGCGGCGACGGGCATGAAAACCTGGGTGCTGCTGCCGTCGACGGCCGACTGGCGGTGGCAGCTCGGAGGCGCGGGCGCGCCCTGGTATCCTTCAGCGCGCCTGTTCCGCCAGCCCAGGCCGGGCGACTGGGACGCGGTGTTCGCCGCCGTGCGGGGTGAACTCAATGTGCTCAAGCAGCGAGCACCGTCCGCCTGAGCTGAAAACGCCGCAAATCGTCGGCGGTATCGATATCCTCCAATGTGTCCGCCTCGCCGGCGGAAACCGTTGCCGGGATGTTGGCGCGCGTATCGGCCAGCGCGTGCGCTGTCGACCAGCGGACGCCGGCAAACAGATCGCGCGGCATCGGTCGGAGGCGTCGTGCCCCGATCAGCCAGAAGCCGCCGTCGCGGGCCGGGCCGAACACAAGATCATGTCGGCCGAGCAGCCGGAAGGCGTGGTCGATATGGGACGGCCGCATTCCGGGGATATCGCTGCCGACGAGAACGACGGGACCGGGCGGAAGCATCTGGAACGGCTTCAGCATGCGTTGTCCGAGATCGCCGCGTCCTTGCGGTCGCACGCGCTGCAACGGCACGGCGCCACGCCAGGCGGGATGCCGGAGTTCGGTATCCGGCGTCACGAACAGCCAAACCGTCCAGCGCGGATCGCGCGACATAAATCCAATCTGCCGGCTGAGGGTGCTGCGATAGAAGCGCGTCGCGTCGGGCGTACCGATGTCGCGTGCCAGCCGTCGTTTGACCCGGCCGAATTGCGGCGTGCGGGCGAAGATCACGAGATGGCGTGTCATCGACCGTACAGCCGTGCGACGAGGCTGGGCGGCGTGCCGGCGAGGAACAGCGCCAGGCAGGAGAGATTGCGCAACGGGCGCTGCAACCAGCCGCCGCGCTCATAGCGCCGGGCGGACGTGACGGCATCGGCGTCGAGCGCCACGAGGTTCCGCCGTCCGATGCGCCGCGCGATGTCCACGTCCTCCATCAGCGGCAGGGCGCGATAGCCGCCGAGGCTCTCGTAGAACGCGCGCGCGATCAGCAGCCCCTGATCGCCGTATGGCAGGCCGAAGGTCCGGCATCGCCAGGCAGCCAGCCGCTCGACCCGGCGGGCGCGCGGATCGGGCGTATCGAAGCGCAGGCGGAAGTAACCCGCCTTTCCGACATTGACAGGCGACGACATGAAGTGCCGGACGGTCTCGACCCAGCCGGGGCCGGGCACCGTGTCAGCATGCAGGAAGAGCAGCCATGGCGCACGTCCAGCGGTCGCTCCCGCGGCGAGCTGGCCGCCGCGTCCCGCCGGCGCCGTTACGACGCCGGCGCCGCTTCCCCGGGCAATGGCCAGGGTATCGTCGCATGAACCGCCGTCGCATACCGTGATTGTCGAGATCCCGCCGGACGCTTCGGTGTCGACGGCCGAGAGCGTACGCGCCAGAAGAGCAGCGGCGTTCAGCGTCGGCACCACGACATCGAGGGTCGGCGTCACCGGCTGCAGGCGGCACCGCCCAGGACGCAGAACTTGGCGCAGTGCGGATGGTTGAGGCGAACGGCGGCGGCGCTCTCGGCCAGCGACTCGCCCAGTTCGAATTGCAGATCGTAGGGCAGGAGCGTGCAGGCGACAACGGCGGGTCGCGCGGCACCCTTGCGTTTAACCACCATGCGCGAGGACGCGCACATGACGCTGTCCGGCACCTTCTTCAGGATGCCCCAGCAGGCCGTGGTGATCTCCGGCACGTCGACGGTGGGATCCATCTCGGGGAACAGCACGAGGACACCGGGGTCCTGTGCATCCATGGCGACGCCGAGGCCGGCGAACAGGCGGGCATAGCCCGCGCGCACCGCCTCCTCGGATTCGTCCGAAAAGCGGCGGCCGGCGACATGAACGTCGAAGCCGTTCGACGCCAGCCACACCATCCCGTCGATCGTCGGCTTCCAGCTTCGGCTGCCGCGCTCGCGTTCGTGCAACGCCGAGGCGTAGTGATCGACCGAGACGCGGATCGTGAGACTGCCGCCGAACCGCCGATGCAGGTCGAGCAGTGCTGGCTTCATCCTGTGCATCGGCTTCATGGCGTTGGTCAGCACCATCGCCTTGAGGCCGCGCGACAGGACGTCGTCCAGCATTGCCGGCAACTCGGGATTCATGAACGGCTCGCCGCCCGTGAAGCCGACGAGCTTGGTACCGAGCCGGTGGTGCTCGATCTCGTCCAGGTAGGAGGCGACCTCGGTGGCCGTCAGATAGACCAGCCGGTCGTTACGCGGCGAGGATTCGATGTAGCAGTTGCGGCAGGTGAGGTTGCACAGCGTGCCGGTGTTGAACCACAGCGTTTCGAGTGCCCTCAGCGCCACATGCGCCCGCTGTTCGCCCTTGGCGGTGATCGAGGGGTTCTGGAATTTTCTCGGGTCGAGCGGGGTAGGCGACTCCAACGCGGTAAGCGACATGATCGGTCCCTGGGCATTCGTGCCAAACCAAACTTAGCACGATCCGAGGAGGCGAAGGAACGCGCCGGGCCCCGCCGGGTAACTCACGGGCGATCACGTTGGCTCGACCACACGCGCTTCCTTCGCTACGATTTCCTTCACGATGAAGGGAAATCGCGATGCTCGATGACAAAGTGCTTGGCAAGATCCTCCGCGACGCACGGACGCACAACGGCTGGCTGCCCAAGCCCGTCACCGACCACCAGCTGCGCGAAATCCACGATCTCATGAAATGGGGCCCGACGTCAGCCAACACCCAGCCGGCGCGGTTCGTTTTCGTACGCACCAAGGAGGGCAAGGAGAAGCTTCGTCCGGCGCTGAGTGCCGGCAACACCGAGAAGACGATGTCGGCACCCGTGACGGTGATCGTCGCCTACGACACCCAGTTCTACGAGCACCTGCCCAAGCACTTCCCGCATGACCAGACGGCGATCCACTGGTTCAAGGGCCCGGGCAAGGAAGAGGTCGCGGCGACGACGGCGTTTCGCAACGGCACGCTGCAGGGCGCCTATCTGATGATTGCCGCCCGCGCGCTCGGGCTCGATTGCGGTGCGATGAGCGGGTTCAACAACGCCGTCGTCGACCAGAATTTCTTCCCCGACGGGCGCTTCAAGACCAACTTCCTGTGCAACATCGGATATGGCGACGAATCGAAGATCTTCGCCCGCAGCCCACGCTTCAATTTCGAGGATGCCTGCACGCTGGCCTGATTGGGGGCGCCTGATCTAGAGTCCGACCGCCCGGGCAATATCCTTCCAGGGCAGCGGCGCCAGCGAGATCAGCGCCGCTAGTCCGAAGCCCATGATGACGGCTCCCGAGCATCGGTTCAACCACAGCAGGCCGGCGCCGGTGAAGCGGGTGCGGAGTGCGACGGCGGCGGCGCAGAGGATCGTCCACCACGCTAGTGCGCCGCAAAACACTGATGCCACGAGAAGGGCGGCGTCGGGCAGGCTGGCGCCGACGCCGGCGAGATTGCGCCCGGCGAAGGCCGCGCCGAAGGCCATCACCGTCAGCGGATTGAAGACGGTGATGAAGAAGCTCGAGCTGGCGTACTGGAAGTGTGTCGCCACCCGGTGCTCGAGGTCGTCCGCTACCGGGTCGCCGACGGTGCGCGGACGGTGGCGCATCGTGGTCCACCCCATGATCGTCAGCACCACGCCGCCGACGCCGAGGAGCCAGGCTTCGCGCTTGGCGACGAAATCCTCGACGAAGGAGAGCCCGAAGGCCGCCACGGCGCCGAACACTGCGTCGCCCAAGGCCGCACCGATGCCGGTCATGTAGCCCGCCATGGCGCCGACGGTGATGGAGCGGCGGATGCAGAGTGCCGCCGCCGGCCCGACCGGGACCGCGATCAGAAAGCCGATGATCGTGCCTTCGACCGCGAGCGCGATGGGATTGAAGGCGAAACCCGGGACGTTCATCGCCGCCCTACAGCTTTTCAGCCGTGAAGCGGCGCGGCGGCGAGATCAACCGGTCTTGCGCCGCCACGAGCTGCAATTCGCGCTCGCCGAGTTCGTGCGTGGTCTGTAGCACGGCAAAGATCGACGAGGCCGCCTGGCCGAGCGCATCGGCCACGTCGCCACCCGCGAGCCAGTGGGCGGTGAACAGCGCAGCCACCGTGTCGCCGGTGCCGTTCGGTGCGATCTCGAAGCCGATCAAAGGGGTGGCGATCCGCCAGGCGGCGTCGCGACTCACCGCGACCATCTCGATCTGGTCGGCCGGTGCATCGGCGCGCCGCAGGCTGGTGATCAAGGCGAGCTTTGGACCTTTCAGGAGTGTACGAGCGGCCGCCAGTGCTTCGCTCATCGTCGAAACGGTGCGGCCGGTGAGATGTTCCAGCTCGAAATGATTGGGTGTCACGAGGTCGGCTGCGGGGATGGCGCGCTCGCGAAAGAACGTGTCGATGCCGGGCTTCACGTAGATCCCGGTGTCGATGTCGCCCAGCACCGGATCGCAGCACCAGATCGCCTTGGGGTTGGCTGCCCGCACGCGGCGTGCGGTGTCGAGCACGACGTCGGCCAGGGCGGCATCGCCGACGTAGCCGGTGAGCAGGGCATCGCAGCGTGGCAACAAGCCCAGGGTTTCGATGCCCTGCACGATCTCGGCGACCTGATCGGCAGGCGCGGTGCGCCCACGCCAAGCGCCATAGCCGGTGTGATTCGAGAACTCGACCGTGTTGACCGCCCAGACCTCGTGGCCCAATCGTTGCAGGGGAAATGTTGCCGCCCGATTGCCGACATAGCCGTAGGCAACATGGCTCTGGAGCGAGAGGAAGCGCATGGCCGCAGCCAGCTTGCCACAAGGAGGTCCGTCATTATAGTCCGCCGCGTTTCGCCCGTGATCATTGGCGGGATCGTTGGGGAGCCTTGAGATGTCGAAGACCGTTCGTCCGCGCCGCAGTGTTCTCTATATGCCCGGCGCCAACACGCGCGCCCTCGAAAAGGCCCGAACCCTGCCGGCCGATGCGCTGATCTTCGACCTGGAGGACGCCGTGGCCCCCGACGCCAAGGCGGTCGCGCGTGCCAATGTCGTCGCGGCTGCCCGGAGCGGGACATATGGCAAGCGGGAGATCGCGATCCGCTGCAATGGCCTCGCCACCCCCTGGGGCAAGGACGATGCGGCGGCGATTGCCATGTCGGGGGCCGACGCCATCCTTGTTCCCAAGGTCGAAAGTGCGGCCGATGTCGCCAGCGTCGTGGCGCTGCTCGATGCCGCCGGTGCGCCGGCTTCGATGATGGTGTGGGCGATGGTGGAAACGCCGCGGGCCATCCTGCGTGCCGAGGAGATTGCCGGTTCGCACCCGCGGCTCGCGCTGTTCGTGATGGGGACCAACGATCTGGTGAAGGACATGCGCGCCCGCCATACACCGATGCGCCTGCCGATGATCGCCGCCCTCGGGATCGGCATGCTCGCGGCGCGGGCGTATGGCCTCACGATCCTCGACGGCGTCTACAACGACATCCAGGACGCCGAAGGCTTCCGCGCCGTCTGCCAGCAGGGGCTGGAAATGGGCTTCGACGGCAAGACGCTGATTCATCCCAGCCAGGTCGAGCCCTGCAACGAGATCTTCGCGCCGTCACTCGCCGAACTCGAAATGGCCGGCAAGATCGTTGCGGCGTTCGGGCAGGCGCAGGCGGAAGGCAGAGGCGTCGTCACGGTCGAGGGTCGCATGATCGAGAATCTTCATGTTGAACAAGCCGAACGCGCCTTGGCACTCGCTGCGGCGATCAAGGAGCTGCAGGCGGCATGAGCAAGACGATCACCGGCAACTTCTTCGAGGATTTCCGCGTCGGCCAGGAGATTCGCCACGCCACGCCGCGAACGCTTACCGAGGCCGATGCGGCGTTGAACATCGGGCTCTACGGTTCGCGATTTGCCCTCAATTCGTCCGATGCCTTTGCGCGCTCGCTCGGCCTGCCGCGCGCACCGCTCGACGACCTGATGGTCTTCCACGTCGTGATCGGCAAGACCGTGCCCGACATCTCGCTGAACGCGGTCGCCAATCTCGGTTACGCCGAGTTTGTCTGGGGCGTGCCGGTCTATCCCGGCGATACGCTGTCGGCGCGCTCCAAGGTCCTCGGCTTGCGCGAGAATTCGAACCGCACCAGCGGAGTCGTCTGGGTGCGCTCGACCGGTGTCAACCAGCGCGATGAAATGGTGCTCGACTACGTGCGCTGGGTGATGGTGCACAAACGTGATCGGGACGCGGCCGTGGCGGCGGCGTCGGTGCCGAAGACCGCCGCCTCGGTGTCGCCCTCGGCTCTGGTCGTCCCGGCCGGCCTGTCGCTCACCGCCTACGACGACGTTGCCGCGGGCTCGCCGCATCGCTGGGAGGACTACGAGGCCGGCGAGCGCATCGACCACGTCAGCGGCATGACGCTCGAAGATTCCGACCACATGTTCTCGACGCGGCTCTACCAGAACACCGCGCGGGTGCATTTCGACGCCTTCGCCGGCAAGGACACGCGCTTCGGCCGGCGTCTCGCCTATGGCGGCCACGTGATCTCGCTCGCCCGCGCGCTGTCGTTCAACGGCCTGGCCAACGGCTTCCGCGTCGCGGCCATCAATGCCGGCAGCCATGTCGCGCCGACCTTCGGAGGCGATACGATTTATGCCTGGTCGGAGGTGCTGGAGAAGGCGCCGCTCCCCGGTCGTACCGACGTGGCGGCGTTGCGAATGAGAAGCATCGCAGCCAAGGATTGCCCCTGCGGCACGTGGCCGGGGAAAGGACCGGAAGGCAGGTATCATCCGGCCGTCGTGCTCGATCTCGATTACTGGCTGTTGATGCCGCGGCGCCAGGCGAATTTCGCTGCGAAATCCAAGACTTAGGGCACAGGCATCACCGACATTCGTTGACTTGGGGCCGTTGCACGCTAAAAAAGCTCAGCCGATTTCGGCCAGTGAGGTTCCCAAGCGATGAGCGTCGCCAATCGGCCGGTGCACCGGCCGCTTTCCCCGCATCTGCAGGTCTATCGGCCGCAGCTCACTTCGGTCCTTTCCATCCTGCATCGGGCGACCGGGATCGCACTTTCGGTGGGCGCGATCTATCTCGCGACCTGGGTGATTTACGCCGCGGCGAGCCCGACGGCCTACGCGCTGTTCCAGGATTTCAACATGTCGATTGCGGGCCGCATCGTGCTCGGCGGCTGGCTGTTCTGCGCCTTCTATCACCTCGCCAACGGCATCCGTCACCTGTTCTGGGATGCGGGCTACGGCTTCGAGCTCAAAGACGCCTACCGCAGCGGCTGGATCGTGGTCGCCGTGTCGCTGATCGCCACGGCGGTGTCGTGGGTCGTCGGCCTCAGACTGGTGTGAGGAGAGACCGATGAGCGACCTCAGAACTCCTCTCGCCCGCGCCCGCGGCCTCGGCTCGGCCCGTGAGGGCGTGAAGCACTGGTGGGCGCAGCGGTTGACGGCGATCGCGCTGATCCCGCTGGTCGTGTGGTTCGCGATCTCGCTGGTGATGCTGAGCGGCGCCGATTACGACATCGCGCGCGCCTGGATCGGCTCGCCGCTGGTCATGGTGCTGCTGATCCTCACCATCGCCGTCGGCTTGCATCACGGCCAGCTCGGCCTGCAGGTGGTGATCGAGGACTACGTCCACGGCGATGGCTGGAAGCTGGCGCTGATCGTGGCCGTCCGGTTCGTCGCGGTGATCTTCGGGCTGGCCGCCATCGTGGCCATCCTGCGTATCGGTTTCGGAGGCTGAGTATGGCGGAGGCGAGCAGCGGCAAGGGCAACGGCGCCGCGCCGGGCACGGTCAATGTCGGTGGACGTTCCTATACGGTGATCGACCACGAATACGACGTGGTGGTCGTCGGCGCCGGCGGTGCCGGTCTGCGCGCGACCCTCGGCATGGCGGAGAAGGGCCTGAAGACCGCTTGCGTCACCAAGGTGTTTCCGACCCGCAGCCATACCGTGGCGGCGCAGGGCGGCATCTCGGCCTCGCTCGGCAACATGGGCCCTGACGACTGGCGCTGGCACATGTACGACACCGTCAAGGGGTCGGACTGGCTGGGCGACCAGGACGCCATCGAGTACATGGTCCGCGAGGCGATTCCCGCGATCGTCGAGCTCGAGCACTATGGCGTTCCCTTCAGCCGCACGCCCGAAGGCAAGATCTATCAGCGCCCGTTCGGCGGCATGACCACCGAGTTCGGCAAGGGCATCGCCCAGCGCACTTGCGCCGCCGCCGACCGCACCGGCCATGCCATCCTCCACACGCTCTATCAGCAGTCGCTGAAGCATCACGCCGAGTTCTTCATCGAGTATTTCGCCCTCGACCTCATCATGGACGAGGAGGGTGTCTGCCGCGGCGTCATGGCGTGGAACCTTGACGACGGCACCATCCATCGCTTCCGCGCCCACATGGTGGTGCTGGCGACCGGCGGCTACGGCCGCGTCTATTTCACCGCCACCTCGGCGCACACCTGCACCGGCGACGGCGGCGCTATGGCGATGCGCGCCGGCCTGCCGATCCAGGACATGGAGTTCATCCAGTTCCATCCCACCGGCGTCTATGGCGCGGGCTGCCTGATCACCGAAGGCGTGCTCGGCGAGGGCGGCTACGTCACCAACGCGAGCGGCGAGCGCTTCATGGAGCGCTATGCGCCGTCGGCCAAGGACATCGCCTCGCGCGACGTCGTCAGCCGCTCGATGACCATCGAGATCCGCGAAGGCCGCGGCTGCGGCCCCAACAAGGATTATATCGAGCTGCACGTCGAGCATCTCGACCCCAAGGTCATCCACGAGCGCCTGCCGGGCATCGCCGAGACCGCGCGCATCTTCGCCGGCGTCGACGTCACGCGTCAGCCGATCCCGATCCTGCCGACCTGCCACTACAACATGGGCGGTATCCCGACCAACGTTCACTGCGAAGTGGTGACGGTGAAGGACGGTGATCCCAACCACGTCGTGCCCGGGCTGATGGCGGTGGGCGAAGCGGCCTGCGTCTCGGTCCACGGCGCCAACCGGCTCGGCTCCAATTCGCTGCTCGACCTCGTGGTGTTCGGCCGCGCCGCCGCCATTCGCGCCGGCAAGGTGCTGACGCCAGGCGAGGCGCACCGCCAAATGCCGCGCGCCGGCGAGGCCGCCGTCGCCCGTCTCGACCGCCTGCGTCACGCCGCCGGCGGCACCGGCACGGCCCAGCTCCGCATCGAGATGCAGCGCACCATGCAGAACGACTGCGCGGTGTTCCGCACCCAGCAGAGTCTCGACGAGGGCTGCGCCAAGATGGACAAGGTGTTCGCCGCTGCCGCCGACATCCGGGTCAAGGATCGTTCGATGATCTGGAATTCCGATCTCGTGGAGACGCTGGAGTTCGAGAACCTGCTGGTGCAGGCCCAGGGCACGATCCGCTCGGCGGCCAACCGCAAGGAAAGCCGCGGCGCCCATGCCCGCGAGGACCATCCCGAGCGCGACGACAAGGAATGGATGAAGCACACGGTCGTGTGGGTCGAGGAGAACGGCAAGACC
>JAUXWB010000191.1 GCA_030684475.1 Reyranella sp. | reverse complement strand
AAAGGCAACCGGCGCCGCATTGAACCGGAAATGCACCGTGACCGGCTTGCTGCCGGGCTTGTTGTGGGCAAAACCCTTCAGGATCTCGAGATTCTTGGCCTTGCGCAGACGTTCGGGCGTCGGATCCGACGCCGGCGGGTGAGCCTCGAGCGCCTCGGCATCGGCCACCGACACCGCCCGCGCGAGACGGCCCATCTCGGCCAGTTCGTTGCTGGTGAAGGAGGCGTGCTCCGGTCCGCGCCGGCCGATCACGGGGAGGTCGGTGAGCGGCGCGGCGGCGATCTCCGCGGCCGCCGTGGGCACGATGTCACTCTTGGCCATCTCCTCGGCGCTCTTGGCCAGCAGGCGGGCGACGTCGAGGGCCACGTTACCGTTGCCGATCACCGCCACGCGCCGCACCTGGGAGAGCTCGGGCCCCTGGCGGAAATCGGGATGGCCGTTCAGCCAGGCCACGAACCGCCACGAACCCCAGACCTGCGGCTGATCCTCGCCCGGGATGCCGAGCTTGCGGTCGATCACCATCCCCGTGGCCACGATCACCGCGTCGTATCCCGTCCGAACCTCGTCCCAGGAGAGGTCGCGGCCGATCTCGATATTGCCGGCGAACCTTACGTCAGGCTGGGCCAGAAGCCGGTCGAACTGGCGCGAGACCGCCTTGGTGCCCTGGTGATCCGGTGCGACACCAGCCCGCACCAGCCCATGTGGCGTCGGCAGCCGGTCGATCAGGTCGATGTGAAGGTCGGGATTGGCGCGTAAAAGCCCATCAGCCGCATAAAAGCCGGAGGGGCCGGCGCCCACGATGGCAACCCTGTGAGTCATGGCGGCTCGCTTAGCATATGATGGTGGTCGAGTTGAAGGTGAGGCTGATGGCGAAGAAGTACGGACATCTGACACAACTGGGCCGCCCCGCGGCATTGCCACCATCGCCCGACAAGGCGGTGCTGGAGACGGTGCCCAACCCCAATCCGCGCGATCTCTATCTCGTGCGCTTCACGGCGCCGGAATTCACCACTCTCTGCCCGATGACCGGCCAGCCCGACTTCGCCCATCTGGTGATCGACTACGCGCCCAAGGCGAAGCTGGTCGAGAGCAAGTCGCTGAAGCTCTATCTCGGCAGCTTCCGCAACCACGCCGACTTCCACGAAGCCTGCACGCTCGCCATCGGCCAGCGGCTGGCCAAAGTACTGGCGCCGCGGTGGCTCAGGATCGGCGGCTATTGGTATCCGCGCGGCGGCATGCCGATCGACGTCTTCTGGCAAACCGGCCTGCCGCCCAAGGGACTGTGGCTGCCCGACACGGGCGTCGCCCCTTATCGCGGCCGAGGGTAGGCGGGGCGATAATGGCGCGGCTTCCGCCGACGCCCAAGCGACCGCCGCGGCAGGCAACGCCGCGTGAGCTGCGCGACGCCATCCGCGACGAGGCACTGTCCCTGGGCTTCGATGCCGTGGGCTTTGCCGCCGCGACCTTGGCGCCCGAGGCGCGGGCCGAACGCCTGGCGCAGCTCCAGCAGTTCGTGGAGCTGGGCTTCCAGGGCGACATGGGCTGGCTGGGCGAGCGCACGCCGGAGCGCGTCGATCCGGCAACGCTGTGGCCCGGCGCAAAAACCGTCGTCTCGGTGGCCATGAACTATGGACCGACGCACGACCCGCGCACGCTTCAGGATGAGCCCGCGCGCGGCGCGATCTCGGTCTATGCCCAGGGCCGCGACTATCACGAGGTGATGAAGACCAAGCTGAAGGCACTGGGCCGCTTCATCTGGGACAACTACCGCCATTCCATAAAAGTCTTCGTCGATACCGCGCCGCTGATGGAGAAACCCTCGGCGCAGGCGGCGGGCCATGGCTGGCAGGGCAAGCATACCAACCTCGTGTCGCGCCAATTCGGCTCGTGGCTGTTCCTGGGCGAGCTTTTGCTGTCGGCCGAGCTGCCGACGGACACCGCCGAGAGCGACCATTGCGGCCAGTGCCGCGCCTGCCTCGATGCCTGCCCGACCGCGGCCTTCCCGGCGCCCTACAAACTCGATGCACGGCGCTGCATCTCCTACCTCACGATCGAGCACGAGGGCGCCATCGACCGCGAATTCCGTGCCGCCCTCGGCAACCGCATCTATGGCTGCGACGACTGCCTGGCCGCCTGTCCCTGGAACAAGTTCGCCAAGACGGCCCAGGAAGCGGCCTTCCTGCCGCGCCCCGAACTCACCGCGCCGACGCTGGTGGCGCTGGCGGCTCTCGACGATGCCGCCTTCCGCCGGCGCTTCGCCGGCACTGCCATCAAGCGCATCGGCCGCGACCGCTTCGTCAGGAACGTCGCCTATGCGCTGGGCAACAGCGG
>JAUXWB010000184.1 GCA_030684475.1 Reyranella sp. | reverse complement strand
TGAGCGACTCGGTCATCTCGCCCGAGACATATTCCTGCAGGGCCGGCATCGAGTCGGTTTCCTGGCTGGTGGTGGGTATTGCCACCCGCCGCTGGAGCTCCTCGAGGAAGCCGCCGGCGTCGAAGTACTTCTCCGCGCGTCCGATGGCGCCATTCCGCGTGCCGGTCATGTGATTTCCTTGGTGGTCAGGCCGCCACGATAGCAAAATACCGCAACCAGGGAGGACACAAAGCTGACATCGGGCCGCGTCGTTTTCACCGACATGGAGGAAGTCCACTACGGCAAGCCGGCGGCGCAATCGGTCGCGGAGCTGGTGAAGACGCATGGCGCGGCGCGCGTGTTCCTGATGGTGAGCGGCACGCTCAACCGGGAGACCGACGAGGTCGAGAAGGTCCGCCTGGCACTCGGCAACAAGTGCGTCGGCACCTTCGACCGGATGCCCGCCCATTCGCCACGCTCGGCCATCATCGCTGCGACCGCCCAGGCCCGCGAGGCGCGCGCCGACTTGATCGTTACCCTGGGCGGCGGCTCGATCACCGACGGCGCCAAGGCGGTCCAGCTCTGCCTGGCCAACGACATCGCCAGTGTCGAGGCGATGGACAGGATCCGCGCCACCGACGTGAAGCCGCCGACGGTGCGCCAGATCTCGATCCCGACCACGCTCTCGGCCGGCGAGTTCTCGGGCATCTCAGGCGTCACCAACGAAGCGACTAAGGTGAAGGAACTATTCCGCCATCCGCTCACCATCCCGCAGGCCGTGATCCTCGATCCCGAGGTGACGCGGCACACACCGATGTGGCTGTTCCTGTCGACCGGCATCCGCGCCGTCGATCATTGCGTCGAGGGCGTGTGCTCCAAGGAATCGACGGAGTTCACCAACGCCTCGGGCCTGCACGGCCTGTCGCTGCTGGCGCGCGGCCTGCCCAAGGTGAAGGCCGACCCGACCGACATGAAGGCCAGGCTCGACTGCCAGATCGGCTCGTGGCTCTCGATGGGTGGCCTCGCGGCCGGCGTGCCGATGGGCGCAAGCCACGGCATCGGCTACGTGCTGGGCGCGGTGTTCGACGTGCCGCACGGCCACACTTCCTGCATCATGCTGCCCTCGGTGATGCGCTGGAACAAACCGGCCAACGCCGATCGCCAGGCCCTGATCGCCAACGCCATGGGCCATCCCGGCAAGGACGCCGGCGACGTGCTCGATGCGTTCATCCGCGGCCTCGGCATGCCGCGTAGTCTTTCCGAAGTGAAAGTCGGCAAGGAACATTTCGACCGCATCGCCCTACAGGCGATGGGCACGCCCTGGGTGCCGCGCAACCCGCGGCCCATCCCGACACCAGCCGAGGTGAAGGAGATCCTGGAGCTGGCAGCCTAACAAGCCTCAAAGAGGGGTCTCTGCGCTGATTGCAAGAGCGATGGCTAGGCTTGTGGCTTGTTCATCCCAGCTTCCAAAAGAAATTGAGCTTCGAGCAGGTCAAGTGCCGTTCGCAATCCGTTCGTCTCTAGCTTCTTCACATGCTCGACCGATTGCACCGGCAGAATTGCACGCAACAACTGATCGCATCCGCCATCTTCACGCCAATTTACAAACCGACCCTCCTTGAACGAATTGGCAAGAAGCAACGCAGTGCGACCATAGACGGCTTGAACTACAAAGTAGATTGACCAAAGACGGTGACTAACAAAGGGTCGTTCCTTGGCCGCATTGTTCGCGCCGGCATTCGCGAACTTCCGCAACGGTAGTTGTGAGTCTCGATATTCAGCAACTGCGTCCATGAAGCTGATGTCTTCCTCACCTCTAAGATGGGCATCAATTTCTTGCGGCAGGAGAATGGTGTCGATGAATATGGCAAGGCTGAACTCAGATCCTAAGTTGAGCACAATCTGCCAGAGACTCTCGACTGCTTGGATTTGCCGCTGATGTGTAACTTGGCCTACGGGCGGCCCTCCATGCAGATTAATGCTAGATGCGTTGACGGTATGAGCTGATAGGCCGCCACTCTGACCCACGTTCGAAACACTTTGGACAAACGATTGCGCCACTGTTGACGCTTCCGCGTCTGAGAGTGGAGTAGTTCTTTGCTCGTGTTCGGCTTTTATCCGCTGAAGCCTTTCAACACTGTAGCTTTCCTCATCATCGTCAATGACGGTGTGATGTGGTACGCGTCCGGCGGAGGCCGCGGAATCGGCAGTTGATGGCGTAAGCCGGATCTGACCGTGGGTTTAGGCGGCTGCTCGTTGCGGCTGCTGTTGCGGCAGTTTGCAGTTCCAGGGCAGCAAGTCGGTGATGCGCCTGGCCG
>JAUXWB010000175.1 GCA_030684475.1 Reyranella sp. | reverse complement strand
AAGGCGGCGAGCGAGAACAAGCCCGCCGTCTACCGTCTCGATCCGGCCACCGGCAAGCTCACGATGATGGCCGACGACATTCCCGGCCCCAACGGCCTCGCCTTCTCGCCCGACGAGAAAAAGCTCTATGTCGTGGCCTCGCGCGCCGAGCCGCACCGCACGATCGTCAGCTACGACGTCGCGGCCGACGGGATGAAGATCAGCGGCGGCAAGGTGCTGATCGACGCCGGTCCGGGCGGCTCGCCCGACGGCTTCCGCGTCGATGTCGACGGTAACCTGTGGTGCGGCTGGGGCATGGGCAATACCGATCTCGACGGCGTGCGCATCTTCAACAAGGACGGCAAGCCGATCGGCCATATCGACCTGCCGGAGCGGTGCGCCAACCTCTGTTTCGGCGGCCGCCATCGCAACCGCCTGTTCATGACGGCCAGCCACTCGCTCTATGCGCTCTACGTCAACACCCAGGGCGCGCCCGGCGGCTGATCGACCGATGGCCGGCGTAGATTCGAGTTATGCCTGGTGGCGTCTGGCCGCCAGTGTTGCCATCAGCACGCTGGGCGGCGTCGGCATGTGGTGCATCGTGGTGGCGCTGCCGATCGTGCAGGCCGATTTCGGCGTGACGCGGGCCGCGGTGTCGGTGGCCTACACCGCCACCATGCTGGGTTTCTGCGCCGGTGGCGTGATCATGGGCCGGCTGGTCGACCTCAGGGGAATCACGCTGGCGGCCATCTTGAGTTCGATCATGATGGCGCTGGGCTTCGTGAGCGCGGGCTTCGCGCCCTCGCTCGGCTGGTTTGCCGCAGCACAAGGCCTGCTGATCGGCTTTGGCGCGGCCGCCACCTTCGCCCCGCTGGTGGCCGACATCTCGCACTGGTTCGAGAAGCGGCGCGGCATGGCGGTCGCCATCGCCGCCTCGGGCAATTATATCGCCGGCACCATCTGGCCGCCGCTGATCGAACTCGCCATGCGCGATCATGGCTGGCGCACCACCTACATCGGCGCGGGCCTGCTCTGCCTCGTCACCATGGTGCCGCTCGCCCTGATGCTGCGCCGGCCACCGCCCTTCCATGCGGCGGAGGCGGCAGGAATCGCCGTCGCGGCACCCCGACGCTCGGTCGGCCTGTCGCCCAATGCGCTTCAGGCGCTGATCGCAGTCGCCGGCCTCACCTGCTGCGTCGCCATGTCGATGCCGCAGGTCCATATCGTCGCCTACTGCGCCGACCTCGGCTATGGCGTGGCGCGCGGCGCCCAGATGCTGTCGCTGATGCTGGGCTTCGGCATCATCAGCCGCATCGCCTCGGGCTGGGTCGCCGACAAGGTGGGCGGCGTCGCCACCATGCTGATCGGGTCGGTGCTGCAGACCGTGGCGCTGGTGATGTACGCGGTCTCCGACGCGCTGATCTCGCTCTATGTCGTGTCGGCGCTGTTCGGCCTGTTCCAGGGTGGCCTGGTGCCGAGCTACGCGATCATCGTGCGCGAATACTTCCCGGCCAAGGAAGCGGGCGTGCGCGTCGGCATCGCCATGTCGTCGACCATCATCGGCATGGCGCTGGGCGGCTGGATGGGCGGCATCCTGTTCGACATGACCGGCTCGTACCAGGCGGCGTTCCTGAACGGCATCGCCTGGAACATCGTCAATGCCGCGATCGGCTGGTGGCTGCTCGCGCGGCAGGGTAGACGGACGGCACTCGCCGCGTAATTGGCCGCGTAATTGGCCGCATAACCGGAGAACACCATGCGCATCACGGCCATCCGCGACATCGTCTCGCCGATCCGCTCCAACATCGCCAACGCCTACATCGACTTCAGCCAGATGACGGCGAGCGTGGTGGCGGTCGAGACCGACCTCAAGGTCGATGGCAAACCGGTGGTGGGCTACGGCTTCAATTCAAACGGCCGCTATGCCCAGCACGGGTTGCTGGGCGAACGATTCATTCCGCGCCTGAAAGCCGCCAAGTCCGACTCGCTGCTCGACGGCGAGGGCCTGATCGATCCGGCGAAATGCTGGGCCGCCATGATGGCCAATGAAAAGCCCGGCGGCCACGGCGAGCGCTCGGTGGCCGTGGGCGTGCTCGACATGGCGTTGTGGGATGCCCTGGCCAAGGCCAAGCGCGTGCCGCTGTGGAAGCTCCTGGCCGACCGCTACAACGGCGGCGCCCACGATGACAAGGCCTGGGTCTATGCCGCCGGCGGCTACTACTATCCCGGCAAGGATCTGGAAGCCCTGCAGGACGAGATGAAGGGCTATCTCGAGCTGGGCTATTCCTGCGTGAAGATGAAGGTGGGCGGCGTGCCGCTCGCCGAGGACATCAAGCGCATCGAGGCGGTGCTGAAGATCGTGGGCAAGGGCGAGCGGCTGGCGGTCGACGTCAACGGCAAGTTCGACCTCTCCACGGCAATAGAGTTCGGCAAGGCAATCGAAGGCTACGGGCTGCGCTGGTACGAGGAGCCGCTCGACCCGCTCGACTATCTGGCGCACGCGGCACTCGCCACCCAATACGCCCCGCCGCTCGCCACCGGCGAGAACCTGTTTTCCATGCAGGACGCCCGCAACCTGGTCCGGCACGGCGGCCTCAGGCCCGACCGCGACATCCTGCAGTACGACCCGGCGCTGAGCTACGGCCTGGTCGAGTATCTGCGGACTCTCGACATGTTGAAGGCGCACGGCTGGTCGCCGCGGCGCTGCGTGCCGCACGGCGGCCACCAGTTTGCGCTCAACATCGCGGTCGGCCTGCAGTGCGGCGGCAACGAATCCTACCCGCAGGTGTTCGCGCCGTTCGGCGGCTTCGCCGACGACTGCCCGGTCGTCGACGGCCGCGTGACGCTGCCCGACGCGCCCGGCATCGGCTTCGAGCGCAAGGCCGATCTATGGGCGGTTATGAAGGCCGCGTGATGGAGCCTGCCGGCGCGGCCTCGGCGCGGAAATTCTCCCAGCCGCTGCCAGCGCCGGTACGATACTGGCCGGTGTTGCCGGTCGAAGTGCACCCCCCCACGGCCAGGCCAAGGAAAACCGCGGGCGCCATCGCGAGCCAAATCGATCGAAGTATCTTCATTGAAGCGATATGGCACCCGCGTCCTCGAGCTTCAACAGGCCCGACTTCACAAGTGCGCTAACGCCCACCTGCCAGCCATCGCAGAGTTCCCGACAGGTCTTGAACGAGCATTCATACTCTGCCCCTATCCCGCCCCAATTCCGGCTCAGGGGACGGTTTGCCGGCTTGGAGAGAATGGATGTTCGCCGGCACTGGAGTGGGGGACAAGTTCAATGTCGACGCGTCGCAGATTTATGAAGGTGATGGCATCCGCTGCCGTTGTCGGCAGCGCGGCCGGTCCGATCCGCGCTGTTGCGCAGGAGCGGCTGGGATTGAAAGGCTACGACCCCGTGGCCTACTTCACACTCTCCACGCCGACGCCAGGCGTTGCCGAGTACGAGTTCGTCTGGGACGGCGTGCGCTATCGCTTCGCCAACGCCCAGCATCGCGAGATGTTCAAGGCGAATCCCGAGAAGTATGCGCCGCAGTTCGGCGGCTCCTGCGCCATGAACATGTCCGCAGGCGTCCGGCGCGAATCCAACCCGACCATCTGGCTGATCTCCAACGGCAATCTCTACGTCTTCGCCGGCACCGGCGGCGTCGAGCGGTTCCGCCAGGAAGCCGAGGCGAATGCCGTCAAGGCCACGGCGAACTGGAAGAGCCTCAGGAACACGCCGAGCCAGTAGCCGTCGAGACCGGGTCGGCTCAGTTCAAGCCGGCCTTGCGCAGACTGGCCTCGATCCGGCGCTGCAACGTCGAGTCCTGGAAGCGCGAGCCGAAGGTCGCGAGGTCGAAGTACGGGTTCTTGCGCCGACCCTGCTCTGCGGCGTCCAGGGCGTCGGCAGTTCGGCCCAGTTCCGCATAGGCGCCGGCCAACGGGAAATCGAGCAGCGGATAGGCCGGATACCGCGCCCGTGCAGTCTCCAGCAGCCTGACCGCGTCGGCGTAGCGCCGCCCGAGCACATAGGCGAGGCCGAGATTGAGCGCGGCCTCGGGGCCGATGTTGGGGTTGAGATGGACGGCGAATTCCGCGGCGGCGATCGATTCGTCGATCCGGCCGGTCCACAGTAGCGCCGCAGCGCGGGCGAGCGATGCCTCGGCGTCGCTGGGATTGATCTGCAGTGCCCGCTCCGACTCGGCCAGCCCCAGGTCGTATTTCTGCAAAGCCGTGTAGGCCCGGGCGAGAACGCCATGGGCGAGCACGTTTTCGTCGTCGAGTTCGATCGCCTTCTGGGCGAACCGGATGGCCGTGTCGATGTCCTCCTCCGGAAACTCCGACCAGCCGAACGTCGCTCGTTGGAAACAGAGGTCGGCCATCTCGGCGTAGGCCTCGGCATAGGTCGGGGAAAGCAGTGTCACCCGATCCAGAAGATCGCGCGCCGACCGGTTGCCGGCCCGTGTCGTGTCGGCGGCAAGCGCGCGGCTGCGCAGCAAAAGATCGTAGGCGTCGAGATTGTCGGTCGGCTTACGCAGGCTTTGCTGCAACGCGATCTGTTGCAGGCTCGACGCCAGGGTTCCGGCGACGCGGCGGGCGATACGCTCCTGGACCGCGAAGATGTCGCTCAGCTCATCGTCGTACTGCTCGGCCCAGAGCTGGGTCCCGTTGGCGGCATCGCTCAGCTGGACGGTCACCCTGACCCGCGTACCCATGCGACGGACGCTGCCGCCGACGAGATACCGCGCATGCAGTGCGCGGCCGATTTCCGAGAGCGGCATCTCCTTGCCCCGGAACGGCAACACGGCCCCGTAGGAGAGAACCGTGATCTGCTTGAAGCGGCCGAGCGCCCGCGTGATGTCTTCGGTTAGTCCGTCGGAGAAATAGTCCTGGGCAGGATCGCCGCTCTGGTTGGTTAGAACGAGGACGGCGACCGACAGGCCGCTCTGGGCCGGCGGCCGACCGAAGACGCCGGCCGCCTCGTCGAGCGGCGGCTCCGTCGACCGATAGGCAACAGTCACGCCGAGCACGATCGCAACCGCGGCGGCGGCCGCAATTGCCGCCAGCCGCCTGCCGGGAAAAAGCCTTGCGGCGCGGACGGGTGGCTGGTCGCTTCTCGCCAAGGCAGCCGCGTCCAGCGAATAAACACGAATTGGCCGGTCAATGTTCTTGAGCGCCCGCCTCCCGAGATCGCGGAACGGCAGGGCGAGCTTGTCGCGCACCTGTTCATAGACACTGTCCGACAGAACCACCGAGCCTGGCTCGGCTTCATTCTGCAAACGCGCCGCGACGTTGACGGTGTCGCCGAACACATCGTCGTCCATGGCGATGATGTCGCCGAGGTGCAGGCCGATGCGGAATGCCTGGCGGCGATCGACGGAAGTCCCGGCGTTGCGCACGAACATGCCGCGCTGGAGTTCGACGGCGGAGCGGATCGCTTCGACGGCGCTGCCGAACTCGACAAGAACACCGTCGCCCACCGTCTTGACGATGCGGCCGTGGAACCGTTCGACGACCGGTGCCACCAGCTCGGCCAGATGCGCGCGCAGATCGTCGAGGGTCTGTTCCTCGTCGGCGCGCATCAGACGGCTGTAGCCGTCGATGTCGGCGAACAGGATCGTCGCCAGGCGACGGCTGGTTCCGGGGGCGGCCATCGAGACGAGTGTCAGACCGCGAGGGTACGTGCGCAAGCCGGCCGGGCGACCAGGCGCGCGACGTAATCGTCGAACGCGCGTTCGCCCTTCAGTCCGGGGGCGCCGAAGGCCATGGCCCAGCGGAGCTCGGCGCCGACATAGACGTCGGCGGCACTGAACGTCCCACCGAGCAGATAGGGTCCGCCAGCCAACGCTTTCTTGAGCGTTGCGACGACTTCCTCGTAGCTGCCCCAGCCGACCGCGCTCTTCGGTTCGGGGGCCGGACGCTTCAGCATGCGGTCGAGCAGCGCGGGTTCGAAGCAGCCGGCGCCGAAGAAGAGCCAGCGGTAGTAGGCGCCGCGCAGTGGATCGCCCGGCAGCGGCGCAAGACCCGCCTGCGGGAACGTATCGGCGAGGTAGGCGATGATCGCCGCGGTTTCGGTGACGACCACGCCGCGATGGACGATGGTCGGGAGTTTGCCCATCGGGTTGAGCGCCAGGAAGGACGGCGTCTTGTGTTCGCCCTTGTCGAAGTCGACCGGCACGATGCGGTAGGGCGCGCCGGCTTCCTCGAGCATCCAGTGCACCATCTGCGCCCGCGACCGCGGATTGTGATAGAAATCGATCTCTTCAGTCATTTTGCGTGCTCCTCGTGACCGAAAATCCGCGCCTGCTTACACCGCCAAGCCCGGCCTGTCAGGCCGCCCACGAGTTGCATGTTCTCGGCCGTGCTCCGGCATTGCCCGTTGACGGAAGTCCTGTCGTTGACGGCTCAGCCGGTTCCGGGGCATTTTTCACTGTGTTGATGCTGCCGCCGACCCGGAGTCCGCTCGTTTCGCGGCACGGGCCTTATCGGCTCGGTCCCGCCGGGCTGGTCACGATCGCTTCCTTTTCCCTTCACGAGAGGATCCCGTCGAATGATCCATGCGCTCCGTCGCTCGGCACGTCGTCTGCCGGCCTTCCTTGTGCTGATCGCCCTGCTGCCGGTCGCGTCGCAGGCGCATGCGCAGCGAATGGTCAGCGTAACCGGCAAGGAGGTGAACCTGCGCTCGGGACCTGGAACACAACATCCCGCGGACTGGACCCTGAGCCAGGGCTATCCGCTCGAAGTCATCCGAAGCCAGGGGGACTGGCTCGAAGTACGCGATTTCGAGAATGACAAGGGATGGATCTATCGGCCTCTCACCGGCAACACGCCGCATCACGTCGTGAAGGTCAAAGATGCGAACCTGCGCAGCGAGCCCACGACGCGCAGCAGGATCATCGGCAGGCTCGCCTATGGTGACATCCTGAGAACGCTCGAGCGCCGGAGCGACTGGGTCAAGGTGCAGCGCAAGGGTGGCTTGCGGGGGTGGGTCGCGCAGCGGCTGCTCTGGGGCTGGTAGGCTGACGGGCGTCTCGGCTGCCGCCTGCCGCTGGCCCCTAGAGATAGACCGCCTTCATCAACGCCTCGGGATAACGCGTGCCCGCGGCGGCACCGGGCGGCAGCGCCGCCGAGAGCCGCGCCACCTCATCGGCCGACAGGACGACGTCGAGTGCCGCCAGGTTCTCGTCGACACGCTCGACGCGCTTGGTGCCCGGGATCGGCACGATGTCGTCGCCCTGCGCCAGCAGCCAGGCCAGCGCCACCTGCCCCGGCTTGCAACGCTTGGCCTGCGCCACAGCCTCGATCGCAGCCACTTTCGCGAGGTTGCTTGCAAGATTGTCGGCCGCAAAGCGCGGATGCCGGCCGCGACCGTCGCCTTCGGGGATGTCGGAGGCCTGGCGCACCGCGCCGGTCAGCAGGCTGCGGCCAAGCGGCGAATAGGCGACGAAGGAAATGCCGAGGGCCCTCGTGGTCTTGAGCGTCTCCTCGGCATCGACACGGAAGAGCAGCGAATATTCACTCTGCACTGCGGCGAGCGGATGGACGGCGTGCGCCCGGCGGATCGTCTCGGGCCGCGCCTCGCTCAGGCCGAGAGCCCTCACCTTGCCCGCCTTCACCAGGTCGGCCATGGCGCCGACCGTCTCCTCGATCGGCACCGAGGGATCGACGCGATGCTGGAAATAGAGGTCGATCGCCTCGACCCCCAGCCGCTTGAGGCTCGCCTCGCAGGCCGCCTTCACATGTTCGGGGCGACCGTCTACGCCGTTGGCGCCGCCCGGCTGCTGTACCTGGCCGAACTTGGTGACCACGATCGCCTGGGTACGCCGGCCGCCGGCTAGCGCCTTGCCCAGCAGGGTCTCGTTGTGGCCCCAGCCGTACATGTCGGAGCTGTCGAGCAGGGTGACGCCGCGGTCGAGCGCGTGATGAATGACCCGGATCCCCTCGGCGTCGTCGCTCTTGCCGTAGGCGCCGGAGAGCGACATCAGGCCGAGTCCGATCGGAAAGACCTCGAGAGCGCTGGAGCCCAGTCGGCGGGGTTTGGCGGTGATGGCGATCATGGTGTCCTCCTTGCGGTGGACACTAGCACACGCCGGCTCAGCCGTAGACGAACGCCCGATCGTCGAGGTCGATCGCCGGCCACTGGTCCTTCTCGTTCCAGTAGTCCTGCGTATGCTGCCATTCGGGCTTGTCGCCGCGCTTGGGCAGCAGGTGCATGCCGCGCATCAGGTAGCCCGGATTGAAATTGGTCGGATCGATCCAGGGCAACAGAGGCATTTCCTTGTCCTCGGGCCTGAGCGCCACGGCGACCTTCTTCGCCTGCTTCTCCTTCATGTGCCCGAGCAGGCGGCAGACGAAGTCGGCGACCAGATCGGCGCGGAGCGTCCAACTCGCCCGGAAGTAGCCGAACACCCACACCATGTTCGGTACGCCGGTGAACATCATGCCGCGGTAGGTGACCGTCTCGGCGAAATCGAGCGGCTTGCCGTCGATCGTGAATTCGATGTCGCCCAGCACATTGAGATTGAATCCCGTGGCAGTGACGATGATGTCGGCCTCGAGCTCCTTGCCCGATTTCAGGCGAATGCCGGTCTCGGTGAATCGCTCGATCTCGTCGGTGACGACCGAGGCATGGCCGGCACGGATGCCCTTGAACAGGTCGCCGTCGGGCACATAGGCGATGCGCTGCCGCCACGGCCGATAGGTCGGCGTGAAGTGCGTCGCCACGTCGTAGTCGGGGCCGAGATAGGCGCGCACGCCACCCAGCAGCTCCTTGGTCACGACCTCCGGCTCCTCGAAGGCGCGGCGCGTGAAAACCGCCTGATCGTGCAGGATCTTGCGGCGCACGATCTCGTGGATCCAGCTTTCGTCGATCTGCAGCTGGCGCAGCGTGTCGGCAAGGTCGTTCACATTGCGGGCCGGGATGAAATAGGTCGGCGAGCGTTGCAGCAAGGTGACGTGGCCGCATTTGTCCGCGATCGCCGGCACGAGAGTGGCCGCGGTCGCGCCCGAACCGATCACGACCACCTTCTTGCCGGCGTAGTCGAGATCCTCCGGCCAGGTCTGCGGATGGACGATCCGGCCCTTGAAGCTCGCCATGCCTTCCCACTCGGGCGTGTAGCCTTCCGAGTGCCGGTAGTAGCCCTGGCACATCCAGAGGAAGTTCGCCGTGAAGCGGACGGCCTCGCCGGTGTCGGTGCGCGTGGCCTCGATCGTCCAACGATTATCCTGGCTCGACCAGCGGGCCGAGGAGATCCGGTGGCCATAGCGGATGTGCCGGCCGAGGTCGTTCTCGTCGATCACTTCGCCCATGTAGGCGAGGATCTCCGCCGCCGTCGCGATCGGCGCACTTGTCCAGGGTTTGAAACGATAACCGAAGGTGTAGAGGTCGCTGTCGGAGCGGATGCCGGGATAGCGATGGGTGAGCCAGGTGCCGCCGAAGCTTTCCTGCGATTCGAGGACGACGAAGCTGGTGCCGGGGCACTGCTGGCTAAGGTGGTAGGCGCCGCCGACGCCGGAGATGCCGGCGCCCACGATCAGGACGTCGAAATGCTCGGTGTTCTGCGCTGCGGCGGCGGGAAGCGTGGCTGTGTCGGGCATGGAGTCTGGTCTCGTCCGCGTGTGGTGATGTGCAGCGGCCAGCGTGGGCCATTCTTTCATATCGTGCCAATGATTGATGGTCGATTGATTGATGGTCGATCGCCTGCCGAAAATCACCCCAGGTGTTCTTGGGCGAATGCGTGCCCTGATCCGGATTTCAGGTAGCGCTCGAAGGCCGCTGCCTTGGTCTGATCCGCAAACGCCACTTTGCCTCGTGCGCGCGTGGTACTAGAGCACGTCCCGATTGGTTGTCACAGGCTGAGATATTCGCCTCGTCATGTCTTGCTGGGGGCGCGCCACTCCAGTGGCGCGATCTTGGTCCTGTGCCGACGATGACGCGCGACTGGAGTCGCGCGCCCCCAGCAGGCGCCTGCGTCTATCACAACGAGATACGCTCTAGCCCCCGAGATTGGCCACGACGTTCGCAATCATCCGCGTCGCCGCCACCATCAGCAGCACGTCATCGTCGACCCTTACGTACTGATAACCGACAGGTGCGGGCGTGAGCGTCGCCAGCAGGACGCCAGGCAACGTATAGAAGATTTGCGATGCCGGAAGCGGTTGGCCGACCGCCCAAAGCTTCTTGGCCAGGCCCGGCGGCAGACAGCCATTGTTCTTCTTGGCCAGCCCCGGGGGACAATTGCCCGCCGCAAACTCGTTGCGATAGTAAGTCTGGACGGTTGAACGGTCGCGATCGGCAACGACGACGTTGCCATGCCGTTGACCAGCTTGAGCGTTGCCTTGCCCCTGGCTTTGGCCCTGACCTTGACCCTTGCCCTGGCTTTGGCCCTGACCTTGACCTTTGCCCTGGCTTTGCCCCTTGCCCTGGTCGGCGGCTTTATCGGGCGGGCCTCCGCGCCCTTGGGCAAAAGCCGGCACCGCGAGGCTGATACAGAGAAGGGCGACGAGAGATGTGGCGGTTCGCATGGGTGGCCTCCTGAAAGGGTGATTGAGCGTCGGGCATTGCGTCGAAGGCGGTATGAGCCGCGACAGGCAACTCATTTGCTATTGGTTTTGGCCCTTGCCCGCCCGCCCAGATCCTGCGGCGTACGTCACTGGCCGATCGGTGTACTTGACGCCCCGCTCTGCATGCTTCGTTGCGCGCCGATCGGCCTGCTTCACGTCTCGGTCGGCGGACGCGACATTGCCTCGGCCGAGGCCGTGCGGGTTCATGCGGTCGTCCGCGCGATCACGGCCGGTGGCGCGGCCGGACATGAAGAGTCCGTTGGAGTTTGCCAGACCTCGCTCGCTCATGCGGCTTTGCGCCCGGTCGCCGCCGGTGGCGCGGTCGAGGGCGTGGGTGCGCTTGACGTTGAGATTGGTCCGGTCCTTGGCAAAGCTCGGAGCGGCGGCGATCGAGGCCACCCCGAGGACCAATGCACTGGCCCCAACGATCCGGAAGAGAACGTTCGACATGGTGATCTCCAGCCGTTCGAGGGTTGACGTCATTTGTTGTTCGGCGAACGGTGCCGAAGGGCATCATGACGCTCCCGGATTGTGACCCGCTTGCGTTCCAATTGAGATCTGGCGCGGCATCTGAAACGAAGTTCGGTCACTCTTCAGAGCGTCTTTGTCGCAGAAGCTGACCGCGGGAGTTAATGGCGGGAGTGGGATTGGCTCGGCTTCGCCTCGCCGGCCTTCGCTGCGCTCGGGCTCGAACCCTGGGTTCGTCCACCGCGCCCGCCGCACCATTCAACATCAGGGCCCGAACGGGCCCTGATGTTGAATGGCGGAGAGGGTGGGATTCGAACCCACGGTACGCTTGCACGCACAACGGTTTTCGAGACCGTCCCGATCGACCACTCTGGCACCTCTCCGGGCGCCGGGTTATAGGCGGGAGAAATTGCTGGGGCAACTGTCCCGGCGAGGCGGGGAAACGACATGAAGTTGCCGGAAAAGGGGCTCGCCTGGCCCGAGATCGAGGCCCGGCTGAACGATGCCAAGAAGGACGACTTCTCGTGGCGGGACGGCCGGATGGCCGTCTACTACTACTATCTGGATGACGAACTGGCCGAGGTGCAGAAGCGCGCCTACGCGGCCTTCTGGACCGAGAACAGCCTCGGCAAGCGCGCCTTCCCTTCTCTGGCGAAACTCGAAAACGACGTCGTCGATTTCGGCCTGGCGCTCATGAACGCGCCCGACGATGCCGCCGGCACGTTCACGTCCGGCGGTTCGGAGAGCATCTTCCTCGCCGTCCAGACGGCGCGCGATTGGGCACGCGCCACCAAGGGCATCGACAAGCCCAATTTCGTCGTGCCGCGGACCGCCCACCCGGCCTTCAGCCGCGCCGGCCATGCGCTCGGCATCGACGTGCGTCGCGTCCCCACCACGCGGAACGACTTCAAGGCTGACGTCGGCGCCATCGCCTCGAAAATCGACGACAACACGATCGGCCTCGTGGGCTCGGCCCCCTGCTATCCGTTCGGCGTCTTCGATCCGATCCGCGAGCTGGGCGCGCTGGCGCAATCGCGCGGCCTGTGGCTGCACGTCGATGCCTGCGTCGGCGGCTTCCTCTCGCCCTACGTGAAGCGCCTCGGCCATGCCGTGCCCGACTGGGATTTCTCGGTGCCGGGTGTCACGAGCCTCTCGGCCGACCTGCACAAGCACGGCATGGCGGCCAAGGGCGCCTCGCTCATGCTGCTGCGCTCGAAGGAGCTGAAGGAGAAGTACCAGACCTTCGACTTCCGCGAATGGGAGCGCGGGCCCTACGTCGCCTGGACGATGCAGGGCACGCGACCGGGCGGCGCGATCGCGGCCGCCTGGGCGACGCTGCACCACCTCGGCGACGAGGGCTATCTGCGCTGTGCCCGCCTGATCATGGACAACAAGAAGGCGCTGATCGACGGCATCGGCCGCATCCCGGGCCTGGCGGTGCTCGAGCCCAGCGAACTCTCGATCTTCGTCACCCGCTCGGCCGATCCCGCCCTGGATATCGGCGCGGTATCGGACGCCATGGGCACGCGCGGCTGGCTGATCGGCCGCCAGGTCGAGCCGCCCGGCATCCACATGCACCTGAACCCCAGCCACGAACGCATGGTCGGCGACTATCTGGGCGATCTCGCCTGGGCGGTTGGGCAGGCCCGGCAAAGCGGCGCCCGGTCCCGCGAGGCCGGGTCGACCTACTGAAAAGAAAAAGTTGCAAGTTCAGCAGGAATATGCCTATATTTCTGGTAGGCTGGCGCTTGGATCGTGCCGGCCCTTTCCATTTCCGGCATGACCTGCCCGCGGCCGCCCGCGGGTTCGCGCTATGCGCTGGTGCAGCCGCCACGGGTCCTGACCCGTGGACAGTCCCAAGAACGACCCCGTCTCAACTCGGCGCCAAATAACGACGCCAGAACAGACACTTAACGACGCCTGGAAACAGCGCGCGCCGGGGCCTGTGCAAACGAAGCAGATGAGAGACGTGAAAAAGCCAATGGAATCAGGCTTATCTCCGAATAGTAGACAGTGCCGCGGACAACACGCGTTACATTTGGGCGTCCACAAATATCGGGCGAAAAGCCCGCCGTCGTTGGCTTTCCGGCGTGCGGAGAGCTGATTCAGACGCCGGCAACATGGTCCCGACCGGCGCGGGGCAACCGGGGCTGTCCGGCGGTGTGCCGGGCAACTCCGGGGCGCCGGAACGGCTGCTCTGTAGCGTTGACTCGGGGGCCTTCCTGCGTATATTCCGCCCTCTTCCGGCGGGTCACTCAGGCCCGCCGCGCTCTTTCGTGCTTTCCCGCATTTGGGCCCGGATCCGGCCACTTCCCCCAAGGGGTGGTGGAGGGTCCCCCGGACCGGGAGGCTTCAGTCAGGTGTCATCATGATCGCCGTTATCCGCACGGGTGGAAAGCAATACACAGTCGCCGCCGAAGACACGCTCACGGTCGAAAAGATCGAGGGCGAGGCGGGCGCCAAGATCGAGTTCACCGACGTGCTGATGGTGGGCCAAAAGGTCGGCGCACCGACCGTTGCCGGCGCCAAGGTGCTGGGCTCGATCGTGAAGCAGGCCCGCGGCCCGCACCTGATCGTCTTCAAGAAGCGCCGCCGCCAGAATTCGCGGCGCAAGAACGGCCACCGTCAGGACCTGACCGTGGTCAAGATCGAACAGATCGTCGCCTAGTAGAGCGACCGGAGTAGAACGATGGCACACAAGAAAGCAGGCGGCTCCTCGCGCAACGGCCGCGATTCGGCCGGCAAGCGTCTGGGCGTGAAGCGCTTCGGCGGACAGAAGGTCCTGTCGGGCAACATCCTGGTCCGCCAGCGCGGCACCAAGATGAACCCCGGTGAGAACGTCGGGGTCGGTCGCGACCACACGCTGTTCGCCACCGCCAACGGCGTCGTGTCGTTCCGCAAGCGCAGCGGCGGCAAGGTCGAGGTGAACGTGCTCCCGGCGCCGGTCCAGAACCCGGCGAAGATGGCTGCTGAATAGCCGTTCCCACCCAATCGGAATTCGAAGGGGGAGCGGTCAACCGTTCC
>JAUXWB010000172.1 GCA_030684475.1 Reyranella sp. | reverse complement strand
AGACGACTTCGCTCGGCAGCCCGAGGTCGTGCTCGATGGGACGGCCGAGGACCGAGGGCATGAGGAAGGTGGTGCCCCAGCCGATGATCTGCGTGATGCCGAGGCCTGCGGTGGCGCGGATCGCCGGGCTGAAGTTCACGCCGCCCGCGATTGCTCGGGATAGAGCGCGAGAAGTCCTGCTTCGCTGGCGGCACAGACGCCGCGTTCGGTGATCAGGCCGGTGACGAGGCGCGCCGGCGTCACGTCGCAGCCGGGATTGGCGGCGGGGCTGCCCTCGGGCAGCACGGCGACCGTCGCCATCCCGCCCGAGTCGGTGCGTCCCGTCAAGTGCGAGACCTCGCGGGCGCTCCGCTCCTCGATCGGAATCTCGGCCACGCCGTCGCTGATGGTCCAGTCGATGGTGGGATAGGGGAGGCCGACATAGAAGGGCACGCCGTTGTCGCGGGCGGCGAGCGCCTTGAGATAGGTGCCGATCTTGTTGCAGACGTCGCCGCGGCGGGTGGTGCGGTCGGAGCCGACGATGCAGAAGTCGACCTGGCCATGCTGCATCAGGTGGCCGCCGGCATTGTCGGCGATCACGGTGTGCGGGACGCCGTGCTTGCCCAGTTCCCAGGCGGTCAGGCTGGCGCCTTGATTGCGCGGGCGCGTTTCGTCGACCCAGACGTGGATGGGAAGGCCGGCGTCGTGCGCCTGGTAGATCGGGGAAAGGGCGGTTCCCCAGTCGACGGTGGCGAGCCAGCCGGCGTTGCAATGGGTGAGCGCATTGATGCGGTCGCCTCTGGGCTTGAGCTTGCGGATCAGCGCGAGACCGTTCGCGCCGATGCGGCGGCAGATCTCGACATCCTCGTCGCAGATCTCCGCCGCGCGCTTATAAGCCGCCGCGCGGCGCTTGGCAGGCGGCAGGGGCGCCAGCAGGGTGCGCAGGTCGTCGAGCGCCCAGCGCAGGTTGACAGCGGTGGGGCGGGACTCGAGCAGCTCCGTGTAGGCGCGCGCCAGCATGGTGTCGGACGGGTCCTCGGCCATGGCCAGCGCCATGCCGTAGGCTGCCGCGGCACCAATCAGCGGGGCGCCGCGAACCACCATGTTGCGGATGGCGTTCATGGCGTTCGCCACGTTCCTGAGGTCGCGCACCACGAACGCGTGGGGCAGCAGGGTCTGGTCGATCACCTGGACGGTCGTGCCGTCTTGGGCCAGCCAGATGGTGCGGTAGGGTTTGCCGTCGACTTTCACGCCGCCACTTTAGAGGGCGCGCGCCACCGCGTCGATGATGGCCGCCGTATCGAGCTTGTAGGTGCGGTAGAGGTCGGGAATGTCGCCCGACTGGCCGAAATTCTCGATGCCGAGTGGCACGACCCGCTGGCCGCGCACCGAGCCCAGCCAGGAGAGCGCCAGCGGATGGCCGTCCATCACCGTCACCAGGCGGGCGTCGCGCGACAGCGGCGCCAGCAGGGTTTCGACCGGGCTCAGGCCCGTGTCGACCCGGCCGACCGTGCGGCCGCGGTTCCGCTGCTGGGCGAGCCAATCGGTGTGCAGCCGGTCGGGCGAGGTCAGCACCAGCAGGCCGGCACCGGCGAAGTCACGCACCACGCTCTGGTGCGCCGCGATCGCCTCCGGTGTCACCGCACCCATGGCAACGATGGCGATGTCCGCGCCCGGTTCCGGCGCGGCGTACCAGTAGCCGCCTGACACGATGTCGTTTTGCTGTTCGAGTGTCAGAAGTCGTTCGGGTTGCGGCAGGCTCCGCGTCGAAAGCCGCAGATAGACCGAGCCGCCCTTGGGCAATTGCATGTATTCGAGCCCGTGCCGCATGAGCACGGCGAGTTCGTCGACATAGGCCGGCTCGTAGGAGACGAGTCCCGGCTGTCCCATGCCGATCAGCGGTGTGTGGATGCTCTGGTGCGCGCCGCCCTCGGGGGCGAGCGTCACGCCCGACGGCGTCGCCACGATCATGAAGCGGGCATCCTGGTAGCAGGCGTAGTTCAGCGCATCGAGGCCGCGGGTGATGAAGGGATCGTAGAGCGTGCCGATCGGCAGCAGGCGCGCGCCGAAGATCTCGTGGCTGAGGCCCATGGCCGCGAGCTGGATAAAGAGATTGTTCTCGGCGATGCCGAGCTCGATGTGCTGACCCTTCGGCGTCTGCCGCCAGAGCTGCGCCGACACGACCTTCAGCTCGCGGAACACGTCCTCGGCTTCAGTGTGCCCGAAAAGACCGCGGCGGTTGACCCAGGCGCCGAGGTTGGTCGAGACCGTGACATCGGGCGAGGTGGTGACGATGCGGCGGCTGAGCTCGCTGTCCTCGGCCGCGATGCCGTTCAGTATCTTGCCGAACCCTTCCTGCGTGCTCGACTTCTTGTCATTCGGCTTGGGCAATGCCGCCGGGATCGCCACAACAGGCGCCTCGGTGCGGCGGCGTCCCTCGGTATTGAACGGTGCCGAGTCGAGAAAGCCCTGCAGTTCGGCGGGCGCGGCGGTGAGGCCCGCGAACTTGTCCCATTCGGCGCCGTCGGCGACGCCCATGCCCTTCTTGAAGCCCGCCATCTGGTCGAGCGTCATCAGGCCGGAATGGTTGTCCTTGTGGCCGGCGAAGGGCAAGCCCTGGCCCTTGATGGTGTAGGCGATGAAGCAGGTCGGCTTGTCGTCGTTGACGCCCTCGAAGGCATCGAGCACCGCCTGCATGTCGTTGCCGGCGAGGTTGGTCATCAGGCGATGGAGCGCCGCATCGTCATGCTGCTCCAGAATACGGCGCACGCCGGGATACTGGTTGAGGTCGCGCGTCAGCGCCTCGCGCCAGCCGGCGCCGCCCTTGAACACCAGCGCCGAATAGAGCGAATTGGGGCAGGCATCGATCCATTGCCGCAACTGCTCGCCGTCGGGCTGCGCGAACGCCGTCTCCAGCAGCCGGCCGTACTTCAGCGTGATCACGCGCCAGCCGACCAGCTCGAACATTTCGGCGACGCGGCCGAACAGGCGGTCGTTCACGACGCCGTCGAGGCTCTGGCGGTTATAATCGATGACCCACCACAGGTTCCGCACGTCGTGTTTCCAGCCTTCGAGCAGCGCCTCGAAGATGTTGCCTTCGTCCAATTCGGCGTCGCCCACCAGCGCGACCATGCGGCCGGTGGGGCGCGTGCCGTCGCCCAGGTTCTTCAGCCGCACATAATCCTGCACCAAAGACGAGAAGAGCGTCATGGCGACGCCGAGGCCGACCGAGCCTGTCGAGAAATCGACGTCGTCGACGTCCTTGGTGCGCGAGGGATAGGACTGCGCGCCACCCAGCGCGCGGAAGCGTTCTAGTTTTTCCTGCGTCTGGTGGCCGAACAGATATTGGATGGCGTGGAACACCGGCGAGGCGTGCGGCTTCACCGCCACGCGATCCTCCGGATGCAGCACCGAGAAATAGAGCGCGGTCATCACCGTCGCCAGCGACGCGCACGAGGCCTGGTGTCCGCCGACCTTCAGCCCGTCGCGGTTGGGGCGGATATGGTTGGCGTGGTGGATGGTCCAGGCGGAGAGCCACAGGACCTTGCGCTCCAGCTCGCGGAGCAACTTCAGGCGCTGGACGGGGGCGAGGGTGGTCATGGCCATCGGCATACTCTCGACCGGTTGGAAGGTCCTTGCGTTTGGGTCTCCAAGCGCGCTGTATAGGGTAGATTTACCCTGAATTATGGCATATCGCGCAATGATCACCCTAGATGCCATCGACCGGCGCATTCTCGAACGGCTGCAGCACGACGGCCGTCTCAGCAACGCCGACCTCGCCGAACAGGTGGGCCTGTCCTCCTCGCCGTGCTGGCGGCGGGTCCGGGCACTGGAGAAGGCGGGCGTCATCAAGGGTTATGCCGCGCAACTCGACGCCAAATCGGTCGGCCTTTCGGTCAACGTCTTCATGAGCGTCTCGCTCTCCACCCAGGTCGAGAAGGCGCTGAAGGATTTTGAGCGCGCCGCCGCGGAGCGACCCGAGGTGATGGAATGCTACCTGATGACGGGCGACAGCGACTATCTGCTGCGCATCGTCGTGCCCGACCTTGAGGCCTACGAACGCTTCGTCATGGACTTCACCAAGATCGCGGGCATCGCCCAGATCAGGAGTTCGTTCGCGCTGAGACCCGTCAAGCAGGGCACGGCGCTACCGCTCGACGCGACGCGGCGCTAGACTCCTCGCTTCCTGGGAGGAGGCTGCAAATGACAACACCCGTCGTCTTAGATCCCGCCATCGGCCGCCAGTTCGTCAAGTATGCCCGCCTCGTCGCCGGCCGCGGCTACATTCACAACACGCTCGGCAACATGGTGATGCGCGTGCCGCATCCCGACTTTCCGCACGGCGTCGCCTACACCAAGCACGCCGAAATCTCGCTCGAGGAGATGGAGCTTGAGAACATCGTCGTCACCGACGTGCCCACCAGCAAGATCCTGTGGGGCGAGCGCATGACCTCCGTCGGGCACAATCTCAGCCGCGAGATCCTGCGGCTCAGGCCCGACATCGACGCCACTATCCACGTGCACGACGACGCCGTCCTGTCGCTGTTCAGTTCAGGCGCCGAGCCCGAGTTCAAGGTGCTGTCGGCCGATCCACCCTTCGTTCTCGGCAAGCCGGTGCATTTCGTGGCGGCCCATGTCGATGTCGAGGCCGATGTCGCCCCGGTTGCCTCCTTCATCCAGGACACCAACGCCGTCGTGCTGGTCGGCCACGGCGTGACCACGCTCGGCCGCACGATCTCGGAGGCTTATCATCGCCTCAACACGCTCGTCGCCGAGGTGCGCCGCGTCATCGTGGCCGAACAGCTCGCCGCAGTGAAGGGCACCCGGCCCGCCTACCGTTCGCGAGAGCAGATGGAGGAGATGTACCGTTTCGCCGAGCGCATCATCTATCCGGTGCGGGCCGACAGGGTGATGCAGGAGGCAGCGGAATGAGCGCCGGTCGCGCGCGCCGCCGATGAAGGGAAGGCCCGCGGTGAGCGGTTTTCCCTACGGGGCCATCGGTTTGTTCGTGGTCGCCCTTCTTCTCTATGCCGCATACGCGGCCCTGCTCTTGGACTCGCGCAGCGGCGATGCCGCCGGTCGCGGCATGGCGATGGGGCTTGCCGCGATTGTCGGTCTGATGCTCTGGATCGCGATCGCCGGATTGTTCGCCCTGGCCTGGTTCAACGGCCGTTTGCCCGCCTGGGCGGCGGTGGCGGCGATCGCAGTCGTGCCATTGTCGGGGGTCGCCGTCGCCGTTGCGGCCGGCCTCTCCGACGATCGGGGGCGCTGGCTGATGGCGGCGCCGTTCCTGCTGCCGCCGGTGCTGGCGCTCTACGCCCTGTGGGGCCGGTTGCCCGGCCTGCACGACGTGCTGCCCGTCGCCCCGACCAGCGCCGTCCTTGGCGGGATGGCGGTGCTGCTCACCGCCGTGCCGCTGGCGCTCGGCGTCCTCGAAGTCTTGCCTAATGCTGCCCGCGATGCAGCGGAGGCCGAGCGGCAAAGGCTGCTCGAGGAGGACGAGCGTCAGCGCCTCGAAGAGCTGCGCCGGGAAGAGGAGGCGTGGTTCAGCCAGTTGGGCCCGACGTCGTCGCTGCGCGACTATCTGCCGTATCTGCCGCCCGGAAATGCCCGGTCGCGCCAGACTCTGGCTGGCGCCCGGCTGGTCCTCAGTCGCAACGCCGACGCTGTCGCTCTCTTGAAGGAAGGGCGACTGCCCAGCCTAGCCGATCTCTGGCAACTCGACCTCGATCCGGCGGCGGTCTGCGATGCCTTCTCCTCCGCGCTGCGTACCGAGGCTGTGAAGATCGATCGTACGCGCTCGAACCATTTGTCGATCGCCATGGATTTGGAGCGGCAGTTGCCCAACATCAGTTGGCTGGCGGGCGCCCGCTGTGACCTCGACGAGGCGCTTGCCGACCTCGAACGCCGGCTGCGCGCCGTCTCCGATTCGCCGCGCTTCGATGCTTTCGCCGATACGCTGGCTTCGATTCGCCGAGGTCCATAGCCGGTTGGGTCCGTACATCGTGGCCAGGGTCTCGCCGTGCGCAATGCAGCCGCCACGTTTCGGCCATCGACGCGACGAGCCGGCAGGGTCGTCGAGGCGGGTGTCGCGGTAGACTTTGGCGCCACGGGACGAACCGGACTCGTGCCCCACGGCCTCGCCGCGTGCCACTACATCTGGAGAAAGGACGAATTGATTCCCGTTATTTGTGTCGCCCGACCCAGCATAATGGCGCGCGACCTCCTGCGCGCCCTCGCGGAGTTTTCGGACCGGTTTCCGGAGGCGTTTCCGGAAATGTTTCCGGCCCTCCGGGGTCTAGCCCAGCTCGATCGTTCCTTTCATCATCGGCACGCAGCGGCCGCCGATGTAGGTCGCGACGACCTTGCCGCCTTTCTTCTCGGCGGAAGCCTCGAGGATCGACGGCCGGCCCATGTCGAAGCCCTGGCCGATCGTCTTATCGAGCGTGAGGTCGGGCTCGGGTCGATGGTGAGCCAGCAAGCCGATCAGCGCCACGTTGGCGCCGCCGGTCGCCGGATCCTCTGGAATGCCGTGTTCGGGCGCGAACATCCGGCTCTGCACGTCGATGCCGTCCTCCGGAGCCTGCACATAGAGATGGATGCCGACCACGCGGTCCCGCGGCAGGTCGCGGGCGAACACTTCCGCGCGGGGCGCCGCGGATTTCAGCACGGCGCGCGACTTCAGTTCGGCGAACAGGAGCGCCGCGCCGCACGACGCCACGCAGGGACGATGAACATCGACCTTGATGTCGCCGGGCTGCAGCGCGCAGGCGGCGGCCACGATCTCGGGCGGGATTTCCTCGCCGATGCTGAGCGGCACTGGTGCGGCAAGGCGGGTCGCCACGACGACACCGCCTTCGCGGGTCAATTCCATGCGGACCAAACCCGCCTTCTCCTCGAAGATCAGCCGGTCGCCAGAAATCTTCCGGCCGTAGCTCTCGCCTGCGCGGGCCAGCACGAAGGCCGTGCCGACGTTGGGATGGCCGGCGAAGGGCATCTCGGCCTTGGGCGTGAAGATGCGGACCTCGGCCGCATGCGCCGGATCCCTGGGCGGCAGCACGAACGTCGTCTCGGCCAGATTGAACTCGGCGGCGATGGCCTGCATGCGCTCGGTCGAAAGGCCCTGGGCGTTGGTGACGACGGCCAGCGGATTGCCGCCGAACTGGCGGTCGGTGAAGACGTCGACGGTGGTGAAATGGAGTTTCATGATTTCAAACCTGCCACAGGACGCTAAGCTCGCCTTCATGACCAATGCTCAGGCCGCCCCTCAAATCTCTTATGACCACGGCGTTTCGGACAGGAAGCTGATCGGCGAGACCATCGGCGCCTTCTTCGACCGCCAGGTCGAGATCTATCGCGAGCGCGAGGCGCTGGTCGTGCGGCACCAGAAGGTGCGCTGGAGTTGGGGCGAGCTCGCGCGGCGGGTCGACGATCTCGCCGCCGGCCTTCTGGCGCTGGGGCTGGAGCGCGGCGACCGGGTCGGCATCTGGTCGCCCAACACCTCGGAATGGACTCTGGCCCAGTTCGCCACGGCCAAGGCGGGCCTCGTGCTGGTCAACGTCAACCCGGCCTATCGGCGCTCCGAACTCGAGTACGCCATGAACAAGGTCGAGTGCAAGGCGCTGATCCTGGCGCCGGCGCTGAAGACCTCGAACTATCTCGAGATCGTCGAGGATCTCGTGAAGGCAAAGAAGCTGCCGCACCTCAAGCATGTCATCCGGCTCGGCCGGGAGAAGACGCCCGGCATGCTTAATTTCGACGATGTCGCCACTTCAGGTGGCAACACCGAGAAGGTGAAGCTGGTCGAGCTCGCGCCCAAACTGCAGTTCGACGACGCCATCAATATCCAGTTCACCTCGGGCACGACCGGCCATCCCAAGGGCGCCACGCTCAGTCACCACAACATCCTGAACAACGGCTATTTCGTCGGGCTGGGGCTGAAGCTCACGCCCGAGGACCGGCTCTGCATTCCGGTGCCGCTCTATCACTGCTTCGGCATGGTGATGGGCAACCTGGGCTGCCTGACCCACGGCGCCACCATGGTCTACCCGGCCGAGGCCTTCGATCCGCTGGCGACCCTGCGGGCCGTCGCCGAGGAGCGCTGCACGGCGCTCT
>JAUXWB010000155.1 GCA_030684475.1 Reyranella sp. | reverse complement strand
GGAGCGTCGGCCACCAGCTCGAAGCGGCGCGCCGCCTCGGCCATGTTGCCGCGGGTGAAGGCCTGGAGTGCCGCCGTCCAGTTGGCGTCGGGCGGCAAGCCGACCTCGACCGGGACTTGCACGCCGCGTTGCGAATCGGCTTCGAGCGCGCGGGTACGGATGCGACCGCGCCACAACTCGACTTCCTGCGGGCCCAGCGTATCGGCGGTCGACTTGCGGTCGAGCAGGACGAAGGCGGCGTTGAAGCCGCCGTCGTCCGCCATGTGCTGCAGGCGCGCCCGCAATTCGGCTGCCTGGGGCGCGTCGGCGCCCCTGACGGTGCGGGCGGCGGCGAAGCTCGGCGACCCCTGCGTGAAGCCGACAAAACTCGCCGGCGTCAGCTCGGGTCCGCCCGGCGTGCGCCGCGCCAGCGCCAGCCTGTAGATGGCCGGCGCATCGGGATGGTCGTTGTAGTCCTGCAGCCAGGCGGCGAGCTGGTCGTAGCGCGCGGGATAGCCCTGGCTCAGCAACCGCTGGGCGCCGACGTAGCCCATCAGGGTCTTGTCCTTGAGCTGCGCCACCTCGGCATCGGCCTGGGCCCACTGGCCGGCGGCCTGAGCCTGGAAGATGCGCCGGTAGCGGTCGCGGCTTTCGGTGTCGAGCACGGTCGGCAGATCGGCCACCACGGCCGCTTCGTCGAGTTCGATGACTGGCGGCGGCGGCACGAAGACGGGTCGGCGGGCCTGGATCGCGGGACGCGGTGCGGGCCGCGCCGCGGGCCGGGCCGTCGCTGCCGCGGGCTTGGCCGCCGTCGGCGGCTTGGTGGGCGGCTTGGTCGTCGTTTGGGCGAGCGCGGATGCCGCCATCAGCGTCGCCGCGCCCAGCAGAACGGCGGGAAGGATCTTTTTCATGGCCCACCGTAGTTGGACTTACCGTGTGGCGACAAGCGCCGGATGGCTATACTGCGCCCAACGGAGGATCAAATGAACCTGCATCAAGAGCGTGCCGCCGCCGTGCGGCGCCTGGTCGACGAAGCGCGCCGGATCGAAAAGGGCGGCGTCACCGTCGCCACCCTGGAGAAGATCGGCGGCCTTTTGTCCTCGTTGGCAGAACGTGCCGACCTCTTCCCCCAAGACGAATTCCCGCTCGGGCCCGACGGCGGCATCTATCGCCTGAGCGAGGATCCCGACCATCGCTTCGCGCTCTATGCTTCTGCCGGCGGGCCCGGAAAGAAGGTGCCGCCGCACAATCACACGACCTGGGCGATCATCGCCGGCGTCCATGGCGCCGAGCGCAACGTCGTCTACGAGCGCCTCGACAACGGCGCGCGCGACGGCGTCGTCCAGTTGCGCGAGGCGCCCGCCAAGGAGAAGACCCTGAAGCGCGGCGACGTCATCGCCTACCTGCCGGACGATTTTCACCATATCGAGACGCCGGCGG
>JAUXWB010000152.1 GCA_030684475.1 Reyranella sp. | reverse complement strand
GTCTTCGCCAATGCCGTGCTCAGGTCAGGCCAACCCTGGAGGGGTGCAGTCACCTCTTGACAGGCAACACGGTAGATCCCGGCTTTCGCAGGGACGACGTTGAGAGATTTGTGCAGTCACCCCGGCCGCAGCAGCACCGCCTTCTGCCGCTCGAACACCTGCCGCCCGTTCTTGAAGCCCGAGAGCACATCGGGCAGTTCGGCGATGGCGCCGCGCCCGCTCGCGGTGTCGAGCACGATGAGGTCGGCGGGGTTGCCGGGCGCGATGCCGTAATCGCGCAAATTCATCAGCCGCGCGGGCAGGCCCGTCACGAGATCGAGGCAGGCGTCGAATTCGCCGACGCTGGCCTGCGCGACGTTGGCATAAAAATTCGCCATCCGCAGCAGGGAGGCGTCGCCGAACGGGGTGAAGGGATTTTGCACGTTGTTGGTGGCAACCGAACAGACGACGCCGCGTTCGACGAGCCTGTGCGCCAGCGTCAGGCCGCGCGGCACATTGTGGGTGGCGTCGCGGCCCATCAGATAGAGGTCGGTGGCGGGCAGCACGGTGACCGCGACGCCGGCCCGCGCCAGTTTCGACGCGGCGGCGTCGAATTCGGCCGGCGGCAGCGCCGACAGTTTGGTGGCGTGGCCGATGGCGACGCGGCCCTGCCAGTTGCGGCGCTCGGCCTGGCGGCAGACCTCGTCGAGATGCCACCACGAGGGATCGAGATCGAAATCCAGATGCAGGTCGACGTCGTCGTCGAAAGCCCCGGCGAGATCGAACAGTTTTTCCAGATGCGCCATCGGATCGGTGTCCATATAGGGACAGCCGCCGATCGCCTCGCCGCCGTCGCGCAGGGCCGCGACCAGCAGCTCTTCGGCGCCGGGGTCGTTGGTCAGGCCCTCCTGCGGAAACACGCAGAGCGACAGATCGATCGCCCAGGCATAGTCGCGCTTCAGCGCCTTGACCGCCTCGAAGCCGCGCAGCCCGATGCGCGGATCAATTTCCACATGCGTGCGCATCCGCGTGGTGCCGGCCACGATCGCGCGCTCCAGCACCTTGGCGCCGCGCGCATAGACATCCTCGACGGTAAAATCGCGCTTCATGGCGGCGACCGCCTGGATCGCCTCGCCGACGCTGCCATGGTGGTGGCCGCAACGGCCGAGCAGGCAGGCCTTGTCGAGATGGATGTGGGTGTCGACGAAGCCGGAAAGCACCAGTTTGCCATCGAGCTGGATTTCGCGGGCTTCCGATTCCAGCCGCGGCGCGATCGCGGCGATCCGGCCCGCGGCGACGCCGATATCGACCGGGGTGGCGAAAGCCGGCGTCACCGCGCGGCGGAAGATCAGGTCAAAGGCGGTTTTCGGGGTCATCGGGGCAAACTGGCTGACGCGCGGGGCAAGGGCAGCTCCCAATTGTGTGCAGGTTGAGCACGGATTGTTCAAATTATGTGCACGCAATTTGAGTGCCGGATTGTAGTATTTTGTCAGATGAAGGGAATTTGCGATGTCCGTTGCCGCCAAAGGCGAGCCGAAGAAGTTGAGCGATGCCGAAGTTGTTGAGGCTTACCTCACGGCCTCGATGATCCCCGATCCCGACGCCGCCGCAGCCTATATGAAGCCGGGCACCATCATCACCTTTACCGGCGGGCGCGAATTCGACCACCCGCGCGGGCCGACCGGGTTCAACGCCGCGCGCTATCGCTGGGTGAAGAAGAAGATGGACCGTTTTGACGTTTGTCCCGGCGCGGGTGAGACCGTGGTCTATTCGGTCGGCACGCTCTACGGCGAATGGATCGACGGCACCTCGTTCGAAGGCAACCGCTACGTCGACCGCTTCGTGGTGCGGGACGGGTTCATCGTCAAGATGGATGTGTGGAACGACAGCGCGGAGCGGATACTGGTGAATCGCGGGATCGTGGCGTGACCTGTTTCTAAATCCTCCGCCCGCCGTTAATCTCCCAGCCACAACCTGGGGGCGAATCACATCCATGCGCAACATCGTCATTTGCTGCGACGGCACCGGCAACGAGATCAGCGAGAACATTTCCAACGTACTCAAGCTCTATCGCTGCCTGCGCAAGACCGAAAAGACCACGCCGCGGCAGCTGGTGTTCTACGATCCCGGGGTCGGTACGCTGGCGCGGCCGGATCCGTGGCACAAGTTGAAGCAGGATTTCTCCGCGATCATGGGGCTCGCCACCGGCTATGGCCTCGATGACAAGGTGCTGGCGTCCTATCATTTCCTGGTCCAGCACTACCGGGAAGGCGACCGGATCTACCTGTTCGGGTTTTCCCGCGGCGCCTACACCGTGCGGGTGCTGGCGGGGCTGATCCACAAGATCGGGCTGATCGCGCCGGAGCAGGCCAATCTGGCGGGCTCGGGGCTGATCTCCTACAAGCAGTTCTCCAGCGACGGCCGGCACGACGAGAAGCGCAGCCCGCGGGAGGCGCTGCAGGCGATGCTCGACGCCGGCAGCGACGAGGACGGGCCGCTGCCCGCCAGCAGGGACGACCAGGCGGCGCAGTTCGCGCGGATCCTGTCGACGCGGTGGCCGACCGTGCGCTTCGTCGGGGTCTGGGATACGGTGGCGAGCGTGATCGTGCCGCGGCCGGACCGGCTGTACTGGCCGAGCCTCGAGGAACTGGCCTTCACGCTGCAGAACCCGAGCGTGCAGACCTTCCGCCAGGCGATCTCGATCGACGAACGCCGCAGCATGTTCCGGCTGAAGAAATGGGACGCGCCACAGACCTTCATGCACAACCGCTTCAGCAAGACCAACAACGAGGCGCCGCAGGACATCTTGCAGGTCTGGTTCGCCGGCGTGCATTCCGATATCGGCGGCGGCTATCCCGAGAAGCAATCGGGGCTGTCGAAATATCCGCTGCTCTGGATGATCGACGAAGCCGTCAAATGCGGGCTCGCGGTGGATACGCGCAGCGTCAACACGCTGGCCTGGGGCCGGCAGCGCAAGAACAGCCCGTTCCATTACGTCGCCCCCGATGCCGCGGGCCAGTTGCACCAGTCGCTGCACGGCGCCTGGTGGATGCTGGAATTCGTGCCCAAGGCCGCCAAATACCGGGAATGGCCGGAGCGCCGGACGCATCTCGGATTCTACATTCCCGATGCCGAACCGCGCCTGATTCCCGAGGACGCCCTGATCCATCAATCCGTGGTGGCGCGGATGGAGGCCGTGAAGGATTACCGCCCGGTCAATCTGCCGGCGCGGTATCAGACCTTTCCGATGCCGCAGCCGCCGGAATCGGCGGCGGCGGGGTGAACGCGCCACACCCGCTGTCGTCCCGGCCTCCGGCCGACATGGTTCGCGAGGGGTCTACCCGCATGCCGCATCGCGAGGGCACGGCGTATGGGCCCCGGCTCGGGGGCCGGGGCGACGAGGTATTGTTGCCTGTGCGCAGAAGGCGGCAAGCACCCCCGAAATTCCGCGCCACGAACATCCATTAAGCCAATCGTAAACAAAATCCCCAAAAATGCAGCCTCGCGAATCGAGCCCGACTTTCTGGAGAAACCGGATGGCGTTTGGAATGGCGGCAAGCCGCTTCGCGTTCTTGCGACTTAATCTCGGGCCCAAGGCCGTGCTCGGGGCGGCGCTGCTGATCGCGGTCAATACCGCGCTGGTGGCGGGCGCCGGTTACGGGTCGCTGAGCCGCGACTTCGACAAGAGCGCGCTCACCGACATCGAGGTCAATCTGCGCACGCTGAGCCTCGCCTTCGGCGAGAGCTTTTCCAATGCGAAGATCGCGCTGAAGGACGGCACGGTCGCACGCGTCGACATCGCCAGGATGCCGGAATTCTCCGACCACAAGATCGTCGACCGCGCGGTCGGCTATGTCGGCGGCGTCGCCACGCTGTTCGTCTATGACGACGCCACCCAGCAGTTCTTTCGCCGCACCACCAACGTGAAAAAGGAAAACGGCGACCGCGCGGTCGGCACCCAGCTCGCAGCCGATCATCCGGCGCAGCCCGTGGTCCGCCGCGGCGAGGCCTACAAGGGCCCGGCGATGCTGTTCGGCCGCCGCTTCGTCACCGCCTATCAGCCGGTTTTCGGCGACGCCGGCAAGGTGATCGGCCTGGTGTTCGTCGGCATTCCCACCGCCCAGTTCGACGGCATGCTGTCGCAGGCGCTGTGGGCGATGGGCCTTGCCGCCGCCATCGCCGCGCTGATCGTGCTCGCCATGACCATGGTGATGGTGCGCCAGGTCACGCGGCCGCTGCGGGCGGTGACGCAGTCGTTGACCGGCCTGGCTGAAGGCCGCACCGACATCGAGGTGCACCATGCCGGCCGCCACGACGAGATCGGCGCGATCGCCCGCACCATCGGCGTGTTCAAGAACAACCGCCTCGAGCGCCAGCAGCTCGAGCGCGAACGGATCAGCGCCGAAGCGCAGGCGGTCGAGCAGCGCAAGGCCGAGCTCAACAGTTTCGTCGATGATTTTCGCGGCCGGATCGGCGGCATCATCGAGCAGGTATTGAGCTCCTCGGGGCAGTTCGAGAAGGATGCGCAGCGGCTTTCGGTGACGGCGCATTCCACCGCGGAGATGTCGAGCCATTCCGCCGACGCGTCGCGCCAGGCTTCCGAGCATGTCCGCTCTGCCGCCGCGGCTTCCAGCGAATTGTCGCAGTCGATCGTGGAGATCAGCCGCCGGGTTCAGGAGTCGAACGGCGTCGCCACCGATGCGGTGCGGCAGGCCAATGCCACCGACCAGCGGATGGCGGAACTGACGGCGGCCGGCGACCGCATCGGCGACGTGGTCAAGCTGATCACCTCCATTGCCGAGCAGACCAATCTGCTGGCATTGAATGCGACCATCGAGGCGGCGCGCGCGGGCGAAGCCGGCCGCGGCTTCGCCGTGGTGGCGCAGGAGGTCAAGACGCTGGCCGGCCAGACCGCGAAGGCGACCGACGAGATCTCGTCGCACATCGTCAACATGCAGCACGCCACCGAAGAGTCGGTCAACGCCATCAAGGCGATCGGGCTGACCATCGAGCGCATCAGCGGGATCTCGACCTCGATTTCATCGGCGGTCGAGCAGCAGGGCACCGCGACCCAGAGCATCGCCCAGGGCGTCGAAGCGGCCGCGGGCGGCACCCTCGATGTCGCCGACAATATCGAGCGCGTCGCCAAGGGGGCGATCGAAACCGAGACCACGTCGGGCCAGATGCTGAATTCGGCAAAGAAACTCGCCGAGGTGAGCACGCATTTGAAGACCGAGGTGGAGAAGTTCCTGGACAGCGTCCGGGCGGCGTGAGGTTTTTTCCGTCATTCCGGGATGGTGCGCAGCACCAGACCCGGAATCTCGAGATTCCGGGTTCGATGCTTCGCATCGCCCCGGAATGACAGAAATTACCTCGTCCCGAACGTGGTCGCCCCGAACAGCGCCTTTTGCGTCGAGGGCTGCGAGCGCCAGTATTGCGGCGGCGCCGAGACCTCGCCGCCGAGTTCGGCGGCGGCATGCCAGCCCCAGCGCGGGTCGTAGAGCATGCCGCGCGCCAGCGCGACCATGTCGGCCTTGCCGGAGGCTATGATGTCCTCGGCCTGCTTCGCTTCCGTGATCAGGCCGACCGCGATGGTGGTGACGCCGGTGGCGTCCTTCACCGCCTGGGCCAGCGGCACCTGGTAGCCGGGGCCGAGCGGGATTTTCTGCAGCGGCGACACGCCGCCGGAGGATACGTCGATCCAGTCGACGCCGCGCTTTTTCAGTTCATGCGCGAATTCGATGGTCTGCGGAAGATCCCAGCCGCCCTCGACCCAGTCGGTGGCGGAAACCCGCAGGCCGACCGGTTTGTCATGCGGAAACGCGGCGCGCACCGCGTCGAACACCTCGAGCGGATACCGCATACGGTTCTGCAGGCTGCCGCCATACTGATCGGTGCGCCTGTTCGATATCGGCGAGAGGAACTGGTGCAGTAGATAACCGTGCGCGCAATGCACCTCGATGCCGTCGATGCCGAGCCGCTCGGTGCGCTGCGCAGCCGCCACGAAGGCGTCGCGGATGCGCTTTAGCCCGGCCTCGTCGAGCGCGCGCGGCGGCGCCTCGCCTTCCTTGTGCGGCACATCGGAGGGACCTTCGGCCTGCCAGCCGCCTTCGGACAGCGGGATCAGCTGGCCGCCGTCCCACGGCGTGTGGCTCGAGGCCTTGCGGCCGGCATGGGCGAGTTGCATCACGATGGCCGCCTTCGAGCGCTTGCGCACCGAGGCCATCACCGGCTTCAGCGCGGCCTCGGTCGCGTCGTTCCAAAGCCCGAGGCAGCCCGGCGTGATGCGGCCGATTGCCTCCACCGCGGTCGCCTCGATGCAGAAGGCCGCAGCCCCCGACAGCGCCAGCGAATTGATATGGGTGAAGTGCCAGTCATTGGCCTCGCCGTTCTCGGCGGAATACTGGCACATCGGCGCCACCATGATGCGATTGGAAAGCGTCAGGCCGCGCAGCGTGATCGGGGAAAACAGGGCGCTCATATGGGGATGTCCGGAGGGGGGGAGGAAATAGCTGCTGGAGTGTAGGGGCAGTAACGGCGATATCCAACTGCCGGCAATGCAACTCTTACCCTCCCCTGGGGGGGGAGGGTCGGCTCGCATGGAGCGTAGCGAAATGCGAGACGGGGTGGGGTGACGGTCCATCAACCGGGGCACTGTTCGCGACGAGAGACCGTCACCCCACCCCGCAC
>JAUXWB010000149.1 GCA_030684475.1 Reyranella sp. | reverse complement strand
CGACCGTTCGGGACGACAAAATCAACGACGGAGGCACCATGCTCAGGGACGGGCTTCGCAGCCCGAGGAGACCGCGGGCTCTCCGTCGTTACCGCGCCGACGACTCTACTCCGGCGCGGCCGGTTCTTGATACAAGGAGGCCCGCAGGGCCGTCTCGAAGGGTTGGCACGAGCACTATGCCTGCTGCCCATGCTTCGAGACGCTCGCTGCGCTCGCTCCTCAGCATGAGGTCGTCGGATGAGCGCTATTCCAGCCCTTGCTGTCGAGGACCTCTCGGTCGAGTTCCGCACCCGCTCCGGCGTCGTGAAGGTGCTGGAGCATGTCGGCTTCAGCGTCGACAAGGGTGAGACTGTGGCGCTGGTGGGTGAGAGCGGCTCGGGCAAGTCGGTGACGGCCTTCGCCGTCATGGGCATCCTCGATGCCGCGGGCAAGGTGACGTCCGGGCGGGCGCTGTTTGGTGGCGCCGACCTGCTGGCGCTGAGCGAGCGCGATCTCGCCGAGCAGCGCGGTCGCGAGCTCTCCATGATCTTCCAGAACCCGCGCACGGCGCTCAATCCGATCCGTCGCGTCGGGCTGCAGATCGCCGACGTGCTGGTGCGCCACGGCGGCGCCACCCGCAACGACGCGCCGCGGGCGGCGATCGAGATGCTGAAGAAGGTGCGCATCCCCGATCCCGAGCGACGGGCCGAGGCCTATCCCTTCGAGCTGTCGGGCGGCATGTGCCAGCGCATCATGATCGCCATCGCGCTCGCCTGCCGGCCGGCATTGCTGATCGCCGACGAGCCGACCACCGGCCTCGACGTCACCACCCAGGCGGTGATCATGGACCTGATCGGCGAACTGGCGGGCGATTCCGGCATGGCCACGATCTTCATCACCCACGACCTCGCGCTGGCCGCCGAGTATTGCGACCGCATCGTGGTCATGCATGCCGGTCACATCGTCGAGGCGGCCCCCGGCCGCGATCTGTTCGCCCGGCCACGCCATCCCTATTCGGCCAAGCTGCTGGCGGCGACCCCGGGTGAGACCGTCGCGCTCGAGGATCTGGCCTCGATCCCGGGTGGCCTGCCGGATCTGCGCCGGACCGACCTGCCGGCGTGCCGCTACAGCGATCGCTGCGAACGCCGCCTCGACCAGTGTGCCCAGCCGCTGCCGCAGCGCATCGTCGGCGAACGTCATGTCGTGGCCTGTTGGAACCCGCTATGACCGTCGCCCCACCGGGCCCGCTGCTCGACGTCGCCGAACTGGCCAAGCGCTTCACCGTCGGCGGCAAGCAGGGCCTGCTGGCGCGCGCCACGTCGTTCCGCAAGCCGGTGGCGCCGCTGCCGCAGCTCCATGCCGTCGACGAGGTGAGCTTCACCATCGCCCGCGGCGAGACGGTGGGGCTGGTGGGCGAATCGGGTTGCGGCAAGTCCACCCTGGTGCGGCTGATCAACCGCCTGCTCGACCCGACGTCGGGCAGCATTCGCCTGGGCGGCGCCGAGCTGGCCGATTTCAAGGCCCGCAACTTTGCCGCCAACCCTCATCGCGCCCGCATCCAGATGGTATTCCAGGATGCCGGCGACTCGCTCAATCCGCGCTATACGGCCGCCGACGCCATCGCCGATCCGGTGCGGCGCCTGAAGAAGATGTCGGGTGCCCAGCTCAAGGCCCGCGTCGAGGCGCTGGCCGACATGACCGGCCTGCCGCGCGAGCTTCTGTCGCGCTTCCCGCACCAGCTTTCGGGCGGCCAGAAGGCGCGTGTCGGCATCGCCCGCGCCATCGCCGTCGAGCCCGAGCTGCTGATCCTCGACGAACCGACGGCGGCGCTCGATGTCTCGGTGCAGGTCGTGATCCTCCAGCTCCTGCAGCAGCTCAAGCGTGAGCTCGGCATGAGCTACCTCTTCGTGAGCCACGATCTCAACGTCGTGCGGCTGCTCTGCGATCGCGTGCTGGTGATGTATCTCGGCAAGGTCGTGGAACAGGGGCCGGCGGCCGAGGTCTTCGCCGATCCCCGGCACCCCTATACCAGGGCGCTGATCTCGGCGATCCCGCAGGCCGAGCCGGAGCAACGCGTCGGCCGCCTTCGGCTCGGCGGTGAGCCGCGCAGCCCGATCGATCCCGACCCCAGTGTCTGCCGCTTCTACGGCCGGTGTCCCAAGGGCACCCCGCGTTGCGCCGAGGACATGCCGCTCTTGCGTCCGGCCGGTGCGGCGCGGCAGGTTGCCTGTCACTTCGCATGAGATGCTTAACAACGCAGGCGTTGTCATCCCGAGCGCAGCGAGGGTGTGGATTCACGTTCGAAGCGCAACAGTTTAGCAAGAAAGACTTCAGCCGGGGTCCTGAACTGCAGGCACTTTCGCGGCGTGTTGTTGTAGGCGGCGATCCAAGCGTCGAAGAGCTCG
>JAUXWB010000148.1 GCA_030684475.1 Reyranella sp. | reverse complement strand
GAGCGTAGCTCAGCCTGGTAGAGCACTAGCTTCGGGAGCTAGGGGCCGGAGGTTCGAATCCTCTCGCTCCGACCAATCGGGAAAGAGACGGCGCGCAGCGATGCGCGCCGTTTTTCGTGGCCCGCGCTACATGCAATAGGCTTGGGCCGCGACCACGGCGTTGAGGCCCTGCATCTCGTTCTGATTGAGGGTCGCCGGATCAAGCAGGTTGCCGCTCACGGCGACCGAGGCGTTCGACTTGCGCAGGCCGACGATGGCATTGGCGCGCTGGTCGGCCGGGATCCGGCCGGCAATGCACTCGCACATCTTCTGCGAGGCCGTGACCATGCACTCCTTCATCAACTCGTCGGCTTGCGCGGCGGCCGGCAGGCCCAGTGTGACGAGAGCGGTGACGAGAACGGCGGCGAGTCCGGTGATGGCAATACGCATGCAACTCTCCATGAATGCGCAACCATACACCGTCGGCGCCGCCAGTTCACCCGATCAGCCAGTTCCGCAGCAGCCCGAACATGCCCGTGGCGAACAGGATGACAAGCGCCACGTTGCGGTAGAGACGCTCGCTTGCCAGCCCATGGAACAGCCGGCCGCCCGCCCAGGCGCCCAGCACCATGGCGGGAAACAACACGACGGCACGGGCCAGCGCCTCCCAACCGGCGACGCCGGTCGCCAGCACGATCACGATCAGCAGGAACTGCGTCAGGAAGTAATAGGTGACGATGTTGGCCCGATTGACCTCCGGCCGGTCGTTGCCCGACAGCAGATAGAGCAGCACCGGCGGCCCGCCGACGCTGGTCGTGGCCATCATCGCCCCCGAGACCGCGCCGACGGCGACGGTGGCCGCGGGCCAGCGCCGGCCGGTGTATTTCCAGCCCGTCCACATCAGCACGACGAAGGCTACGATCACCGCCGAGACGGCCGTCACGATGGTGTTCTTGTCGACGCTCGCCAGCAGCCACACGCCCAAGGGCATGGCGGCGCAGGCGGCGATGCTCATGGGCCTCAGGATCTTCCAGTCGGCGTGATGGCGGACCTGCGGGAAGAGTTGTAGCGAGACCACCAGTTCGATGGCGACGACGGTCACCACCATGTCGGCCGGACCGAACAGGATGGCGAAGATCGGCGCCATCAGCATGGCCGAACCGAAGCCCGCGAAACCGCGCATCAGGCCCGCGATCAGCGTGACGCCGATCGCGGTCCACAAGCCGACGCCAGCGAACAGGGCAGATATGAACTCAGGCATGCAATGCAGGACACAAAGAGAATGTCATCCCGAGCGCAGCGAGGGTGTGGATTCACGTTCGAAGCGCAACAGTTTAGCAAGAAAGACTTCAGCCGGGGTCCTGAACTGCAGGCACTTTCGCGGCGTGTTGTTGTAGGCGGCGATCCAAGCGTCGAAGAGCTCG
>JAUXWB010000147.1 GCA_030684475.1 Reyranella sp. | reverse complement strand
GACACTATCGACCACGAGCTCTTCGACGCTTGGATCGCCGCCTACAACAACACGCCGCGAAAGTGCCTGCAGTTCAGGACCCCGGCTGAAGTCTTTCTTGCTAAACTGTTGCGCTTCGAACGTGAATCCACACCCTCGCTTCGCTCGGGATGACAGGGTGCGGTCGAGACGACGGGTTGGGAACCGGGAGCGCGGCTCAGCGGCTTGGCTACAAGCCGCGGATCGCGCATGGTCGCGAGAGTCGCATGTGAATGAGCGCGGCTGGCTGCCCGCTCCCGGTAGCTCGGTGAAATTGGCGTTGGTGAAGAACCCCCTCACCTAACCTCTCCCCCTAGCGGGGGAGAGGAACATGAGAGGCGATGCGAATGATCGGGTTCCTCTCCCCTCGCTACAGCGGCTTGGTTGCAAGCCGCGCGGCGGAGAGGAACATGAGGCGATGTGAACAATCGGACTCCTCTCCCCCGATAGGGGGAGAGGCTGGGTGAGGGGGTTTCAGTTGCCGTTGCCGTACCAGTAGTTGTCGTCGAATTCCTCGAAGAGGTCGTAGTCGGTGTCGTAGAAATCCTGGCCGCGCGACAGGTCCCAGGCGGCGGCGGTGATGGGGAGCGCGAAGGTGAGGGCCAGCGCGTCGCCGATGTCGGGGCTGGCGAGGCCGCGTTTCTTCATGTCCTCCTTCTTCTCGAGCTGGATGGCGCTGCGCGCGTCGTAGCCGTATTGCAGGCCGGTCAGGTCGGCCAGCAGCTCCGGATCGTCGGGCAGGCAGCCCTGCGCCAGCCAGGTCTTCATGTTGCCCCAGATCTCGGCGCGCTTGTTGGCATAGAGCGGCTTGGCGCCGGTCTCGTCCCAGGTCTCGGGCTTGCCGCCGAAGTTGATGCCGAAGACGAAGGGCACGCCGAGCTGGCGCAGGCGATCGACGACGCCGGCGCCGTAGCCGCCCTCGTCGACGAAGACGGCGCGCACGCCCTCGGCGGCGGCGCGCTCGGCGACCTTCGCGGCGAGCGACATGGTGTCGAGACCCTGATACCTGGCGATGGGCCACGACCTGGCGTCGCGGCCGCGGCGCAGGACGATGACGCTGCGGTCGGACCCGAAACGCGCCACGTCGACGCCCATCACCAGCGGCTGGCCGCGCTCGGCAGCCCGATCGGGCAACCGGTTCATGGCGGCGATGACGCTCTCCGACTCGATGAACTGCATCGAGCCCGCGCGCGGGAACCGGCCGGTGACGCGGGCGCGCACGAAATCGGAATCCTCGCCGTAGTCGGCGATCCATTGCGCGATCTGGCGCTTGTCGGTGAGCGAGACGGTGCGCGAATCGACCTGCCGCGTGGTCCAGCGGTCGCGGAACCGGCCGAAGCAATCGTGGAACCGTCCCACCGTGCGCGTCGGATTGCCGAAGGCCAGCCAGACGATCTCGGTATCGGCGTCGGTGAGCGCGCCCTCGGCCGTCTCCCAGATCGGGTCGGCGATGGCGGAGGCTTCGTCGAACACCAGCAGGACGCGGCTGCCCTTGTTGTGAAGACCGGCGAAGGCCTCGGCGTTGTGGGCGGCCCACGGCACCATGTCGATGCGGCCGGCGCCCTCCTCCACCGGCAGGGTCGAGACCAGCGCGGTGGCGCCGAGCTCGTTCCATTTGGAGGTGACGGCGAGGCGGTGCCACTTGGCGAGCTCGGCCCAGGTCTTGGTCCTGAGCTGGGTCTCGGTGTTGGCGGTGACGACGCCGCGGGTCGCGGGATCGGTGACGGCGGCCCACAGGATCAGCCAGGCGACCAGCGCCGACTTGCCGACGCCATGGCCGGAGGCGACGGCGACACGCACGGGGCCCTTTCCATCGGCAAGGCCGCGGCCGATCTCCTCCAGCACGTCGCGCTGCCACGGCTCGGGGCCGGCGCAGGCGGCCAGCGGACCAGGGTCGCCCCATGGGAAGGCCCATTCGACGAAGCCCAGCGGGTCGTGGCGCAGGCTCGCCAAGACCTCGGCCTGTTCGGTCAGGGGATCCTTCACGACCGGCCCTCCTCTGTCTTGTTCTCCGGCTGCAGGGCGGAGGACTCCGCTCGAGAAGCAGAGGACCGCGCGCGATGCGCCTCCAGCCGCCTGGCGGCGGCCTTGAGCCGCTTGGCCATCGCCTCCTGCTCGGACTCCGACGCCGTCGGCGCGCCGCCGGCGAACTCGGGCTTGTGGACCTTGAGCAGGAACTGCAGCAGGCGGTTGTCGAAGCGGCGCTCGGTGGCGACCAGCTCGCCGTTGCGCACGATCGGGCGCTCGTCGCCCTCCATGGCGCGGTGCATGGCCTTGTCGTGCAGGCGGTCGACACCCAGCGCCAGCGCCTTTTTCCAGGCGCCGGCGAACGTCTTGTGGGTGCGGCGGCGCTCGTAGAGCAGGTTGCGCGAGAGATCCGCCGCCTCGGCGGCGGACGTGACCGAGCCGGTGCGGGCCAGCCATTCGATGAAGATGTCGAGCTTCGCCTGCAGGACATAGGGGATGCGGCGGCGCGGCTTCTGCTTCCCGTCCTTGTCGGCGGGCGCAGGTGCGCGGGCGCGGGCCTTTTGGGCGGCGGGTCTGGTGCTCATGGATGTTTCCCGACATGAAAAACCCGGCCGGTCCGGGCCTCTTTCGAGGGCGGACCGCCGGGCGGTGGCTGGTGACTGCAGTAGGCCTAGTGTAGGCTTTTTCCTAGTCGTTTCCTGCGGAACTTGCAACTTTTCCTTTGCATGGCAGGTTTGCGTTTTCCGCTTGGATAGGTTTCATGTCCTATCGCGTCAGGACGCCGCCGCGAGCGCCCGGTCCGCGCGCCGCCAGGCGCCGATCGCGGGACCGTCGGGCAGGCTGTCGCGGAAATCGCCGCGCAATACCTTCAGCGCCACCCGCTCGAGCTCGATCTCGCGCGCGGTGCGGAAGCCGGCGCGGCGCAACAGCGGCAGCGGCGGACACCAGCCCTGCACGGCATGCTGAAACAGGAAGGCGGTGACGAGGGCCGGCAGGGCCAGCCAGCGCCGGTCGCCCGTCGCGCCCAGCACGACGCCGGCGAAGGCCACGATCGAGGCGTTGGTCTCGAGCACCCGCTCGATGTCCCATTCCTCGTCGAGCTCGCGCAGCCGCGGATCGATGCGGTCGGGATCGTTCACGCAGTGCCGCAGGCGCGCCCGCGTCTGCAGCAGGATGCGACGGTTCACGTCCTCGTCGGTGGCGTTCGGGACCCGTTCGACGGTCGACGGCAGCATGGGCGGACCTCCTCTGTCGGCCTCCTCTGTCCGAAAGCCAACGAGCCCCGCGGCCGAACGTTCCCCGGTTCCCCGCCGGGCGAGGCCGCGGCGGGTCGACGAGCGCGCCGGCGATTTGGGCGACCTGGGCTACTTGCCCATCAGTTCCTTCCTGCGCTCGTCGAGGCGGGCGCCGATTTCCCGGGCGTCGAACTTCGACTTGCGGAGCTTGGGAAACATTGCGGTTTCCTCCTCCCTGACGTGATGCTTGACGTATTCCTGGAGCACCGTCACCTGGGCCTCGAACAGGTCGTCGTCGCCGCCCGACGCCAGGATCTTCCCGACCAGGCCCTTGATGCCCTCGTGCTCGACCTCCGCCTCGTCGAGCAGATCCTCGCCCTTGTCGGTGTCGAGGAACTGCCTGGCCTCGGGGTAGAGGATCTCCTCCTCGAGGGTGGCGTGGATCGTGAGCTCCTCGCAGATCTGTCCGGCGATCTTCGGCTTGCGCGCCGCGGTGGCCTTGTCGAATTCCCTGAAGAGGCCGGCCACCTTCCTGTGGTCTTCCTTGAGCAGGGTGATGGCGTCGGGACCGCCGGCGGTGCGGCGGCGGGCAGGCTGGGTGGCGGTGGCTCCCCGGGTGGGCATGTGAATTCTCCGATGTGCAGGGGTTGGTCGTGAGGGGCCAACGGCGGTCGTTGGGCGGGGTTCCCCGCTTCTCTCACCCGGGCGCCGCGGCGGTGCTCGGGAACGCTGGGGGGACGCTGGGGGGGACGCCGGGGCGAAAATATCCACCCCCAGACAACCTCTTGTCGCATCGCCGCCAAGCTGGCAGCATTTCTCACGCCAGAGGAGGGCGCCATGGATCGGGGACTGAAAGCCCCTCTCAGTCCGAACGAGGAAATCACGCTGCGGCGTGTCGCCTACGGCATTGCCAAACCCAAAGAGCTCCTCGCGCGCGATGTCGAGCAGCTGTCCCGCCTCGCCCTGATCGACCGGCAGGGCAAGCGCCTGATCCTCACCGACCTCGGTCGACGGCGTCTGGCGGCGATGCCGGGACCGCATTTTCGCGGACCTCTCTCCAACGAGCAGGGAGTCGCCCAGGTCTTCGACTCGCTCTTCAAGAAGCCCACCGGCTGAGAGGCGACCGCGCGCCCGTGCGCGGCGCCGGGCGGCGGCGATGCCGGCGGGCAACCCGGACGTGCGGTGACCGTTCGCCTGGCATGGGAACGCCTGCCGATCCCTTCCCTCTCGACCGGGCCCTCTCGACCGGGCCCTCTCGACCGGGCCCTCTCGACCGGGCCCTCTCGACCGGGCCCTCTCGACCGGGCGACCGTGCACCTCTGCATCGACATGCAACGGCTGTTCGCGGAAGAGACGCCCTGGCAAGTCCCCTGGCTGCCGCGGGTTCTGCCCTGCGTGCTGAAGATCGCACGGCGGCATGCCGGCCGCACGGTGTTCACCCGATCACGGGCGGCGAGACGGATGTGTGCGTGCTGGCGACCGCCCTGGCGGCGGTCGATCTCGGGTTCCGGATCGTCCTGCCGACCGACGCCCTCTGCAGCACCCGCGACGGGACCCACGACGCCCTCCTCAAGCTCTACCGCGAGCGTTACTCCCTGCAGATGGAAGCAACGACCACCGACGACGTCCTGAGACGCTGGAACACATGAATGTGCCGTTGAATTGGACGGCTGAATTGGACGGGCTGAATTGGACGGGTGCCTCAAGGAACCTGCGCGTTGCGCACGTCGGCCTTCCCGGACATTCGGCATCAGCCTGACCCTGTCGCAGAATCGAGGTCGATGAGGGCCAACCCCGTCTCCGGGTCATGCTTCCTGCGGAGATGGACAGGCGATTCGGTGAGGACAAGCTCCAACGTCGGCCGCACGGTTGCCTTCAGAAGGTGGCCGGCCAGCGCGCTGCAGTCGCGACGGCCGAGCACACAATGGACATGGATCGCGGGGGACATGGATCGCGGGCGCACGGTCCGGCCCCAGGGCGACATTCCCCGTGAGCGACGCGACCTCCAACTGCTCGGCGTAGTCGTGCCCGACATAGTCCTTCCTTTCCCAGTCGAAGTAGCCCAGCGTCACCGCGCCAAAGGCGCCGATGGCGGTGAATTGCGCACCGGAAAGCTTCGCCTCTGCCGCGAACGCATGCAGCAGCTCCATGATGGAATCGCCGGTTTCGAACACCAGGGCGAAGGTGCGTTGGCCGTCGTCCTCATGCAGCACCTTCGCCTTCATGGCGCCTCTCCCGCGGACCTCGATTGTCCTCCAACGCCCGGTCGCCAGCCACGTTGCCCCCGCGCAGGCCGGGTGAAAGGGGAATCGCGGCGGAATTCACACGCCGCGAATCGTGGGATCTTCACCAGGTGCGTGAAATCCCTGTTTGCGACAACACCCTTTGCCGGAGTGACACCGCCATCGACCCGCCAGGTGGCGCCGGTTCCGGAACGTCCTCACCAACACTCCGGAAGACGACCGCGCGGGGCCGCGGCGATTTCCCTCCGCAGGTCCGCCATCGGGCCGCAACTCGCGACAGGTCGCCGCGTTACGCTGACAGCCCGCGCAACGGCCGGGCACCACACCAACCACGGAGTATGAAATGGCAGACGCCACTTCGATCACGTCCAGCACGCTCATCGCCGCCGAGAAGGTGCACGGCACCAATGTCTACAATCCCGCCGGCGACAAGCTCGGCAGTGTCGAGGACATCATGATCGACAAGGTCTCCGGCAAGGCGATCTATGCCGTGATGTCGTTCGGCGGCTTCCTCGGCATCGGCGACAAGCATCATCCGCTGCCGTGGTCGAGCCTGAAGTACGACACGCAGAAGGAAGGCTATGTCGTGAATCTCGACAAGCGCATGCTGGAAGGCGCCCCGAGCTACGAGCGCGACAGGGACTTCCGCTGGACACCGGACTACGGCCGCCAGGTCGACAAATACTACGGCGCGCCGACCTTCTGGATGTAGGCGCGTGGTCGACCCCCTCCGTCCCCCTCGGGGACGGAGGGATCAGGGGGGCGGAGGGATCGGGGGGCGGAGGGATCAGGCCGCCTTGCGGCCCGGGCGAACGACCGCGGCCACGGCATCGGCGAGGGCCTGCTGGCCAAAGGGCTTGGCGAGCATCGGGATTCCGACGCCCATGCCGGCGGGCAATTCGGCATAGCCGGTCGCCAGGAGGATCGGCAGATCGGGCCGGTCCCGGCGGATCTCGTCGATGAGCTGGGTGCCGGTCATCTGCGGCATCGCCTGATCGACGATCAGCAGATCGATCTTCTTCTCCCGGCGCAGGATCTCGAGCGCCTTCCTGCCGGAGATTGCCTGGAAGACCTCGTGCCCGAGATCCTCCAGCATGGCGGCGGTGTTCATGAGAACGAGCACATCGTCGTCGACGGCGAGCACCACCAGCGGCGTGGCCGCCGCGGCGGCGAGCGGCGCGGCGGCGAGCGGCGCGGCCGGCGGCTGGTCGGCGTCCGGGGCCTCGACTTTCGCCGGCGCCGCGGGCAGCCAAAGCTCGTCCGTCGTGCCCTCGCCGTTGCGGCTTCTCAGGACGAGGCGCCCGCCGGACTGTTCCGCCATGCCGTGGATCATCGACAGGCCGAGGCCCGTGCCCTTGCCCACGCCCTTGGTGGTGAAGAACGGCTCAACGGCCTGCGCGAGCGTACCCTCGTCCATGCCCTCGCCGGTGTCGGTCACCGACAGGCAGATGTAGTCCCCCGGCGTCAAGTCGGTGGCATGACCCGGGCCGACATTTTCCGCGCGCGCCGAGATGACGATCCGGCCGATACCCTCCGGCATGGCGTCGCGGGCGTTCACCGCGAGGTTGAGCAGCGCCATCTCGAGCTGGTTGGCGTCGGCCCGCGCCGGACCGAGGGCCGGCGGAAACCGGGCCTCGACCTCGATCGAGGGACCGAGCGAACGCCGCAGGAGCTCGGTCATGCCGCGTACCAGGCCGGGCACGTCGACCGGCTCGGGATTGAGATTCTGGCGACGGGCGAAGGCCAGCATGCGGTGGATCAACGACGCGCCGCGCTGGGCGGCCTGAACGGCATTGTCGACGAGCGGGGTGACCCGGGCATCCTCGGGCAGCCGGCGCCGGACCAGCTCGAGGCTGCCCAGGATCGCCGTCAGCAGGTTGTTGAAATCATGGGCGATGCCGCCCGTGAGCTGGCCGATGGCGTCCATCTTGCGCGACTGGAACAGCGCTTCGCGCATCTCCTCGAGCACACGCTGGCTTTCCCGCCGCTCGGTGAGATCGCGCGTGACCTTGGCGAAGCCGATCGCGCGGCCCTGCTCGTCGCGAAGCGGGTCGATGACGACGTGGGCCCAGAACCGGCTGCCATCCTTGCGGACACGCCAGCCTTCCCTGTCGAATTTTCCCTCCCGGACCGCCGTCTCCAGCGCCCGTCGCGGCTCACCGCTTTCAGCATCCTCCGTTGTATAGAACCGGGAGAAGTGCTGGCCGATGATCTCTTCGGGGAGATAACCCTTGATCCTCTGGGCGCCGGCATTCCAGCTCGCGACCCGCCCGTCCGGATCGAGCATGTAGATGGCGTAGTCGGTGACGCCCTGTACGAGGATGCGGAACTGCTCCTGCTCCCGCCGCAACGTCGCCTCGGACAGCCGGCGTTCGGTGAGGTCGCGCGTGATCTTGGCAAAGCCGTGGATGCCGCCCGACGGATCGCGAATGGGATCGATGACGACATGGGCCCAGAACCGGCTGCCGTCCTTGCGGATGCGCCAGCCTTCGCTCTCGAACCTGCCGTCGCGGGCCGCCGTCTCGAGCGCCCGCTCCGGCACACCGGCCCGGCGCTCCTCTTCGCTGTAGAAGCGGGAGAAGGGACTGCCCAGGATTTCCGACTCGGTATAGCCCTTGAAGCGCTGAGCGCCGGGATTCCAGCTCACCACCCGGCCCGCAGGATCGAGCATGTAGATGGCGTAGTCGGTCACCGCCTCGATGAGGAGGCGGTACCGGCCATCGTCCGTCAGGGAGGCGACGTGCCGCTCGACCTGGTTCACGAATCCCTTTTCTCCCGCCGCGCCCCGATCCGGCAAACGCATGACGAGCATAATCCAACGGACGAACCGCGGCGAGGTTGCATGCCGGTCCCCTGGCGAACTCTCCAGGCGGAGGTGTGGCCTGCAGCCGCTCGTCAGGTTGGTTGGTGCGGGCGTCGGATCATAGCCAAGGAACTCTATTGTTATGGCATTTGCCATAGGGCAATCTTCTGGCTCGTCGGCGGCTTCCCTACCCACGGCTGATGCGGGGCGAGCGATGTCGAAAAGAAGACGATTGGCGGGATGCGCGGCGGCCCTGATGGCAATGGCCGGATTGGCTGGCGTGGCCGGTGCTCAAAGCTCACAGGAAACAGAATGGTGTGGGGGAAGAGACAGCGCCTCGCCAGATCGTAAAGCCTCGCCAGACCAACAGATCCGTGGTTGCACGGCTGAAATCCAGTCAGGCAAGCACAAAGGAGCAGTTCTCGCCGCCGCCATCTACAATCGCGGCGTTGGCTACTTTAAAAAGGGCGACTACGAGCGCGCCATCCAGGACTTCGATCAGGCGCTCAGGCTCACTCCGAAGGATGCGGATGCACTCTACAACCGCGGCATTGCGAAAGTGAAGAAGGGCGACAAGATTGGCGGCGAGGCCGATCAGGCGGCGGCCAGGCGTATGAACCCGAACGTCGGCCGTTAAATCCACTCTAAAGGGAAGAAACGCGCTGGTGCCATCTTTCCACGCCTTTGGATAGTCCACGTTGCCTGCGACATCGCGATTTCTGGCAATGAAATAGCGAACTGGCTTTAGTGCTGTCCTGCCGCGGCAACTTTCCTCCAGGAGCGATCCGGTTCAAGGTCCGTCGCCATGAATCCCCTCCTCCGACGCCGGCTGCTATCCGGCGCGCTCGCCCCCGCCGCGCTCGGCCTCGCGTTTCCGGCCGGCGCCGTCGTCATCCTGGACAGCACCTGGCGCGCCGAGGGCGGCCGGCCCGGCCGCGAGAGCGCGGGATTCGGCGCCCACGTGGCGCTGGCCCACCAGCCGCAGTTCGCCAGCGTCATGGCGCTGTCGGAGGACGACGGCGAGTCCTGGGACGACGCCTCCGGGACGTGGATCGGAAACATGGCCGGCCCCGACAAGGTGGTGCGCGGTGTCGTGCTGACGTCGGGGCACAATTTCGAACCGGGCGAAGGCGCCGACAACTATCTCTACCGCACGGGCGGCGGCACGGTGCGGCGCGGCGTGCGGCTCGACTCGCACCCGCTGTTCAACCGCAACCACCAGGAGCGCAGCGGCTACGACGCCGCGATCGTGCGCCTCGACGGGCCGGTGACGGACGCCGGCCCGGCCCCGGCGCTCTATGCCGGCCGCGACGAGGAGGGCCAGCAGATCGTCATGGTGGGCTACGGCACCCGCGGCATCGGCTCGGTGGGCGAGGACGGGAAGTACAACACACCGGGCCAGCGGGCGGCGGCGACCAACGTGATCAACGACGTGATGGATGCCGTGGTGCCGCCGCCGCCGAGCGGCGACGCCGGCAACTGGCTGGAGATAACGCTCAGGCGCGAGAGCGAAGGCGCGGACCGCCTCGACGGGCTGCTGGGCTCGGGCGACAGCGGCGGCTCGGCCTGGATGCGGACCGGGCGGGGCTGGGTGATCGTCGGCATCAACGCCAACGGCACGGGCAAGACGACCTACGGTGAAAACTCGGAGTTCGCCCGCGTCTCGGGGCTACGCGACTGGATCCTGCGGCTGGCGCCTGTGGCGCGGTTCGTGGGGTAGAAGCCTCGGGGGCTGAGAGCGACTTCCGATTGGACGTCATCGCCATCATTCTCCTCTCCCCCGTTAGGGGGAGAGGAAGGGTGAGGGGGTTACGCACGTCGATTCCCCCTCACCTAACCTCTCCCCCTAACGGGGGAGAGGAACATGAGTGCGAGCCTCGGGGCCAGAGACCTCGAACGCGCGATCCGCGAACTGGAGCGGACAAAGAAAAAGGCGGCCCTTCCGGGCCGCCTTTCTCCATCCGAAGGTTGATCGCTTACTGGATGACGATCTCGACGCGGCGGTTCTGCGGCTCGCGGACGTTGTCGCCGGTCTGCACCAGCAGGCCCGCTTCGCCGCGGCCGATCACGGCAATCGCGGTCGCCGGCACGCCTTCACGCACCAGCGCGTCCTTGACGGCGTTGGCGCGACGCAGCGACAGCGCCATGTTGTAGGCCTCGGTGCCCGACGTATCGGTGTGACCCGTCGCCGTGATGCGGGCGTTGCCCTTCGTCTTGTAGGCCGAGGCGGCCTGGCGGATCGTGGTCAGCGCCTGGTCCGACAGGTTGGCGCGATCCCAGTCGAAGAACACCATGAACGACGGCGGCGCGACCATCGACGGAGCCGGTGGGGGCGGCGGCGGCGGCGGCGAGACGAACTTGTAGCTCACGCCGGCGAGCGCGAGGATGTTGTTGTTCTGGAAGGTCACGTTGCCAAACGGCGTATTGACGCTCGGATTCGTCGTGCCGACGTAGCGCCCTTCGATCATGAACCGGAGCTGCTCGTTCACATTGTAGGCAACGCCGAGAATGCCCTGATAGGCGAACTGCGTGCTGCCCAGCGCACTGTTGCTGTCGACGAAAGCGACACCCGCGCCGGCACCGATATACGGCGTGATCACCGAGGTCGGCATGAAGTCGTACAGCAGGTTC
>JAUXWB010000137.1 GCA_030684475.1 Reyranella sp. | reverse complement strand
CGGACCAGGTCGCGCACCTCGCGCTCGGCCATTTCCAGCGTCACCGGCTGGGCGTTGAGCTTGCTGTGCGCCAGCAGGCGATTGATGGCGCCTTCGAGGTCGCGGCCATTATGGGTGATGGTGCGCGCGAGATAATCCAGTACCGGTGCCGGCACCTCGAAGGTGGCGTGATGGGCGCGGGCGGCGGCGACGCGCGACTTGAGGATTCCAAGCCGCAGTTCCTCGCCGAGCGATCCCATCTCGACCACCAGGCCGCCGGCGAGGCGCGAGCGCACGCGGTCGTCGAGGCTTTCGAGGTCGGACGGCGGACGATCCGCCGCGATCACCACCTGGCGGCCGGCGTCGATCAGCGCGTTCAGGGTGTGGCAGAATTCGGCCTGGGTCGATTTGCCCTGCAGGAACTGGAGGTCGTCGATCACCAGCACGTCGATGCCGCGCAGGGCCTCCTTGAAGGCCAGTGCGGTCTGTGTCTTCAGCGCGGCCACGAAGCCGTACATGAATTTTTCCGCGGTCAGGTACAGCACCTTGCGTTCGCTGCCGGAATTGCCGGCCCAGGTCACCGCCTGCAGCAGATGGGTCTTGCCGAGGCCGACACCTGCATGGATATAGAGCGGGTTGAACATCACGCTGTCGCCGCGCCGTCCCTCCGCCACCTGGCGCGCTGCCGCATGCGCCAGGGTGTTGGAGCGGCCGATGACAAAGCTGCCGAAGGTCAGGCGCGGATCGAGCGGCGAGCCGCCGAGCGCATCATGGCTGGCGGACACCGGCGCGATCGCGGTCGCGCGCAGCTCGGGCGCCGGCCGGCCGTCGGTCCGCTCGGGACGGCGGGCGTCGAGCGGCGCGGCGACTTCCTTGGCCGGCGCCGCACAGCGCATCGCGGTGCGCACGGTGAGGTCGATGCGGTGCACTTCCGGCATCTCGGCCTGCCAGCAGGTGAGCACGCGCTCGGCATAATGCGCCTGGATCCAGCTCTTGAGAAATCGCGTCGGCACTGAAAGGCGGACGCTTTCGTCCTGTACGCTTTCCAGATCCATCCGCGCGAACCAGCTCGTATAGACGTCTTCGCCAACGCTCGATCGCAGCCGACCCTTCACGCGTGACCAGCGATCCTGTTCGATATTTGTCATTTTCTGACGACTTTTCTGATGGAGTAAAGTTCCCTGCGAAGCAGCCGCGCGCGTGTTTCCGCGCGGCGTGACCTCAAGCGAGGCTCGGTCTCCAGCCATGGACTGGCCGCTCGGCAAGATGCCGCTGGCCTAAATCGTCGGCTGGAGGCGAAGCGTTCGCGAGGTCAGCGCGTACTCAACGGTCTGTCCGGAGCTCGCGCGGGGGGCCGCATGCAGGCGGCGGCCAAGGCGTCCAATACGTCATCGGTGGAAACTGGCATCTGGTCGATTGCCGCGATGATTCCGTAAAGCATACAGCCTCCCCCTCTCGCCGCGATTGCCCGCGGCGAGGTGTCATACTAAGCGTGTTTCAAATTCACCCGGCCGCGGCTGAAGCCTGGAATCGTTCAGCCGCCATGCCGTTTCGTTCAGCCCGTTTTTTACCCGTTCGGGTGCTTCGCCTTGCGTTTCCCGGCTGGCCGGTTTCGTATTTCTCTTGTTCAAGACGAACGGGACACGAATGCCCCGCCTTGAGAAATTTCGACACAGAACCACATTCCCCATATTGCTATGAGGCTTACTCCGACAATCGCTTGGAAAGCGTCGCCAACGCGCACACCGCCGCCGATTTGCACGTCCGCCCCGTTTCTTAAACCGCGCTGGTCTGAAGAGCCGTGGGCGCCGCGAACGCCCTAAGAGATACATCATGCCTTGTTTCCCGCAACGAAAAGATTCGCGGCGAGCGTCGCCGAAAACCACTTCGCACTCGCGAAACCAGCCATTGGGTTGCGCGGCGAGCGGCAAGGTTTTGAATCTGCGCACAGATTCGAAACCCGGAAGCGCTGTGACATTTCTGACGATAGCTTAAAATAAATTCATAATTCGTTTACGATTGAATGGGGCGGGAATGAGTTTTCCAACAAGCGCTCGGCGCTATGCCGATAAGTGACTACGCACGCGCCATTTTTTTTGATCGTCGGAAGAGGGTAACCCTGAGGCGGCCTGCAGCAAGTTCGCGCCGTCCCGATTGCTATTTACAAAGCGTGGCCGAGCATCAAGGCGGCCTGCGCCTCAAGAACTTATAAGCTCGCCTTCCTACATAGCGCCAGTAAAACTACCGACGCGCCGGTATTGCGCCGGTTGCCGGTCGTCGATTGCGGTGCGGTGCAAGTGAAAAAAGAAAAAGCCCGGCGAGGCCGGGCTTTCTGACGAATATCTTTTTCGTTCAGTTTTATTTCGCGAGCTTTGCGATCTGATGGGCGAGCCGCGAAACCTTTCGGCTCGCATTGTTCTTGTGAATGATGTTGCGCTGCGCTGCCTGCATCAGTTCCGGTTCCGCGCGCGTCATCGCCTTCAGCGCCGCATCGCGGTCGCCGCTCTTGATCGCTTCTTCGACGATGCGAACCGCGCCGCGCATCTGGGTGCGGCGGGACTTGTTGACGATGGTGCGGCGGGCAATCTTGCGCGTCGCCTTCTTGGCGGAAGTGGTATTGGCCATGTTCTCAAATATCCTTCGGCGGTGACCGGTCGCTGAGTGGTCGGGCTTGAGCGCGCCGGCCGTTCAACCGCCTGATCGAAGCTGGTGTTTTCCGGATGTTCCCGAGATGCCATTGCAAGCAAGCTAAAATGCCTGCATGACGGCGTCGTTCAAAGAACAGCGGCGGCGGGATTGCGCCCGCCGCCATTGCCGGTCTTATAGAGGGCGGTCCTTGCAGCGTCAACGCCTTCCCTGCTGCCGGGCGCCGGTCGGCCGGTTTCGGGAATACGGATAAGTTGCTGAAGTGGTTGAATTTCTTAATGGGTCCCGTTAAGCCCTGACCGCGTTCGGGGCGCGACAGATATTAAGGTGAGGCATGATCCGCGGTTTCTTCCGACTTGTGGGGCTGTTGCTGCTGGCCGGCGGATTTATCTTCATGGTCTATGACGGCGCCCGCTGGGTCGCCGATCAGACCCTGAAATTCACCCGGTTTGGCCAGTTCTGGAACGATATCCATCAGTCCAGCCAGCAGGCGTTCCGGGCCTGGCTCGATGGCACCGCGCCCTGGCTCTGGGACGGCGTCGTCAAGGTAATCTTGGACCAGCCGGTTTTTGCCGTGCTGGGCGTGCTCGGCATTCTGCTGATGCTGCTGTTCCGGCCGCGCAAGCCGCTGATCGGCTATTCCCGGAACTGAATGGGCGGATCCTGGCGTCCTTAAGTTCAATGGTCCCGCCGTAACAGGGCTGCCGCCGCCGGCGTAAAGACATATATTAGAGTCACAGATGATGCGTTCGAATGGCAGCGGATCCGGGGTTGCCCGGAACTGAGCCTTCGACATCGAGAGGTGATCCCATGTTCTTCATGCGCAAAACCACTGCATTGCCGAGCGCGGCCGAGGCGCTGCCCGGCCGTTCGACGCCGATCCCCACCGCCAAAACCCATTTCGTCAATGGCCGCCAGTTGCAGCCGCCATATCCCGCGGGCTTGGAACAGGCCGTGTTCGGGCTCGGCTGCTTCTGGGGCGCGGAGCGCAAATTCTGGGAGCTCGGCGACGGCATCTACACCACAGCCGTGGGTTACGCCGGCGGTCATACCGCGAACCCGACCTATGAGGAGGCCTGCTCGGGCCGCACCGGCCACACCGAGGCGGTGCTGGTGGTGTTCGACCCGAAGAAGATTTCCTACGAGCAACTCCTGAAGACGTTCTGGGAAAGCCACAACCCGACCCAGGGCATGCGTCAGGGCAATGATGTCGGCACCCAGTATCGTTCCGCGATCTACACGTTCGGCGAGGTGCAGCGCCACGCCGCCGACGCGTCGAAGGCGGCCTACCAGAAGGCGCTGGCGGCCAAGGGCCTCGGCACCATCACCACCGAGATCGCGCCGGCAGGCGAATTCTATTTCGCCGAGGACTATCATCAGCAGTATCTGGCCAAGAATCCGGCCGGCTATTGCGGGCTCGGCGGCACCGGCGTGTCGTGCCCGATCGGCGCCGGCGTCGGCGCCTGATCGCTGCTGGCGTCTCTTACCCTCCCCCGGAGGGGGCCCCTCCAGGGGAGGGTGAAGACAACTCCCTCGCGCCAACGATTTGTTAACCATAACCGGTGCAAGACTTAAGCTGTCTCGCTATGAGGGATGGCTCCGGTGCGGGTTGTGCGCGCGTTTCGATTGCCGATCATTGCCGCCATTGCCGCCCTCGCTCTGTCGGGCTGCATGCGCCCGTCTGCGCCGGTTGCGGTCGTCCAGTCGCAAGCCGATCTCGATTCGATCGCCTACGGCCGGCCGTACAATTCCGCTTCGCCCGTGGTCGTTGCCGATTCCGGCGGCGCCATCAGCGCGCTTCGCTCCAGCTTTGCCGCCACACCTCGCCGCTCCCATGCGCCGGTCCCGGTGGTCTATGCGGCCGCACCCATACCGGTGGCCTATGACACCGCCTACCATCTCGACGCCGGCGACAAATTGCGTGTCGTGGTCTACGGCCAGGAAGGTCTCACCAACACCTACGCGATCGACGCCGGCGGCTCCATCACCATGCCGCTGATCGGTGCGGTGCGGGCGCGGGGACGGACGCCCGCGGGCCTCGCCGCCGACATCACCGCCAAGCTGCGCAACGGCTTTATCCGCGAGCCATCGGTGGCGGTGGAGATCGAAGCCTATCGGCCGTTCTTCATCCTCGGCGAGGTCGCGGCTCCCGGCCAATATCCCTACGGGCCCAATATGTCGGTCGAGAGCGCGGTGGCGATTGCCGGCGGCTTCTCGCCGCGCGCCCGCCGCGACCGCGTCACGCTCACCCATACCGACGCTTCGGGCTCGATGCGGACCGTGGTGCCGCTCGGCACCGCGCTCAGCCCCGGCGATACCGTGCTGGTCGGCGAACGCTGGTTCTGACGAAGTACGGAGTACTTCGTCATCCCGGGGGCGCGAGTGAAACGAGCGAACCCGGGATCTCGAGATTCCGGGTCTGGTCCTGCGGACCATCCCGGAATGACGTCGAGGGGTTGTTGGCGTCGCTCTTTCAAATCCTTGGCGAAACCCGGATGCTGCAGGGCTGTAGTGTATCAGCGCGCATTCGGTCGACTGTGCCGGAACGGTCTTCAAACCACCGCTTGGCCATGCTACCGGACCCGGGCGAGTCGCGCGACCTGCGTTCATGAAATCCATCCATACAACCAACAGAAAGAAACCGATGAAGCTCTGTTCGCTCAACAAGGTGGTGCGTGCCGCGAACGCGCCCGTCCTGCTGGCTATTGTCGCAATGATAAGTTCGTCGGCGTTCATGCAGCAGGCGGCCGCGCAATCCTATCCGGACCGGCGCATCACCTTCGTCGTGCCTTATCCCGCGGGAGGCGCGACCGATGTCTCGGCCAGGCTGCTGGCCTCGAAGCTGTCGGACGCGTGGAAGCAGCCCGTGGTGGTGGAGAACAAGTCCGGCGGCGGCGGCGTGATCGGCAACGACTTCGTCGCCAAGGCGCCGCCCGACGGCTACACCGTGCTGATCGGAATTACCCAGATCATCCAGGCGCCGAGTCTGATATCGAAGCTGCCGTTCGACGTCTTCAAGGATCTGGCTCCGGTAACCCAGGTCGCGCTGTCGCCGATCGTTCTGACGATTCCGGACGCGCAGCCAATGAAGTCGTTCAAGGACCTGATCGATCTCGCCAAGGCAGGCCCGGGCAAATATCCCTATGGCAGCTTCGGCAACGCGACGACGTCCCATCTCTACGGTGAGCTGCTCAAGAAGACCGCCAATATCGACATGACCCACGTTCCCTATCGCGGCTCGGCGCCGCTGCTGAACGATCTCCTGGGCAACCAGATCACCGCTGCCTTCGTCGACCTCACGACGGCCGGTCCGCAACTGAAAGCCGGCAAAGTCAGGGCGCTCGCGGTCGGCGGCGAGAAGCGCAAGCCCCAGCTGCCCGACGTGCCGACGCTGGCCGAACTCGGTTATCCCGGCTTCGAGGCCGAAGGCTGGGTCGGCGTGTTCGTGCCGGCCGCGACACCGAAGGATATCGTGGCCAAACTCTCTGCGGAGCTGGCTCGCATTATCGCCTCTCCCGAGGGTGTCGCGGGATTGCAGGCACTCAACCTGCTGCCGGTGGGCGGCCCGGCGGAAGCGTTCGAAGCCGTGCTGCGCCGCGATCACGAGCGCTGGGCCAACGTCGTCAAGGCCGCCGGCGTCAAGAGCGAGTAGGCGGCGCGATCGCGTGATCCATCCACCGTCATTCCGGGGCGCGTCGCAGACGCGAACCCGGAATCTCGAGATTCCGGGTTCGTGCTGACGCACGCCCCGGAATGACGGCAGGCCTTTACCGCAAATGCTTCGCGAAGAACGCCATGCTGCGCGGCCAGGCGATATCGGCGCTGGCCTTGTCGTAGCTGGCCCGCTCGTCGCAATGGAAACCGTGCTGCGCGCCCGGATAGACATGGATCTCGACGTCAGGCCGCTTTGTCCTGATGGTCTCGACATCGGCGAGCGGGATTCCGGCGTCCTTCTCGCCGAAATGCAGTTGCGTCGGCACCTCGGGCTTGTCGTCGGCGAAGCGGACGATGGCGCCGCCGTAATAGCCGATTGCAGCCGACAGGCCCGATAGTCTGGTGGCGGCGGCATAGGCGATACTGCCGCCGAGGCAGAAGCCGATGATCCCGACCGGACCGACATCCCTGACGGCATCGATCGCGGCCTGGCTGTCACGCAGCATCGCCGCCCAGTCGGGATTGGCGATGAACTTGCGCGCCGTCGTCACCTCGTCCGGCGAATAGCCGCACTGGAAATTGCCCTCGGTGCGATCGAAGATCGCGGGCGCGATCGCGACATAGCCTTCGCCTGCCAGGCGATCGCAGACCGCGCGGATGTGGTGATTGACGCCAAAGATTTCCTGGATCACCACCACGGCCGCCTTCGGTGCGCCCGTGGGGTCGGCGCGATAGCCGCCCAGCTCGAAATTGTCCGAAGCCGTCAGTTTTATCTGTTGTCCCACGGGTCATCCCCTGGTTGAGAGTTGATCTCTTGGAGAACGATAGAGAGCGGCAGCGGCGCGGCCCGCCCGCCGCTATTGCCACATCCAGTTGTGGCCCCAGTCGCCCTTCCAGCCGGCCAGGCGGCCGCTCCGGAATTGCAGGTAGAGCCGGTGGCGGTGCGGAAACAATCCGCTGCCGCCGATGTCGCGGAACGCCAGATAGATTTCGTCGCCCGGGCGGCCCTTGATGTAATTGAGCGGAACGCCGAGCGCGCGTGCCGCGTCCCCGGCCTCCATGCCGAACGCCAGCGGCACGTTGTTCGACAACGTCGCGGTGAAGGGCGGCGGGTAGGGACCGCCGAGCGGCGGGAGGCCCTGCGCATTGGCCGGAGCAAGTGCCGTACCGGTCAGCGCCATGACAGCGAAGGCCGCCAAAACCATTGTTCTCATGAAGCGGCCTTTCGAGTTTTCCCGGCATCGAGGCTGTCAAGGAATGGCAATACCGCGTCGATGAAGGCCTGCGGCTGATCGATGTTGACGGCGTGGCCGGCGGCCGGGATCACCACCTTGGACCGGCCATGACCGCGCATGTCCCACAACACGAGTTGATGATGTCTCGACAGCGCCTCGACCTGGCCGTGCCACATCTCGCCGGTCGATGAATAGCCGTGGGTCAGCAGCAGCGGCGGACCGGAGCCATGGACTTCGTAGTAGATTTCGACCCCGTCACGTCCGAGCTTTGGCATTGCGATTTCCTGGATGTCTCTCGTGATCCTAGTCTAACCATAAAGGCTGTTGCTGCCCATCCTTCGAGACGGCCAGTTCGTGGTCTCCTCGGCGTCTCACTCATCTCTCCTTCCGTCATGGCCGGGCTTGTCCCGGCCATCCACGTCTTTCGTGCTGAAGTGAAGCCAAGACGTGGATGCCCGGGACAAGCCCGGGCATGACGAGGAGAGGTTCGCCCCGCCGAGGGGAAATGCCCAACTTCGAAGCCATCGGCGGCACCTCCGCCCGGCGTGGGCATCGATCCCGCCGACGGCTTCGTCGACGCGTTGTTGCCGCAGCGCACAAGGGCGGATCGAGTTCATTTTCTCTTCGAACAATTCCAAATTGAATTGCCTCCAGATTGGAACCCGATCATTCTGCCCGCCAAGGTCGGCATCGGCCCGGTGGGTGTCAGACCATGAGCCAAATATGTGAGTGGCCGTCGTAAGCGGCTTCATGCACCGGCAGGGGAAGAGACCATGCCTAATCTCAACATCAACGGGCGGAATATGTCCGTCGAGGCGGCACCCGATACGCCGCTGCTCTGGGCCATCCGCGAACAACTGCAGATGACCGGCACGAAATTCGGCTGCGGCGCCGGCCTGTGCGGCGCCTGCACCGTGCATGTCAACGGCGAGGCGGTGCGATCCTGCCAGACGGCGCTGAGCGACGTCGCCGGCAAGAAGATCACCACCATCGAGGGCCTCAGCGCCAAGGGCGATCATCCGCTGCAGAAGGCATGGATCGCCGAGCAGGTGCCGCAATGCGGCTTCTGCCAGTCCGGCCAGATCATGCAGGCGGCCTCGCTGCTCGCCAAGAACCCCAACCCGAGCAAGGATGAAGTGGTGGCGCATATGGACGGCAATCTCTGCCGCTGCATGACTTATTCACGCATTCAGAAGGCGATCATGCGCGCGGCCAGCGACATGCGCACCGCCTCCAGCGCCGGAACCGAGCGGAGGGCAACATGAATACGCACGTGAAACCCACCACGCCCGCGTCGGGGGATCTCAGCCGGCGCTCGTTCCTGGTCGGATCCGCCGCCGCCGGCCTCGCGCTCGGCTATTCCGCGGTCCCCGGCCTGCTCGGCGGCGATCAGGCGCTCGCCGCGCCCGGAAATTTCGATCCCAGCGTCTGGTATTCGATCGGACCGGACGGGCTGGTGACCGTGACATGCGGCAAGGCCGACATGGGCCAGCACATTGCCTCGACCATGGCGCAGATGGTTTGCGAAGAACTCGGTTCGAACTGGAAGGACATGCGGGTCCAGCTCGCGTCCAACGATCCCAAGTTCAACGATCCCGTGCTCGGCGCCCAGATCACTGGCGGCAGCTGGAGCACCATGATGAACTTCGATGCGATGAGTCGCGCGGGAGCCGCGGGGCGCATGGCATTGACCGACGCCGCGGCCAGGGCGATGGGCGTGCCCGCCGGCGAGCTGGTCGTCAGGAACTCGGTGATCTCGCATCCGAAGTCGAAGAAGTCGATGACGTTCGCCGAGATCGTCAAGAGCGGCAAGATCACCAAGACCTTCACGCCCGACGAACTCAAGGCGATCAAGCTGAAGACGCCTGACCAGTACACCATGATCGGCGTTTCGGTGCCGCAGCTCGACATCCCCTCGAAGACCAACGGCACGGCCAAATTCGGCATGGACGTGATGTTGCCGGGGATGGTCTATGGCAGGGTCGTCACGCCGCCGGTGCGCTACGGCGCCACGGTCAAGTCCGTCGACGACAGCGCGGCGAAGAAGGTGCCGGGCTTCATCAAGGCCGTCACCCTCGACGACAAGACCGGATCGACCACCGGCTGGGTGGTGGCGGTGGCCAATACCTACGCCAATGCCGCGAAGGCCGCCGCCGCGCTCAAGATCAGCTACGACAACGGGCCGAACGCCAAATTGTCGAGCCAGTCGCTGCTCGACGAGGCCAGGCGCCTGCAGGGCCTCGAGGACTCCGGGCAGTTCTTCGTCAAGGACGGCGATACGGCCGCGGCGTTCGGCACGGCCGCCAAGGTGATCGAGGCGGAATACACCACCAGCATCAACATCCACGCGCCGATGGAGCCGATGAACGCCACGGCGGAGTTGAAGGGCGATATCTGGCACATCTATTCCGGCAATCAGTTCGCGACACGCTCCGGCGCGATCGCGGCGGGTGCGGCGGGGGTCGATCCCAAATTCGTCGTGATGCACCAGATGTGGCTGGGCGGAGGCTTCGGCCGCCGTCTCGACGCCGACATGCTGGTGCCGGCGGTGCAGGCGGCGAAAGCCGTCGGCAAGCCGGTCAAGGTGATCTACAGCCGCGAAAACGACATGACCATGGACTATTCGCGGCCGCTGACGTTCCAGAAGGTCAAGGCGGGTCTCGATGCCGATGGCAAACTGATCGCGCTCAATCACGACGTGGTCTCGGCATGGCCGACCGCGCGCTGGGGAATCCCCGATTTCCTGTCACCCTCGGTCGACAAGAAGGGGCCGCTGGATGCCTTTACCGTGAACGGCGCGGACTTCTTCTACTCCGTGCCCAACCACAACGTCCGCGCCATCAAGAACGAGATGGCGCACAACGCCACCCCGTCGGGCCAGTTGCGGTCGGTCGCGCCCGGCTGGACCTTCTGGGCGGTCGAAAGCATGATCGACGAGCTGGCTCATGCCGCCGGCCAGGATCCGGCGCAGTACCGGATCGCGCTATTGGACGGCAAGGGCAAGAACGACGGCGGCGCGCAACGCCTGCGCAACACCCTGCTCGCCGCGATGGGCATGGCCGGCTACGGCGCCGGCAAATTGCCGAAAGGCGAGGGCATGGGCGTGGCCTGCGTGTCGTCGCAGGAAAGGGCGACCGCCAGCTGGACCGCGTGCGTGGCCCATGTTGCCGTGTCTCCCTCCGGCGAGGTCAAGGTCAAGAAGCTGACCGTGGCCACCGACGTCGGCATGCAGGTGCATCCCGACAATATCCGTGCCCAGGTCGAGGGCGCGGCGCTGTGGGGACTGTCGCTGGCGATGTACGAAAAGGCGACGCTGAAGGACGGCGGCATCGAGCAGACCAACTTCGACAGCTACACCCCGCTGCGGATGTCACAGGTGCCGGAAGTCGCCATCAGCGTCATCGCCAATGGCGACAAGCCCACCGGCGTCGGCGAGCCGGCGGTGACCGTGGTCGCGCCCGCGCTCGGCAACGCCATCTTCAACGCCTGCGGCGCCCGAATCCGCGCGCTGCCGATCACCGCGGCGGCGGTGAAGGCGAACATGAAGGCGTAGGATCGTGTCATCGAAAACGACGATCCGCCGGGAGCTCTGCTTCCGGCGGATTTTTGCTTGGCGAAATGCCAGCAGCCGTCATTGCGAGCGCAGCGAAGCAATCCATGCTTTCTTTGCGCTGTAAGATGGATTGCTTCGCTGCGCTCGCAATGACGATGGTGCGAGTCTTTGTAGGGCGGATTCCCTTTAATCGCTATCTCGGATGGTAGGGCGGGTTAAAGAGAACCCGCCCTACAAGGAAACCCAGCGAACACTCGGCGGTTGTTGCCGGCGATGTCCTGTGACACCATCCGGGCATCGTCTTCTGTCACCGTCTGGATACCTATGCCAACTCGGAAATATGCCTGGGAAAACCTGTCGGATGACGAGTTGCTCAGGCAACGCCTCAGTAGTCTGAGGGTCAAGATCGAAGGCACCTGGCTCGAGGATTGTCTCGGCACGCTGAATGAAGAGCTGCAGGCGAAGGGCATCCGGCTGCGGCCGCACGCATGGATATCGAGCGAATGGTTCAGTCCGGCGGACGTGCCGGGTATTGCGATTCCGTTCTATCTCGCGCATCCGCGCCTGATGAAGCTCGAGAAGAAGATGATGCTCGACGTCGAGGGCGGCACCTGGTCCGAGTGCATGGCGATTCTCCGGCACGAGGCAGGCCACGCGGTGCAGCACGCCTGGCAGCCGCAACGCCGCCGGCGCTGGCAGCAGTTGTTCGGCCTGTCCTCGAAACGCTACCCGCGCCATTACCGGCCCAATCCGGCGAGCCGGCGTTTTGTCCAGCATCTCAGGCTCTGGTACGCGCAGAGCCATCCGGACGAGGATTTCGCCGAAACCTTCGCGGTGTGGCTGCGCCCTCGCTCGAACTGGCGGACGCGGTATGCCGGCTGGCCGGCGCTGAAGAAGCTCGAATATGTCGACGAACTGATGGACGAGATCGGGGGAACGCGGCCGCCGGTCATGACGCGGGAGCGGGTCGATCCGCTGCATGGGCTGAGCCAGACGCTGGGCGAGCACTACCGCAAAAAGCAGGCGTTCTACGCCTTCACGCCACCGAAGACCTACGACCGGGATCTCTCCCGCCTGTTCTCCACCGATCCACGGCATCGGCGGGAGCCGCCGGCCTCGGTCTTTATCAGGCGGCACCGCGCCCAGATCAGGCAGCTGGTCGCGCGGTGGACCGGCGAGAACCAGCTCACGCTCGATGCCGTTCTCGACGACATGATTTCCCGCTGCCGCGAACTCGATCTGCGGGCCGCAGGCTCCGAACGGAAGCTTGTGATCAACTTCACCATCCTGCTGACCGCCAAGACCACGCAAATGATGTTCGGCCCGTCGCGGCGTAAATGGATCGCGCTATGAGACGCCAGCGCATTCTGGTGCTGATGCATCCGGACTGCGTGCCTCCGGACTCCACCGACGGATACACCGCGCAGCAGATCAACGCATGGAAAACCGAATTCGACGTCGTGAGCACCTTGCGTGCGGCCGGCCACGACGTTCGTCCGCTCGGCGTGCAGGAGGAAATCAAGCCGGTGCGCGACGAGATCGAAAATTTCAAGCCGCATGTGGTGTTCACGTTGCTGGAGGAATTCCACTATCAGTCCATGTATGACCAGCACATCGCGAGCTATCTCGAGCTGATGAAAATCCCGTATACCGGGTGTAACCCGCGCG
>JAUXWB010000136.1 GCA_030684475.1 Reyranella sp. | reverse complement strand
GAGGCTGTCGCAAACCTGACGCGAATCGATCATACGCGCGCAGCCGTAAACCTTTGGCGCCGACGGCGGCCCGGACACTGCCCCGCGACGGTAGTGACGGGTCGTTTTTCGTCGGAGAGCCCGGCCGACCGACCGCGCCCCCTCGAGTCATGGGGAGGAGCGGGACGCAAGACCCAGCCGAGAGTCTGGAAGGTCACTCCAGGCGATCGGCGCACGAGCCGGACACCGGCCAAGCCCTCCCTCGTCCCTGGGTAAATACGGACGAGCCATGTGGCCATCGGCCTCTTCGACCCGTGAGTTCTCCCCCATTGCGCGGGGAATGCGGAAGGGTTTGCCGATTTCACGGGACTCTAGATCCGCGCGTGGAGCGCACAAGTCCGGACAACTTCTGACACATCGTTTCGAGTGTCATGAGCTGTCCGGTAAACCGGCTCAAGGGCCTGTGATGAAAGGACAAATTCAGTGTTCGTCGGAAGGGATCCGCCGAACAGATTCCTGTCAATTGTTCGGGTGGTTGGTAGGGGGCACTCCCGGAAAGTGGTCTTTAACCGCTTGATGCTGGCGCAAGCGCTGCAGCGCTGGGACCCTCCGATGTGACGTGTGGTGCCAGGCTAGCGGTCGGCGCGCACGATGAAGCCGGTCGGGTTTCGGATAGCCGACAGTTGTGCGTCCTCGATTCCGGTCAAGCCAGCCGCTGCGACCGCAGCGCGCGGGTCGTCCTCGGCATTGTTTGGCGTATGTTCGTACCAGACCAGCACGGGACATCTGCCGAGCGTCACCCGGGTTCTCTCGTTCTGTCCGAGAAATCTCACCTCGTAGTCGTGCTTGGACGCGAGCTCCTCATAGGCGCGCCGAAAGACAGGATCCTCGCGCAGTGCCGCGCGTGTCTCGGCGGCCGGTCCCAGCGCCCAGCCGCTGGCGGCGTAGATGCGTGTCGTCGGGCAGGCTTCGACGATCTGCGCGACCGAACGCGCACCTTCCTCCCATTGCGGCTTGGCACCGTGCAGCAGGAACTGGGTCGACACGACGGCAGCGGCCCACAGCGCCAAAAGAATGCGCAATGGACGGTCGCGATCAAACTTCGCGGCCATCGCGGCCATGATCGCGCACACGAGGACGGGCACAGCAAACAGGTAGCGATCGACCATGATCGGCTTAAAAGCGTCGATCGCGAGAACGACTGCGATTCCTGCCCCGAGTACACCGGTCAAGAGAACAACGAACGTCCGCTCCGAGCGAGTCCAGCGGCGCCAGACCGGCCAAAGCGCCGCGAGCGGCACCAGGTTGTTCAAGGCAGCACCGACAACGAGCGCGACCGGCACGGCCACCACGACCGCGATCGGCCGCTCCTCGATCCAGCTGTGATCGAGGTCGACCGCCCAATTGCGGGCCTGCAGCAAGGCAACGGCAACCACTTGGACGAACGCAGCGATGGCCGTGGCCAGGACCAGGATCGCCCAGCGCCGGTGCCTCTTCGCAAGGGCGGTAAGGAAGACAGCGGCGGCGAGCAGGCCACCAAATATCGCGCCGACATAGTGGAGTGCCATCGATCCGGAAACGGCGAGTATGGAGATCGTCGCAAGTCCAAGATCGCGGCGTAAGTCGAGATCGACCGACGTCACGGCGACATGGCGGGCGACGGCGGCGAGCGAGGCCAGCGACGCGATTTGCCAGAAATAGGACCGGTAATTGGGGAAAGTCTCGACAGATTGGGGAGGGACAGGACAAGCAGTAGCATCGCAAGGTGATAGGTCCGGTCTCCTGGTGTGCGGCGCGAGAAGGACAAGGCTGCCCACATCAGCAAGCCGGCTGCCGGCAGGTTCGACGCCAGTCGGGCCAGCGAAATCGAGTCGAGGCCCAGCGATGACAGCAACGTCGCCCAAAGGTTGAAGGCCGGAGGGTGGGTGTCGCGCAGCCAACCCTCGCCGACCAAGGTCGCCAGGCCCCTGCGCGGGTCCGAGAGTTCGAGGGTCCAGAATTCGTCGAGCCACGGACCGCGGAGGGCTGCATTTACGGCCATCACGAGTAAAATGACGGCGATCGACCCGGAGAACACCAGATCCACCACGGGTCTCTCCCGCGACTCGGTGACGGCCTTCCCAGCGGGGCCGGTTTGGCTGGCGGCACCTCCCTCCAGAGCGGGCCTGAAGACGCTCATTTGTGCTTAAGTTCGTTGGATCCAGGATGCATGCATCGAGCGGACGTCAACGAAGCAACCGCCAAATCGTTGCGTCCTCTCACTCCCGCCCATGCATGCGTCGGCGCAGCGTCTATTAGGCCATGTCCCTGTTCCACATTGGCATGTTATCGACCAAGAGTGCGTCAAGGGAGCTGCGGAGACCCAGCATGCTATCGGTACGCGAGCGCCATTTTATCGACACGCGACGGATCGGCCATCTAGCGACCGCCGATAGCCGAGCGATCCCGCATGTCGTTCCGGCCTGCTTTAGCCTGGCGGGTGGTATGCTTTACATCGCCATAGACCAAAAGCCGAAGCGGAATCGTGGCAAGTCGCTGAAGCGGCTGAGCAAAATTACCGACAATCCTCGCGTGGCCGTAGTGTTCGATCACTATGACGAAGATTGGCAGCGCCTCGGCTGGGTCATGCTACACGGGCGGGCCGAGATATTGACTGAGGGTATCGAACACGACCGGGCCCAATCGCTGATGCGGTCACGCTATCGGCAGCTCGCCGCCATGCAGATTGAGCAGCTTCCGGTGATCGCCATCCACATCGAGCGGGTCGCGAGCTGGGGCGATCTCGGATCTTGACGCGGTATAAAAAGACGAAGGTTAGAGGCATCGAGCCATTGCAATCTCGCAGAGATTGAGCCGTCTGCTCCACATATCGATCGAGTTGGTTCGTGGCTCGCCAGTCGGATCCCCGGAGGCGAGAGACGAGGTAGCGGCAAGGTCGGTTGGTTTGGGCGGGCTGGATTCGAAACGAGCATCAACACGCCGCGAGGATGTTCGGCGTTGTTGAGCGCGGCGGCTGGGAAGGCGGTGCAATGTGTGCGCGGGACCCCGGCGCCTCGGTCAAGGCGAAGCGCTCGCGTCCGGTCGCGCGCCCTGAATTCCAGCCGATCTGGACTCTCGACGAAGGCGTAAGGCATGTGAAGCAGTTACAAGACCCCAATCATCCGTCCTGGATGGGCCGTCATGGCGCCTTCCGGCAGGCGCTTTTCTGCCGGCCGGGAAATTCCGGCGAGACGGATCGAGGGCCTGCGTCTCGCCGAGTGCTCGAATGAGGGCGCCGACAGGAAATCCAGATCGCGCTATGTTGGGTGACAGACTCCCCTCCGGGCGGCGGCGTTCGACGCCGGCACCTCAAGGCGGGCATTAGGGAGAGCAGCATGCTGGCCAACACCACCCGGGTACTGACTAACGAGCAGCGCGAGCAGTGGGCCGTCGACGGCTACCTGCAGCTCGAGGGCGCGCTGAGCCCGGCGGAAGTGGACTTCTTCTCCGAGCAGCTCGACCGCGTGCGCCTGCAACCGGGCTACGAGCCCGCGCCGGGCAAGCTGCCGCGTGGCCACTATGCATGGGTCGACCATGCCGACCCCAACCCCGCCGCCTTCATGGATCGGCGCGACCTGCTGACTTATCACCAGGCGTTCATCGACCTGATCGACCGGCCACGCGTGTTCGATCTGATCCTCGATCTGATGGGCCCCTACATCCAGTTCTCGATGAGCCAGGCGATCGTGCGCGCCTCGACCGAGACCTTTCCGGGCTACACCCACACCGACGGCGGCGAGGCCCAGCGCGCCATCCGGGTCACCGAGACCAGCCGGCCGTTGGCGGTGAAGGTGATGTACCTGCTGACTGACGTCACCGAGCCGGACAGCGGCAACTTCACCGTCTTTCCTGGCAGCCACCTGCGGCCGTTCCCGGAGCGGCTGGAGCGCATCCCGAACCCGAAGATGCCGGGCGCCGTGCCGCTCCTCGGCAACGCCGGGGACGCCTACATCTTCCCGCATGCGATCTGGCACGGCCCCTCGCCGAACCGTTCCGGCAAGGCGCGCAAGACCATGCTCTACAATTACTGCCAGATGTTCATGCGCGCCTACGATTTCGGCACGCCTTACGCCTCGCTGTTCGGACGCTGCACGCCGCGGCAGCGCCGCCTGCTCGGCGATCTGGGCCACGACTTCCGCCCGGGCGACTTCTTCTACGCCCCAGAGGACCAGGAAGCGCTTATGACCGGCCGGGCCTGACTGGCTCAAGGCGCCCGCCTGCCGTCGACTCTCGCCCGCCGGCAGCGAGGTGATTGGACGAACCGTCCCGCCGTGTTCGCCGTGGGTCATGAGCCGAAGTGACAGCCTGTCGGCGTCATTTCTGCTTAACCCTCGGAAGCGGGCACCTCTCCGTACCGCTCCAGCGTGAGGCGACGACGAACCCGGAACGAGAGCAGGGAACCGAGGGCGGACTAGAAGCGCGAGCGCGCCCATGACGGTATGGCCATGCCACAAGAAACGCTTTACTTCCTTGGCGCTTTCGCCTTTTGAGGTACAAGTATTCGGCAGGCACAGCGGTGCCACGAGCGATTGGGTGGCACTTGCGCTATTGCCATCGAGAAGCGGCGTGATGGTGCGTCGTCGGCCGTTTCAGCAATTTTTTGTCCGTACGAGATGGCCAGCGCATATTAAGGCGACGCGGACTGACTGCCGCGGCTTGAGGCTGTTCGTCGCGGCCAGAAAGATCGGAATCGTCGCCACCGGATCGGATGACGAACAAGGTGACGACCTCATAAAGAAAGTCGTTGGCGAAAGTCGGCGCCAAGAGCGGCGCCTAGTGGACGGGCAGCGACAGCGGCGAGATCTCGTCGCCGGGCCGGTTGCGGTAGTCGTGCTTGACCGTATCCTTGATCATGCGTGCCTGCGCCTCGGCGAGCCGCTCCATGGCGGCGGTTGGGTCGAGATGCACCGGTGTGGCGTTGGCGAGCACGACCTCGCCGTCGACCAGCACGGTCTGCACTGCGCGGTCGGCGGCGTGGAAGACGAACGAACGCAGCGGATCGCGCGCCGGTTGCATCAGGGGATGGGCGAGATCGACCAGCACGATGTCGGCCGCCATACCGGGCGCCAACGCGCCAAGATCGTCGCGGCCGAGGGCTGCGGCGCCGCCCAAGGTTGCGGCTTCGAAGGCGCCGCCGGTGTCGAGGCTGGCGATGTTGGCGCTCATCAGGCGTCCTGCGACGATGGCCAGCCGCATCTCCTCGATCAGATTGTGCGGTGCGCAGTCGGTGCCGAGCCCGACATTGACGCCGCGCGTGCGATAGCGGCCGATGTGGTCCATCGCCAGGCCGTAGCGTGCGAAAGGTTGCGGACAGTGCGCCACCGAGGCGCCGGCATCGGCGATCAGGTCAAGATCCTTGCGGGTATGCCAGTTTATCTGCGGATGGTCGTCGAGCAGGATGCAATGCGCCAGAATGGTGTCGTCCTTGAGCAGGCCCCGCGCGTGCGCCCACTGGATCGGCGTCATGTTGTGGCGGCGGATCATCTCGCGTACCTCGACCACGGACTGGCCGATATGAGTGGAGAAGCGCCGGCCTGTATCGTCGGCATGGGTGCGTGCCAAAGCGAACAGCTCCGGCGACACCGTGTCGATCTGGGCGGGAAAGACCATGGCGTCGAGGCGGCGTGAATTGTGCGTCTCGGCGTCGGCCATCACCGCCTGGGCCTTGTCGAACGCGGCGAGCCCTGCCGCTTCGTCCCACTTCCATGTCACCGTCTGAGGGGCGCTCATGCCCCAGCGCGCCGAGGCGAAGGTCGGGCTCGCATAGAAGCGCATGCCGCTTCGCGCCATGGTCTCGAGCCAGCCGTCGAACGGCACGGTGACGTCGCAGGCCGTGGTCGTGCCGGCGCGCAACATCTCGGAATAGGACATCGTCGCCGCTGCCTCGCGGCCGTCGTCGCCGAGGCGGAAGGCCTGCAGGCGCTCGATCAGGCCGGTCATCTGTTGCTCCGGCACGCCATGGTCCTCGCGTACGCCGCGATAGCCGGGCTCGGTCGTCGGATGGCTATGGATGTTGACCAGGCCGGGCAGGGCCAGCAAGCCGCTGCCATCGAGCGCCGGCTCATTGGCCTCCTGCTTGCGCGCGCCGGCCGGCGTGATCTCGACGATCCGGCCGTCCTTCAGGAACAGGTCGATGTTGCGGCGATAGACATGCCGGCGGGCGGCTCCGTCCTTCACGACGGCCCAGGGCAGGTTGCGGATCGAACTCGGGCGTGTGCTCATGCGGTGCTCTCCCGGAACCGTTTTTGCATGAATTGTGGGGCGTCGCTAGGTTGGCCAACTGGGGCCGGCATGCAAATGCTCAATATTCGCTGGAGAATTCGTGCCGCCGCGGCGGCGCTCGTGGGCGGCCTGGCGCTCGCGGCACCCGCTGCGCTGACTTTCTGTCGGCGAAGAACTCTCCCGCTCTGAGCTTAGGCTGACAAGCGTTCGGCCGCCGTCTCCACGGCATCGACGATCGCATGGTAACCGGTGCAACGGCAGTAATTGCCGGAGAGAGCTTCCCGAATCTCGGCGCGCGTCGGTTTGGGATTCGCGGCGAGGAGTTCGGCCGCCTGCAGGATCATGCCGGGCGTGCAGTAGCCGCACTGCAGGGCGGCGCGCTCGTAGAACGCCTGCTGCAGCGCGCGCACGGCGCGCGATTGATCGGCCTTCTCGATGGTCTCGATCGATTGGCCGTCGGCCTGGACGGCCAGCATCAGGCAGCCGCGCACGACGCGGCCATCGACCACGACGTGACAGGCGCCGCACACGCCCTGCTCGCAGCCGACATGACTGCCGGTCAAGCCAAGGTCGTGGCGCAGCCAATCCACCAGCGAGCGGCGCACCGGCACGCGCGACTCGACCGGCATGCCGTTCACCTGGCACGCGATGTCGGCCATGGGCTCGCGCTTCATGCGGCGCTCACGAGGGCGGCGCCGGCGCGGTCGAGCAACGCCAGCGCGAGCCGCACGCGGTAGGCGGCTGGGGCATCCACGCTCGATGATGGCCTGAGTTCCCGGGTCGCGGTCTCCCGCACCTCGTCGAGCGAGGCGCCTTGCAAGCGGCGTGGGGCGTCCTCGACACCGCAGAAGGCCACACGGCATTGCTCGATGCGGCCGGCGGCGAGCTTGGCGCCAAAGGCGAGGCCCGCGATGGCGAAGTCGCCGCGGCGGCGCGCGAACTCGTCGAAGGAGAAGCGCCAGCCGGACTGCAGGCGGGGAACTGCCACGGAAACCAGCAGCTCGTCGGGCGCACGATTGGTCGCGTAAGTGCCTTTGAAGAAGTCGGCCGCCGCCACGACGCGTTCGCCTCTGACGGAGATCAGCCTGATCTCGGCGTCGAGGCAGACCATGCAGGCCGGCAGCTCCGCGGCGGGATCGGCGAGTGACAGGCTGCCGCCCAGCGTGCCGCGATTGCGAATGGCCGCGTGAGCGACATGCACGAGCGCGCTCGACAGCAGCGGCGCATGCTCGCGCACCAACGACGAGGCCAGCATGTCGGCGTGGCGCGCCATGGCGCCGATCACCAGCCGGTCACCCGCCAGCGCGATATCGGCCAGTCCGGGAATGCGGCCGATATCGACCAGGACCGCCGGCGTCGCCAGACGCAGGTTCATCATCGGCATGAGGCTCTGACCGCCCGCCAGCGGGGCGCCGTCGTTGCCGTGATGGGCCAGCAACTCGAGCGCCTGCGGCATCGTCGCGGGTCGTGCGTACTCGAAGCGCGCCGCCTTCACTCGCCCTCCTTCGCCAGCTCGCCAAGTGCGGCGAGAACGTCGAGCGGATCGATGGGCAGGGAACTCAGCCGCGTGCCCGCGAGCGCCAGTGCGTCGTTGACGGCGTTGAGCAGCGCCGCGGGTGCCGCACAGGTGCCCGCCTCGCCCGCACCCTTGGCGCCGACGACCGAGCCGGCATAGGGTGTCTCGACATGGGCGACCTCGATGTCGGGCATCTCGGCCGACATCGGCACACGGTAGTCGGCGAGCGTGCCGTTGGTGAGCTGGCCGCCCGAATCATAGCGGCAGGCCTCGAACAGCGCCTCGCCCAGGCCCATGACGATGCCGCCGCGCATCTGCTCGTCGACCAGCAGCGGATTGACGATGCGGCCGCAATCGTCGACCGCCCAATGCTTCAGGACGGCGACGAACCCGGTGGTGCGGTCGATCTCGACCAGGCAGGCCTGGATGCCGTTGTTGGGCAGGAAGAGGTGCTGCTCGCGCCGGTAGGTGTGGGCCACGCTCAATTGCGGATGGGTGCCCTTCGGCAGCTCGAAGCCGCGGAAGGTCACGAGATGGGCGATCTCGCCCAACCCCATGCGCCTGTTGCCGGTCGCGCGATCGACGATCTCGCCGGCGCGGATGTCGAGATCGTCGGGCGTCTCCTGCAGGAGCGCTGAGGCCGCCTTCAGGACCTCGGCGCGCAGCGCACGGCCCGCGCCCCAGGCGGCCTCGCCGCCGATCGCCGCACCACGCGAGGCCCAGGCACCGCCGCCGTGGGCGATGGTCGCGGTGTCGCCGCTCTCGACCTTCACGTCGCCGGCCGACAGGCCGACAGCGTCGGCCAGGATTTGCGCCAGGCCCTGCAGCACACCCTGGCCGATCTCGCTGACCGACGCCTTGGCCGTCACCTCGCCCGACAGCTCGAGCGTCGCCGTGACCGTGTCGATCGAGGCGACGTTGACGCCGGCGCGGCCATAGGACTCGACGCCGGTCGCCGTCATCTCGACGGCGCTGGCAAAGCCCAACCCGAGCAGGCGTCCCGCGACGCGGCCGGCCGCGATGTCGGCGCGTAGGCGCGCGAGGTCCATCAGCTCGACCAGCTTCTCCAGACAGCGATGGTGCGAGAGGCCGAACAGCGCGCTGCCGGCGGCGCCGGTGCAGGGCATGTCCTCGGCCCGCATCAGGTTGCGCCGGCGAAACTCGAGCGGATCCTCGTTGCGGGCGCGCGCCGCCCGGTCGACGAGCGTCTCGGTGACGGCGACCGAGATCGGCGCGCCGACGGCACGGAACTGGCCGGTCGGCACCTTGTTCTGCAAGGCACAGCGCAGCCGCGCGCGGAAGTTTCCGAATTTGTAGGGCGCTCCCATCGTCCGGAGCGCGCTCATCGCCTCGGTCGTGCTCGAGCGGGGAAAGATCGAATAGGCGCCGAGGCCCTGCAGATCCTCGACGTCGATTGCGGTGATGTGGCCCGCCGCATCGACGGCCATGCGCGCCTTCACGACATGCTCGCGGGCATGGATGTCGGCGACGAAGGACTCCAGCCGGTCGGCCTGGAAGCGGACCGGGCGGCCGACGAGACGGCTCGCGGCGCAGACCGCGATCTCGTCCGGATAGACATGCATCTTGAGCCCGAAGCCGCCGCCGACGTCGCCGCACACCACCCGCACCCGCGAGATCGGCAGGTCGAGAAGCTGCGCGAGATGGAGCTGCATCTGGTGCGGCATCTGGTGCGACATGCGCACGTCGAGCGTCTCGTCGAAGCGGTTCCAATTGGCGATGAGACCGCGCGACTCGAGGGTGACACCGGTGTGACGCTCGAAGGTCAGCACGTCCTCGACCACGAGCGCCGCGGCGGCGAAGACCTGCTCGACATCCCCGGTCTGCCACTGGCTGGTCCAGGCCTGGTTCGACGGCAGGCCGACATGGACCGCCGGCGCGCCTTCATCCAGCGCCTTGCCGAGGTCGGTCACGGCGGGCAGTTCGCGCCACTCGACCTCGATCAGCTCCAGCGCATCCTCGGCAACGGCGCGCGAGTCGGCCAGCACCAAGGCGACCGGCTCGCCCTGGTAGACCGTCTCGTGCGGCGCCAGCGGCCCCTGCTCGGGCGACACCAGGCCGGGAAAGGATTTCGATTCGCAGCGCCAGGACCGGCACACGGTCTTCAGGTCGGCGGCCGTGAGCACCGCGGCGACACCGGGCAGCGACGTTGCCGCCGCGAGATCGCCCAGCGCGAACGTCGCGTGCGGATAGGGACTGCGCAGGAAGGCGGCGACGAACTCGCCCTTGATCGAGTGGTCGTCGACGTAGCGCCCGCCGCCGCGCACCAGCCGCAGCGTCTCGCGGCGGGGCATCGACCGGCCGATCTCCCTGAACGACGGGGCGTTAGGTAGTGGCTCCGCAGGAGTGTGATAGGCGAAGAACATGCGACTATATTCAGTCTGATTTTCTAGAGCCTCAACGTACCTCTTTAACGTTACTTGGTCGGGTTCCTGTTCGGCCAGTTCTTCAATCGGAACTTCGATGATCGGTTCTTCGATCTGCGCGAAGTCGCGGACTGGATTCGAAAGTCTAGAAGAAGATGAAATACAATTAAAGGTAGAGTATTGGCTGCCTTTTGGGTGTCCGGAGACTCTTGGCCTGAAACCGGGCAGTTGGCCGATGTAAGCTAGAATATGCCGGTCTCTAGTGTCGCTCTAGACGCAAAAAGGGCCACAAATGCGGCCCTTCGTCGGTTTTCCGAGAGAATGTGTAAAACAACCTAAGATGGTTGGTAGGCCCGGCAGGATTCGAACCTGCGACATAACCGTTATGAGCGGCTCGTTCTAACCACTGAACTACGGGCCCCCACCGACCTCGATGGTTCCAGCGCGGCCCTTTTACCCTATTCGGTGGGCGGCACGAACATATAGCCGACGCCGCGCACGGTGCGGATGACGGTCGGCTTTTCGGGGGTGGGCTCGATCTTGCGCCGGATGCGGGTGATGCGGAGGTCGATGGCGCGGTCGAACGGGTCGCGGCTCCTGTGGCTGGTGGTTTCCAGCAGCCAGTCGCGGCTGAGCGGCCGGTTGGGGTTCTCGGCGAAGATCTTCAGGACATCGAACTCACCCGAGGTGAGGGCGACGTCCTTGCCCACGTGGTCGAGCAGCAGGCGCCGGGACAGGTCGAGGGTGAAGTCGCCCATGCGGACCCGTTCAAGCCGGGACGGCGTGGACTTGTTGACCGACCGCCGCAGTACGCTCTTGCAGCGCGCCAGCAGCTCGCGCGGTTCGTAGGGCTTGGCGACATAGTCATCGGCACCGCTCTCCAGACCCAGCACCTTGTCGACGGCGTCGCCGGCAGCGGTCAGCATGATGATGCCGACCCGGGTATTGCTCTCGCGCAGCCATCGGGCCAGCGCGAAGCCGTCTTCCTGGCCGGGGAGCTGCACGTCGAGCAGCACGAGATCGGGCATGGCGCGGGAGATTTGCCGGCGCATCTGGGTGCCGTTCTCGACGGCGATGACGCGGAGGTCATGATTGACGAGGTAGGTCTCGGCTGCCTTGCGCTGAAATGCGTCGTCCTCGACCAGCAAGATGGAGGGTAGCTGCATAATTGATGTTCCAAAAATGGATGACTTCTAATAGAGAGAAAATACCATTTATTTCCAATGAATTATAGCCCTATCTTGACATCTTTGATACAGTAATTGGGTCTGACGGCCACAGGCTAACCACATGTTGTTTCCATTCTCTTCTCGACGAACCGGATCCGATGCCGGCCGCAGGTCCGCCTTGGGCGGACGTCTTGGGGCTATGCGATCGCGGATGAAGGACGATGTCGGTCGCCGCGGCTGATCCCGCCACCGAGGAGGTGGAGGAGACGGGCTCGGCCCGACAGGAGGCCTTCGTCCGCGCCGAGCTCATCCGGCGTCTGTTCGAGGGCTCGGCGCAGTCGCGTTATTTTTCGTTCGTGCTGTGGCCGGTGATCGCCGCCATCTACTGGCGTCAGATCGACCTGTTCGAACTCGCCGGCCCCTTCGTGGTCCACATCGCCGTCACCATCGGCTTCGACGTCCTGCGGCGCAATTTCACCCGCGCGCGTCCCGCCGACCAGGACGTCGTCCGCTGGGGCTGGTGGTTCGCCGGTCTTTCCTTCCTCGCCGGCGCCTGCTGGGGCGTGGCGGGCTTCATGCTCGCCGCCAAGGACTACGAGCTGCAGCGCATGCTGCTCGGCCTGGTGCTGCTCGCCACCATCACCACGGCCGTGCCCATTCGCTCGGCCCATCCGCCGACCTTCTACGCCTTCGCCGTCGCCACCACCGCGCCGCTCCTGATCGTGCTGCTGACGTCGGTCGATCCCTTTTTCCAGCTGGTCGGCATCGCCGGCGGCGCCTACGTCGGCCATCTGATGGCCTATGTTCGCGACGTCCATCGCTGGCAGTACGACAACATCGCGCTTGCCTTCCAGAAGGAGGATCTCGCCCGCCGCCTGCAGGTCGCCTACGACGAGGCCCGCCTGGCCCGAGATGCCGCATTGGCCGCTCAGCGCGAGGCGGAAAACGCCAACCAGGCCAAGTCGACCTTCCTCGCCACCGTGAGCCACGAGATCCGCACGCCGATGAACGGCGTGCTCGGCATGATCGACGTTCTCGATCGCACGCCGCTTTCTCTCGAGCAACGGGAGTCGCTGGGCACCGTGCACTACTCGGCGGCGTCGCTGCTGCGCATCATCGACGACATCCTCGATTTCTCCAAGATCGAGGCCGGCCGCCTCGACCTCGAGACGCTCGAGCTGTCGACCGTGGAGCTGATCGAGGGCGCGGCCGAGACGCTGGCGCCGCAGGCCGCGGCCAAGGGCCTGAAGCTCGTGGCCTATGTCGACGCCGGCGTGCCCGACCGGGTCGCCGGCGACCCGCTGCGCCTGCAGCAGATCCTGTTCAACCTGCTGGGCAACGCCATCAAGTTCACGGAGATCGGCACCGTCCGCCTTGTCCTGGAGCAGGCGCCGGGCAATGGCGACAGCGACGGCGAGGTGAGGCTCCGCATCCGTGTCGCCGACACCGGTATCGGCCTCACCGCCGGGCAACGCGAACGGTTGTTCCAGCCCTTCGTGCAGGCCGATAGCTCGACCACCCGCCGCTTCGGCGGCACCGGTCTCGGCCTTTCCATCGTGCGCCGCCTCGCCGAAGCCATGCAGGGCGGCGTCGAGGTCGAGAGCGAACCCGGTATCGGTTCGACCTTCATCGTCACCGTGCGGCTGGCGGCGGCTCCCGCTGCCCGGCCGCGTTCCGAGCCGCTGCTGCAGGGCCTGTCCCTTGCCCTGGCGCTGCCTGATGCCGACGAGGCGAGGGCGATCGCGCGCTATCTCGGCGATGCCGGCGCGTTCGTCGATCTCGTCGGGCCGGGCGCGTCCCCCGTGGGCATTCGCATCATCGATGAAGCCGGCCTCGACTGCCATGTCGCGATGTTCGACGGGCCGGCCGGCGCCATTCCGGCCGGCCTGCCGCGCCCGTGGCGGCGCGACGTGCTGATCCGCGCCGTCGCCCGCGCCACCGGGCGGGTGGCCGTGGCCGCGCCTTCGGCGCCCCATGCGTCGCGCGGCCCGGAGCGACTGAAGGGTCGTGTGCTGGTGGTCGACGACAATTCCGTCAATCGCAAGATCCTGGCGCGCCAGCTCGAGCTGGCCGGTGCCTCGACCGATTCGGCGGCCGGCGGCGAGGAGGCGCTCGCGCTGTGGCAGCGGGGTGGCTACGACCTCGTGCTCGCCGACCTGCAGATGCCGACCATGGATGGCTTCGAGCTGGCCCGGCGGATTCGCGACAGTGAGGCGGCCGGCCGGCGCGCCCGCACGCCCATCCTGGCGGTCACGGCGAGCACGCTGGAGGAGCAGGAACTGAAGAGCCGGGCCGTCGGCATGGACGGTTTCATCACCAAGCCGATCGGCATCGAGCAGCTCAAGGCGACCCTCGATGTCTGGCTGAAGGATGCCCGGAGCGACCTTGAGGCGGAGCGCATGGAATGAGCAATTCCGCCCTGAGCCAGGCCTATGACCGCGACAAGCTGGTCGAACTGTTCGGCGACGACCCCCGCACCCTGGCCGAGGTCGAGCGCGAATTCCTCGATACCGCGCGCGGCGCCGAGCGCGAGATCACCGGCACCGACGACCTCGCCGCCATCGCCCGCGTGGCGCATCGCCTGAAGGGCGCGTCGGGCATGATCGGGGCGGCGGCGCTGCGCCAGATCGCCGAGGCGGTCGAGCGTGCGGCCAAGGCCGAGGACTTGCCGAGCGTGCGGCGGCTGCACGGCATGTTCAGCCAGGAAGTGCGGCGCGTCGCCGAACAGGCCGGCGTCACCGTCGACTAACGGCGCGGGCTCAACCGCGCGGCCGCAGCAGCATCGTCGCCGAATAGGAGAGCAGGCCGCGGCCGTTCTGCTCGACCAGCCCGCGCAGGAAGGCGATCGACTTGCCGCGCCGCGGGATTTCGACGCGCGTGGTGAGCGGTGCCGTGATGTCGCCGGCCGACAGGAATTCGGCGGCGAAGGAAACCGTCGACGGCGCCATTTCGGTCGCCAGTGCCGCGGCACGGGTGATCGCTGAGTCGGCGAAGCTCATCAGGTAGCCGCCGTGCAGCACGCCGCCGGAATTGCACATGCGCGGCAGCGTCGGCTGCACGACCGAAGCGCCTTCCGACTCCGGCCTGATGTAGATCGGACCGATGTGGCGCGAATAGGCGCTTGCCGTGGCAAACAGCTCGAAGCCGGCCGGCACCGTCTGGTCGATCGCCTCGAGGTGGCGGGGCGCGTTTTCCTCCTTGCGCGCCATCGCCTTGGCGCGGGCGACATGACGGCAGACGCCCGACCATAGCGCGATCGCCCTGCCTTCCTGGGTGACGCTGCCACGCGCGAAGGCGAGCCGGCCCGTGACCTGCAGCGGCTCGCCACGCGCCTCCAGCGGCGGCCCGATGCGGGCTCCATCGAGGAATTCGGCGGCAATGCTGACCGTCATGGCGAAGGAGCTGTTGGTGCCGCTGTCGGCAGCGCGGCCGGCGACCAGGCAGAGCGCGTAGTCGGCGAAGGTCAGCAGGGCGCCACCGTGCACGCCGCCGGCATAGTTGCCGTGCGCGTCATGGGTCGGCAGCACGCAATGGACGCTGCCGGCGGAGCGCGCATCACCCTCCAGCCGGTAGTAGATCGGACCCATGTGGTCCTCGAATGGATCGGGCGGCACGAACACCGAATAGGCCGCAAGGTTGATGTCGGGCACGGGCGGGCCTTCCGGTTCGCTCTTGTGAAGGGTTGTACGGCGGCTCTAATAGGGGAAATCCCCCGAAGACAAAAGAGCCACGGAGCGAAACGTCATGGCGGCAGGCGCGCATAAGGTCGATATTTCCTGGGATCGCCGGCCGGCGGGCGTGGTGGCGCATGTCGTGTTCGACAATGCGCGGCGCCTGAATGTCCTCAATCCGCCCGCGCTCCTCGACCTCACCGAGGCGTTCCGCTCGCTCGCCCGGGAGGACGATCTGCGCGTCGTGGTGCTCTCGGGCGCCGGTGGCAGGGCCTTCATCGGCGGCGCCGACATCAACCACATGGCGGCGATGCGGCAGGCCGAGGATGGCCGCGCCTTCATCACCATGGTTCACAAGCTCTGCCAGTCGATCCGCGACTGCCCCGTGCCGGTGATCTGCCGCCTGGAAGGCTATACGCTGGGCGCCGGCCTCGAAGTGGCGGCGGCCTGCGACATGCGCATCGCCGCGGACGACGCCCATTTCGGCATGCCCGAGGTCAAGGTCGGCGTTCCGTCCGTGGTCGAGGCGGCCCTGCTGCCGCGCCTGATCGGCTGGGGACGGACCTCGCGGATGCTGCTCACGGCCGAGAACATCGGCGCCACCAAAGCCGAGGCCTGGGGCCTCGTCGAGGAGGTCGTGCCGGCCGCGAAGATCGCCGAGGCGGTCGAGCGCTGCGTGCAGTCGATCGTCGAGGGAACGCCGCTTGCGGTGCGGGCGCAGAAGCGCCTGATGCGGCGCTGGGAGCGGCTGTCGCTCGACGAGGCGGTACAGGCCGGCATCGATGCCTTCGCCCAGTCGGTGAGCGACGGCGAGCACATTGCGCCCATGACGGCGTTCGTCAATCGGAAGAGGACGACATGAGCACCGCCGGGAAGACGGTTCGCGTCGGCTGTCACTCCGGCTTCTGGGGCGACACCGAGACCGCCGCGGTACAGCTCGTGCGCCACGGCAACGTCGACTACCTGGTGAGCGACTATCTCGCCGAAGTGACCATGTCGATCATGGCGGCGCAGAAGCTCAGGAGCCCGCAGGCGGGCTACGCCGTGGATTTCGTCACGGCGGTCATGGGCCCACTCGCCCGCGAGATTGCCGAGAAGAAGATCAAGGTCGTGACCAACGCCGGCGGCGTCAATCCGCAGGCCTGCCGCGACGCCGTGCTCAAGGCCTGTGAGGCGGCGGGCGTGAAGCTGAAAGTTGCCGTCGTGCTGGGCGACGACATCCTGCCGCGGGTCGAGGAGTTCCGCACCGCCGGCATCCGGGAAATGGATACAGGCGCGGAACTGCCGGCAAAGATCGTGAGCATGAATGCCTATCTCGGCGGCTTTCCGATCGCCCGTGCGCTCGCCGAGGGCGCCGACGTGGTGATCACCGGCCGCTGTGTCGATTCCGCCGTCACGTTGGGTGCGCTGATCCATGCCTTCTCTTGGACGCCGGAAGACCTCGATCGACTGGCGGCCGGCACCTTGTGCGGCCACATCATCGAGTGCGGCGCGCAGTGCAATGGCGGCAACTTCACCGATTGGCGGCTGGTGCCGGACTACGACAACATGGGGTTTCCGATCGCCGAAGTCTCGAGCGACGGATCCTTCGTGCTCTCGAAGCCCGATGGCACAGGCGGCCTGATCACGACGGCCACGGTGGCCGAGCAGATGCTCTATGAGATCGGCGATCCGCGCGCCTACATCGTGCCCGACGTGGTCTGCGACTTCACCGAGGCGCGTTGCGAGCAGGCCGGCAAGGACCGCGTGCGCGTCTCGGGCGCCCGGGGCCGGCCGCCGACCGACACTTATAAGGTCTCGACGACATTTCCCGACGGCTACAAGTTCACCTCGATCTTCATGCTGGGAGGTCGCGAGGCGGCCGCGAAGGGCAGGCACAGCGCTGAATCGATCATCAAGAAGACTCGCCGCATGTTCAAGGACAAGGGCATGGCCGACTTCCGCGACGTCAGCATCGAGGTGATCGGCGCCGAGGCGACCTATGGTCCG
>JAUXWB010000134.1 GCA_030684475.1 Reyranella sp. | reverse complement strand
GGTGGCGCCGCCGACGCGGATTACCGCGACGCCGCCGGCGAGTTTCGCAAGACGCTCCTGCAGCTTCTCGCGGTCGTAATCCGAGGTGGTCTCCTCGATCTGCGCCTTGATCTGGCCGACGCGCGCCTCGATGTCCTTCTTCTTGCCGGCGCCCTTGACGATCGTGGTGTTTTCCTTGTCGATCACCACCTTGCCCGCGCGTCCCAGCATGTTGACGGTCACGCTTTCGAGCTTCATGCCGAGTTCATCGGAGATCAGCTGGCCGCCGGTCAGAATCGCGATGTCTTCCAGCATCGCCTTGCGGCGATCGCCGAAGCCCGGCGCCTTGACGGCGGCGACCTTGAGGCCGCCGCGCAGGCGGTTGACCACCAGGGTGGCCAGCGCCTCGCCCTCAACGTCCTCGGCGATGAACAGCAGCGGGCGGCCCGATTGCACCACGGCTTCCAGCACCGGCAGCATCGACTGCAGGCCGGACAGCTTCTTCTCGTGCAGCAGCACGTAGACGTCCTCGAGTTCGGCGGTCATCTTCTCGGCGTTGGTGACGAAATAGGGGCTGAGATAGCCGCGGTCGAATTTCATGCCCTCGACGATGTCGACTTCGGTATCGAGCGACTTGTTCTCTTCGACGGTGATGACGCCTTCGTTGCCGACCTTCTGCATCGCCTGCGCGATCATCTTGCCGATCGCGGTATCGCCGTTGGACGAGATGGTGCCGACCTGGGCGACTTCGGACGACGAAGCGACCGGCTTGGCGCGCTTCTCGAGGTCCTTGACCACGGCATGCACGGCGATCTCGATGCCGCGCTTCAGGTCCATCGGGTTCATGCCGGCGGCGACCGATTTGGCGCCTTCCCGCACGATCGCCTGCGCCAGCACGGTCGCCGTGGTGGTGCCGTCGCCCGCGGTGTCGTTGGTCTTGGAGGCGACTTCGCGCAGCATCTGCGCGCCCATGTTCTCGAACTTGTCCTCGAGCTCGATTTCCTTGGCGACGGTGACGCCGTCCTTGGTGATGCGCGGTGCGCCGAAGCTCTTCTCGATCACGACGTTGCGGCCCTTGGGGCCGAGCGTCACCTTGACCGCATTGGCGAGAATATCGACGCCGCGCAGCATGCGATCGCGCGCGTCTCCGGAAAACTTAACGTCCTTGGCAGCCATTGAATTCTACTCCTGGAATGATTGGAAACGGTCGGTTGCTGCGCTCCCATGCTGTCATTGCCGGGCTTGACCCGGCAATCCATCGCCTCATCAGACTCTTCCGAAGAGGATGGATGCCCGGGTCAAGCCCGGGCATGACGAGTGGTGGGCAGCGGGTACATGGTGCCCTCAGCCCAGCACGCCCATGATGTCGCTCTCCTTCATGATCAGGAGTTCCTCGCCGTCGAGCTTGACCTCGGTGCCGGACCATTTGCCGAACAGCACGCGGTCGCCGACCTTGAGGTCGATCGGGATCAATTTGCCGGCTTCGTCGCGGCCGCCCGGTCCGACGGCGGTGATTTCGCCCTCCGAGGGCTTTTCCTTGGCGCTGTCGGGAATAATGATGCCGCCCTTGGTCTTTTCTTCGGCGTCGATGCGCTTGACCACGACGCGGTCATGCAGTGGACGAAATTTGGATTTAGCCATGACGGTTCCTTTTGGAGGCTCGGTTTTCAGGTCTGGTTCGCCATCGAAAGTGGCTCTGAAGACGGGGCGCATGCGGCACCGCCAGCGGCAGGGCAGCTTGCACCCTTAGCAATCGGGGTCTTTGAGTGCTAATTGTGTGCCCGGGAATATGGCTTGACACCGATCCTGTCAAGCAAGGGGGTTAAGTCCTTGGTGAAGCTGATATAGGATGATCCGGAAACCATATCGGAGCTGTGGCGTAGTCAACGGGACGTCATTGCTCCGACGGCAGTTTTGAGATTGGCTGCGGGACGGGTGCGGCCACGAATTTGTTCGGGGGGAATATCATGGTCAGGTCATGTAGCGTGCGGACGGTCGCCAATCTGGGGATCGCCTCGGCGCTGACGATATTTCTGGGGGCGTGCGGCGGGGGCATGAGCCTGCCGTCATTCTCATCGGCGCCTTCGGCGCCGGCAGAGCCGGCGCCGGCGCCGGAAATACCCGCCAGCATTCGCGCCGACGAGATTGTCGGCCGCTGGGGCCTCGCCTCCTACCAGAACCCCAATGACCGCGCGCGCACCGAAGCCGCCGCGCGCTCGCAATGCAAGCAGCCCTATGTGATCACGGCCGGTGCGACGGGCGGCGTGGTCATGCATCTCGCCGACCAGGCGACGCCGCAGGAACTGCGCCTCAAGGGCAGCCCGAGCGGCAAGAATTATATCGGTCCGGCCGGACCGACCCCCGGCGAGCAGGATCGCGAGATTGTTTCCTTCGACGGCCGCGTGCTGGTCACCCGCTTCGTCGACAAGGATGCGGCGGTCCGCTACGGCAACATGGTCTACATCCGCTGCGCGCCGCGCGCCTGAATGATACGACGCGCGCCAGCACGGCGCGAAGAGGCGTGTTTGCCCACCTTACGATTCTCGTAAACGGAAACGCCGGCCCCGGGGCCGGCGTTTTTGCAGTCTGGGGAAAACAGCGGTCAGTCGAACAGGGCGTCGATGTCGTTCTGCGACGCATGGCCGGCGTCGCCGTCCAGCTTCGGCCCGTTCAGCAGCTTGGCATCGCCTTCGCGATCGTCAATGATGGGAGGCGCGTGGGCCCGGATGGCATCGACGCCACCCCAGATGTCCATCATCACGGTGATATGGTTTTCGATGAATTTCATCGTGGCCATCACCTTGCTTATGCGCTGGCCGGTGAGATCCTGGAAATTGCAGGCTTCGAAGATGGAAACGACGCGCTCGCTGATTTCCTCGCTCAGGATCTTCTGCTGGTCCGGCGAATTCACCTTGCTCAAGGCGCTGGCGGCCTGATCGATCGCCTCGGCGGCTTCCAGAATCTGCTGGGTCGCTTCCTCGGTGCCGCCGACCACGGCGCCGAGTTCGCCGGTCACCTTGGACATTTCATTGCCGTCGAAGCTCTTGCCGTGCAGGACCGCGATTTCACGCTTCGTGCGGTTGATCGCATCGTAAATCAGGTCGAGTTCGACCTTGAGTTTCTCACATTGCTCGATCTGGGCGCGATAGGTCTCAAGCAGAGCGTGCGAGTCGGCGATCTGCTGGGCCGCCCCATCTGCAACTGCGCCCCCTGCTGCGCTGTGGCCGGAACTGGCCATCTGGGCGCGGATCGAACGAAGCTCGTTCATGATCTCGCGATGCATCGGGCCGGCCTCGCCGTCCATCGCTGCGGGCATCGGCATGTCGCCGACAAAAGCTTGTTCGATACGAAAACGTCTGCGATTGACCGGCATTGGATTTTCCCTGACTGCACTCGTAACGTTTTAGGCAGATGTGATTTAACGTCAGGTTCACGCCGGAACCTGCCTGCGACGCTTATCGCAGGCGGCGCACACCAACGATTAACCATGCACCGCCTGCGTTCATCGAAAATAAACGCTACGCATCGAAACCGCGCGGTCTTGGCGACGTGGTGAATCCAAACGGCGATTCCGTTTACCAAACCGAGGCGGTTTTGATTTTAATTGGTGAGGTGCAAAGGCGCTGATCCAGGTCCCCCCCAAGAACTAACAGTGACGAAACAGTACAGAGTACGTCGATGTTGAAAAATATGTCTCTCGCGCTGCTTGCCGGCGCGTCCTTTCTGGCTGGCATCAATCAGGCCGCGGCGATCGAAGCCGGTCCCACCGAACTCTCCGTGATCTATGCCGAGCAGCCCGAACCGCGGTCGGCCGCGCCGGTGCGAATGGCTTCCGCCGAGCGCGCCAATATGGGCGGCGGCTTCATCGAATTCCTGTTCGGCGACGGACCTCCGCAGGGCGGCCGCTACCCGCAGCAGCAGCCCGGCTATCAGCCTTCCTACGAACCCCGGCGCGCGCTGTTGCCGCCGCTGGGCGCCGAGCAGGCCATGCGCCGGCAGGAAGATTTCAGCGAACCCGTGCGTCCCGCGTTCGATCCGAAATACGAGAAGCAGCTGGTCGACTATCACGGCAAGGAAAGCGCCGGCACGATCATCGTCGACACGCCCAACAAGTTCCTGTTCCTGGTTCAGGGCGATGGCAAGGCGTTGCGCTACGGCATCGGCGTCGGCCGGCCCGGATTCACCTGGTCGGGCGTTAAAAAGGTTTCTGCGAAGAAGGAATGGCCGGCGTGGACGCCGCCGCCGGAAATGCTGGCGCGCCGTCCGGATCTGCCGCGGCACATGGAAGGCGGACCGCAAAATCCGCTCGGCGCCCGCGCGATGTATCTCGGATCGTCGCTCTATCGCATCCATGGCTCGAACGAGCCCTGGACCATCGGCACCAACGTCTCGTCCGGCTGCTTCCGGATGCGCAACGAAGACGTCATCGATCTCTACGGCCGCGTCAACGTCGGCGCCAAGGTGGTCGTGATCTGATTTGCCCCTCCCCGCCACGCGCAAGGACGCGCGGGGAGAAAAGCATCGCCACGCGGTGCGAAAAATGAAGCTTCGAAATCCTTCAAACAAGAACGGCCGCCCAATGGCGGCCGTTCTGCCTTGATGCCGGCGGAAAATCCTCAGACGTAATCGCTGTCGCCGAAATCGTCGGAATCCATATCCATGTCGTCGTGATCGTCGTCATGCGACGCATCGTCGAACAATCCCGTGCGCGACGAGCCATCGTCATTGCTGGCGTGGCGTCCGGACGAACCGATGTCGTTGATGCCGGCTTCCTTCGCCAGATCGCCGCCGGACTGATCACCCCATGGCCTGCGGTCTTCGACGCTACCGCGATGGCCCGCGCCGTCGCCGGCGCTCGCGGTGTCGCCGAAGCTCTGCTGGTTGCCGCCGCCGCCCATCATCGAGCGGATACTGCCGAGCAGCAGCGATCCGCCGACCATGCCGGCGGCCGCGGCGGCCGCGGTTCCGAGAAACGAGCCGCCGCCTCCGCCCATCGGCGCCTGTTGGGCGCCATAAGGCTGACCTTGGGGCTGACCGTAGGGCGCCGGGCTGTATTGTCCGCGATCCTGCGCCTGCTGCATGACCTGGCCGCTATTCCATGTCGGACGGTCCGGAAGCTCGGGTGGCCGCACGTTCGGTACCGAACCACGCTGCGGCGCTTGCCCGAAAATCGTTTCGCGCATCGAATCGAGGAACCCGCCGGGCTGGGGCTGTTCGTCCTCGCCTTCCAGTTCCTGGATGCGGCTATGGGCGCGCTTCAGCGCTTCGTCCTGCAGCAGGACGGTCTGCACCAGCGCATAGAGGGCATTGGGCGCCTTGCGCAGACCCTGCGCGATGGCGCCCGCCGCGTCCGGATCGCGCGCTACTCCCTCCACCTTCGAGAGGCGGTCGAAAAGATCGTCAACCAGTTGGCGTTCCTGCGGTGTCATCACGTTCTCCATTGCGACAAAGCGCGGAGCAGATGTAGGGGCGGTTTGTGTCGCAAGTAGTCCCCGGGTGCATTAAATTTCTGTATGCGACAAAGCGTCCGGCGGGACATCAACCCAGTGTAACTTTATTCGCCGCCAGCAAATGCGGGAAATCCTCGCCGCCGAGAAAGGCGTGCTCGTGTTCGCGCTGCACGGTGAGCGGGTCGAGGCCGACGAGAATGTCGTCGACAAAGCCGGGGTGGCACATGATGAGGCCATGCTCGGGCAGCGCATCGAGGAATTGCCGCATCAGCGCGCCGAAATCCGGTTGGGCCGAAAAATCATAGGCGCCGGCGAATCCGGGATTGAAGGCGATTCCGGCACGGGCGGCGCGGCGGCGAAACTGCGCGCTCAGGGTGTCGAGAACCAGCGCCTTTGGCGCGCCGAGCCGCCGCGCCAAAGGCAGGTTGCGTCCACCCTGGCGAACCCAGGCGCCGGGTGCCGATTGCTTTGCCGCGGCGAGAAAGGCGTCACGCACCCCGGGAAACAGCTGCGCGTGCTGATGGCCGTCGACAAAGTCCGGCGCGCGGCCGAACAATTCGCCGAAGGCCGCGAGTTGTACCATGACTTCGGCATGAACCATCTCGGCATCGAGCCGCCGTAGCAGGCCGGCGCGCAGCAGCTTCGGGAAGGGCAGGAATATGCCGCCATCGAGCGGCCGAAAGTGCATCGTCAGCGGAGCGAACGGCGCCGTCAGCGTCACGTGCAGGCCGATCGCGCAACGCGGACTGCCGGCGGCGGCGGCTTCGAGCGCGCGGACCTCGTCGCGGCCGATCGAGGGCCCGACCACCATCACCGACGTGGCGTTGAGACGGCCGCGCTCGATCAGGTCGCGGATCGCGCGGTTGACGCCGGGGCTAATGCCGTAATCATCGGCGCACAGCCAGATCCGGCGCGGCGGCGTGGCATCGCTCATTCCGCGGCGGTCCGTTCGCCGGTGCCGGCCTCTTGCGCGCTCCGTTTCACGCTGTGCTCGGCCACGAAATAGATCGGGCGCGCCTTCAGCTCGGAAAGAATCTTGCCGATATATTCGCCGACGATGCCGATCATGATGAGCTGCACGCCGCCGATGGTCATCAGGCCGACCACCAGCGAGGGATAACCGGGGACGGATTTTCCGCTGATCCAGGTTTCCCACAGGATGGTAAGGCCGAACAGGAAGGCCCCGGTCGCGAGCAGGACGCCGAGCAGGCTGGCAAAACGCAACGGCGCCACCGAGAACGAGGTCAAGCCTTCGATCGAAAGCCCGACCAGCCGGCCGGGGCTGAAGGAGGTGACGCCATGGGCGCGGGCCGCCGGCTCGTAGTCGACGCGGATCTGGCGAAAGCCGATCCAGCTTGCCAGCCCCTTGAAAAAGCGATTGCGCTCGGGAAGCTGCCGCAGTGCGGCCGCGGCGCGTGGCGACAGCAGGCGAAAATCGCCGGCATCCGCCGGAATTTTCTGCCGTGCGCCCCAATTGATCAGCGCGTAGAAACCATGCACGGCGATGCGCCGCATCCGCGATTCATTGTCGCGGTGCGCCTTGGCGGTATAGACCACATCGAAGCCGCCCTCGATCCAGTGACTGACCAGCTGTTCGACCAGAGCGGGCGGATGCTGGCCATCGCCGTCCATGAACAGCACCGCGCCTAGCCGGGCGTGGTCCAGCCCCGCCATCAGGGCGGCTTCCTTGCCGAAATTGCGCGACAGCGACACCACCTGAACGTCGAGCCCGTCGGCGCCAAGCCCGCGCGCGATATCGAGCGTGGTGTCGGCGCTGCCGTCATCGACATAGACGACCTCGCAGCCCAGGCCGTAGCGCTGCCGCAGCGTCTTCGCCAGCGCGCCGAGCCGCTGGTGCAGAAAGGCCAGTCCGGCTGCCTCATTATAGAGGGGGACAACGATCGACAGCCCCTGCGCCGCGGCGGTGGCCGCGGTCGTCGACAGACCGGAAACGTCGGTACCAAGCATCATCGATCAGGTCCAAACCTGCTGCGGAACATCATATGGTACGCGCTGCCGGCTGTCGCTATGATGAACGGAAGGCGCGTAAGCGTTTTCCGTCATCAGCGCTCTTCTTCTCCCCCCACGCGCAAATGTGCGCGAGGGGAGGGGAGAAGAAACAGCATCGCCCCCTAGATTTCCAAAAACCTCTCGAGCCGGGCGAACAGCGGATTGTCGCGGTCGAGCACATAGTCGAGCGAGGCCATCGACACCGTCTCGGCGCCATGATCGCGGAGAAAGCTGCCGAGCGCGTAAAGCTGCGCCGGCGGGCAGTGCAGCGTCACCATCCCGGATGACGTCGGACCGCCGAACGGCGAGACCACGCCGAAGCGGTTATGGGCTTCCGCCAGCAGTGCGGCGTCGCAGCCGGCGAAGCGGGTGCGGACTTCACGGTATTTGCTGGCCCGCGCCCTCGCCGCGATGTGATCCAGGATGACGCGCGCGGTCTCGCGAGCCGCGTCCGACCAGTCAGCGTCCCTCGACGCCACGAGGTTGGCCTGGCTGCGCAGGATCACGCCGTCGTCGAGCACCTTGAGGCCGTTGGCGGCCAGCGTGGCACCGGTCGTGGTGATGTCGACGATCATTTCGGCGGTGCCGACGGCGGGCGCGCCTTCGGTCGCGCCGGCGCTCTCGACGATGCGGTAATCGACCACGCCGTGCGAGGCAAAGAAGGTCCGGGTCAGGTTGATATATTTGGTCGCGACCCGCATCCGCCTGTTGTGCTGGGCGCGAAAACCTGTCGTGACGTCGTCGAGGTCGGCCATGGTGCGGACGTCGATCCAGGCCTGCGGCACCGCCACCACGACATTGGCGCTGCCGAAGCCGAGAGTGTCGATCAGCAGCACGCGCCTGTCGGCGTCGGCAATACTCTCGCGCACCAGGTCTTCGCCTGTGACGCCGAGATGGACCATGCCGCGCGCCAGTTGCGAGGCGATTTCGCTCGCCGAGAGATAGGCGATCTCGACATTGTCCAACCCGGCGATGGTGCCGCGATAGTCGCGGGCGCCGCGCGGCTTGGCCAGCGATAATCCGGCGCGGGTGAAGAACGCCTCGGCCTGCTCCTGCAGGCGGCCCTTTGACGGAACGGCGAGAACGAACGGCGCGGTCATGATGCACTCCCGCCCGTGGCGGGCCTGCTCCCGCCCGCGGCGGGCTTGCGGCCGGCCTGCATCAAGGATTCGACCCAGATCGAAAATCCGACCGCCGGTATCGGCGTTGCCGAACCAAGCTGCGTCATCAGCCCGTCGTAGCGTCCACCCGCCACCAGCGGTTCGGTGCCATCGCCCTTGCCGTGCAGTTCGAATTCGAAGCCGGTGTAGTAGTCGAGACCCCGTCCGAACGAGGTGGAGAACGACGTCCTGGCGGTGTCGATGCCGCGCGCGGCCATGAAGCCGATCCGGCTTTCGAGCTGGTCGATCGCGGCCGATAGATCGAGCCTGGCGTCGGCGGCGAGCGCGCGCAATTGCGCGATCGCCTCATTGGGATCGCCCGCGATCGCGAGAAAGCGCTTGATGGTGGTGAGCGCGTCGCGCGGCAGCGCGCCGCCCTTCAGGGTCGATTGTTCGAGAAAGCGGTCGGCGATCTCGGCGACGGTGCGGCCGCCGACATTGGTGGTGCCGGCGATCGACATCAGGTCGGTCACCAGCGCCAGCGCCGCCCTGCGGTCGGAGCCGGCCAGCGCTGCGAGCACGCCTTCATATTCGTTGCGGCCGGGCGCGGTTTTGAGCGTCAGCCGCTCGATATCCTCGGTCAGGCTGACCTTGCGGTTGAAATCCTTGATCAGCCGCCGCCGCCATACCGGATAGAGATCGAGCGCCTCGATCAGCGCGTTGAACAGCGCCACGTCGCCGGTGCGAATCTCGATCTCGGTCAGCCCGAACGCGGCAGTTGCCTCCAGCGCCAGCGCCAGCATTTCCGCATCCGCGGCGGCGCGGTCGGCCCGTCCGAAGGATTCGATGCCGGCCTGCAAAAATTCGCTCGGCCGGCCGCCGCGATAACGGAACACCGGCCCGAGATAGCAGAAGCCCATGGGTTGGCCGGCGCCGGCGGAGGCGAGATAGTCCCGTGCCACCGGAATGGTGAGGTCGGGCCGCAGACACAATTCCTCACCGCCGGGGTCGGTGGTCAGATAAAGGCTCTTGCGGATGTCCTCGCCCGACAGATCCAGAAACGGCTCGGCCGGCTGCAGGATTCCCGGCTCGGCCTGCAGGTAGCCGGCCTGCGTGAACGACAATAGCAGGGCGTCCGCCCATGCGGCGGATCCGGTCGCACGAGGGGCGGCGGTCAGGGTCATCGCGAAGTCCAACTATCCCGAAAAACGGGGAACCAGAGGTCAGGGCGCAGCCCTTAGCATGGCCCGGCCGGGGTTTCGACTGGGAATAGCCGGATGGCTTAACAGGCTGCCCAAACGGCAAGGACCGGCAATCGCGGCGACGACCGCTGGAGCGTGGCTTTAACCAATCAGCCCGGATCCGCTCCAGTCGCCACGTGCCGCCTGCACCAGCGCGAGCGCCGCGACGCCGGCGGTATCGGCCCGCAGGATCCGTGGTCCCAGCGAAAGCCGCAGGATTCGGGGCTGCCGGAGCAGATTGGCGCGCTCTTCCTCGGCAAATCCGCCTTCGGGGCCGATCAGGACGTCAATTCCGGGGAATTCCGCCGGTTCGCTTTGCAGCGCCCGCAGCGGATCTGCCGTCTCTGCGGCCTCGTCGCAGAATACCAGTAGGCGCCGGGCTTCGCGCTGGCTCAAATACCGATCGAGCGGCACCGGCTCGGCGACGTCGGCGAGGCTCAGGATACCGCATTGCTCGGCGGCCTCGATGACATTGGCGCGCATCCGCTCGCTGTTGACCCGCGAGACCTGGGTGAAGCGGGTCACCACCGGCCGCAGCGCCGAGGCTCCCATCTCGACCGCCTTCTGCACCATATAGTCGAGCCGGGCGTGCTTTAAGGGCGCAAAGACGTAGGCGATATCGGGCAGCCGATCCTGCTCGCGGGTCTGGGCTCCGATCACCAGGCTGTCCGGCCGTTTACGGCCGGCGATTGCGGCCCGCCATTCGCCATCGCGCCCGTTGAAGGCCAGAATCGTGTCGCCGGCGGCAAGCCGCAGCACATTGCCGAGGTAATTGCTCTGGTTGCGTTCGAGCGCGACCGTTTCACCCGATGCCAGCGCGGCATCGACAAACAGGCGGGGGCTGCGAAAATCGTGTTGAGGCATGGTCAAGGTTCCAATCGGCTGCCTTTTAGCCCAAAGTAGCCGAATTAATGCAAATATCGCCCTGCGGCGTGGCTCTACGCCGCGCTGTTGCCAAAATCGGCAGGTTGTTAAGAGGCGGCAGGAATCGTAAAAAGCCCCTATTCTGAATCGCTCTTCCATTGGGAAGACGCTGGGGACCGTTCGACCGTGCCGGAGGAACAGCCTTGATCATCCGCCGCTTGATTGTGCCGCTCACCGTGGCTCTCGTGACCTGCCATGCCGGCCAGGCTTCTGCGCAAAGTGCGTTTCCGGCGCCGCTGCCCGGCCAGGCCGCGCCCGCCAACGCTTCACCGTTTCCGCCGGTCAATGGCGCGGCTCCTGCCGCTTCCGTCGGGGCGCCCAGTCCATTTCCGGCGACGGGTGCGGCGCCGATCACCGGCTCCGCGTTCCAGCGCCCGTCTGCGCCTCCCCCGCAGGCAGGCGGTCCGCCCGAAGACTGCATGAAGAAGTTCCTGCCGTTGCGCGAAGAGGCGGAGAAGCGCGCCAAGCTGATCAAGGCCGCCGGCGAACGCAAGGCGCCCCCGGACGAAGCCTGCAAGCTCATCGGCAATTTCGGCCAGGCCGAAATCAAGATGATCAAATTCGTCGAAACCAACGCCGCCCGATGCGGGATTCCAGCGCAGCTCGCCGACCAGATGAAAACCGGCCACAAGAACACCGAGAACATGCAGAGGAAAGTCTGTGCGGCGGCACAGCAGGTGCAGCAGCGAGGCCCTGCCGGCCCGAGCCTGAGCGAAGTGCTGGGCTCTTCGGCCGCGCTACCGGAGGCCACCGCCGTGCGAAAAGGCGGCAGCACCTTCGACACCCTGAACGGAAACGTCCTCACGCGATGATCGCCTTCCGATGAGCGACGTCACGGCCCGGGTTGCCGATGCCACCGGCAACTGGGTCGATACGCATGCGCCGTCCTGGTCGCGCCCCTATTTGCGGCTTTCCCGTTTCGACCGGCCGATCGGCTCCTGGCTGTTGCTGATGCCATGCTGGTGGTCGGCCGCGCTCGCTGCCGGCATTGCGCGCGACGTCAGCCAGTTGCTGTTCGTGATCGCACTGTTCTTCATCGGCGCCTTCGTCATGCGCGGCGCCGGCTGCACCTGGAACGACATCACCGATCGTGATCTCGACGCCCGTGTCGAACGAACGCGGTCGCGGCCGATCCCGGCGGGACAGGTCAGTGTGAAGCAGGCGGCGATCTTCCTGGTCGCCCAGGCGCTGGTCGGGCTGCTGGTGCTGCTGCAGTTCAACCGCTTCGCAATCATGACAGGCATCGCCTCGCTGGTCATCGTCGCGGTCTATCCGTTCATGAAGCGGATTACCTGGTGGCCCCAGGTCGTGCTCGGCCTCGCCTTCTCCTGGGGCGCGCTGATGGGGTTTGCGGTCATCCTCGGACGGATCGATTCAACCGCGTTGGTGCTCTATGCCGGCTCGATCGCCTGGGTGATCGGTTACGACACCATCTACGCCCATCAGGATACCGAGGACGACGCGCTGATCGGCGTGAAATCCACCGCGCTCCTGTTCGGCGCGCGCACCCATCGGGCACTGACGATATTTTATGGCCTCGCGGTGCTGCTGATCGGCACTGCGCTGTCGCTGGGTGCTGCGCGCTGGCCGGCCTGGATCGGACTGGCCGCATTCGCCGCGCATCTGGTCTGGCAGATCCGGCGGCTGGAAATTGGCGATCCCGCGCTGTGCCTGCGGCTGTTCAAATCGAATCGTGATGCCGGGCTGTTGCTGTTCGCGGGATTGCTGGTCGATGCGGTGATGCGTGCCGGTTAATCGGTCGTCATCCTGAGGTGCGAGCCTCTTCGGCGAGCCTCGAAGGATGGGCAGCGGGCACCTTCGTCGCATCCATCCTTCGAGGCGCGCAAGTCCGCGGCGCAATTGCGCCGCTGAGTGCGCGCACCTCAGTATGACGCCGGTGTGTGTAGCAAGATGAAAGCGCTCACTCCCTCGCGATGATCTCGCGCTCGCCCCGATGGACGCTGGCCGGATTGAGCGGATCGCCGGCGCGCCGGCGCACCAGGAATTTCGGCCGACGGGCCCGGATCGCGTTGCGGCGGCGGCGGCGCGGCGAGGGTTCGCGGGTCTTGTCTTCCGGCATTTGCGGAAGCGCGAAGATTTCGCTCCACATCTGCCAGGCGGCGGCGATTTCCTCGCGGTCGGAGCTGACGCACAACGGAATCGTCAATGACGGATCGCGATGCACCAGCACCAGCATCTGCGCATCGTCGATGCCGCGCAGCGCGACGCCGAGAAAATCGCTGACGCGGACGTTGATCGCCATCTGCATGCCGCTGACGGCACGGCGCAGCACGACGCGTTCGCGGTGGAGTTCGATGTTCCGCACGCCGCCGTCTGCGCGGGTATCATGCGCATCGAAGCGGACGGGCAGGGAATGAGGGTCGAGCCGCAAGGCGCGGCTCGACCCGGCGGGATTGATCCCGCTTGTAGCTGTTTGACGCCTCACGGCTTTATCTCCCCGCCAGGATTATGTTCCCGGTCGATGTGTGAGACCGTAGCCGAGCCGCCTCCGGATTGGCTTAAAAAGGCTGGTTAATCCCAAGTCACCGGCCGGCATGATTGACAAGACCTTGGCCGACATGATTGACGAGACCTTGCGGGCAAGCCGAAAATCATTGGCTTTCCGGTGCAACAAACGCTTGAAATCGCTGTGAATCAGGCACATCTGAAGGGTCTGCTGATTTGCTTTAGGGCTCGCCTCGACGCCCCCCAAAATGCCCTCAATCCCAAGGGATTTTATTCGTGATCTCTTCACCATCTGCCGCATCGGCGCTTTCCTCGAAAGCAGCCTCTTCCGACCTGTTCGATCAATCGGCGCTGAGCACGCTGGCGCAGCGCCTTGTCGAGGCGGCGAAGCGCGCCGGCGCCGATGCCGCCGACGCGGTGGCGGTGCGCGGCATCTCGCAAGGCGTCGAGGTGCGCGACGGGCGCGTCGAGGAATCCGAACGTTCCGAGGGCGACGACGTCGGACTGCGCGTGCTGGTCGGACAGCGCCAGGCGGTGGTCTCGACCAACGACATCAGCGGCGATGGCGTCGCGAAACTTGCCGAGCGCGCCGTCGCGATGGCGCGGGTGGCGCCCGACGACAAGTATGTCGGGCTCGCTGATCCGTCGTTGCTGGCGCGCGATTTTCCCGATCTCGATTTGCTCGACCCGCAGGTTCCCTCGACATCCGAGCTCGAACGCCGCGCCTGCGAAGCCGAAGCCGCCGCACTCGCGGTCAAGGGCGTCAGCAAGTCCGGCGGGGCATCGGCCTCGACCGGCATCGGCGGCATGGTGCTGGTGACCTCGACCGGATTTCACGGCTCTTATCTGCGCTCCAGCCAGGGCATCTCGATGACCGCCATTGTCGGCGACGGCACCGGCATGGAACGCGACTATGACTACGCTTCGGCGCCGCATGCCGCCGATCTCGCATCGCCCGAAAGCGTCGGCCGCAAGGCCGGCGAGCGCACCGTGGCGCGCGCCAATCCGCGTAAGGTCGAGACCTGCAAGGTGCCCGTGGTGTTCGATCCCCGGGTTTCCGGCTCGCTGGTCGGTCATCTCGTCGGGGCCGTGAACGGCGCCTCGATCGCGCGCAAGACCTCCTTCCTGAAGGATCGTCTCGGCCAGCAATTGTTCAGCAAGAACATCCGCATTATCGACGATCCCTTGCGGGTGCGCGGCTTGCGCTCGCAGTCGTTCGACGCCGAGGGCGTCAAGGTGAAAAAACTCGCCATCATCGATGAGGGCGTGCTGACCTCCTGGCTATTGGATTGCGCGACCGCGCGCGAACTCGGGCTGGTCACCACCGGTCACGCCCATCGCGGCGTCTCGTCGTCGCCGTCGCCAGGATCCTACAATCTGCATCTGGAGGCGGGCGAAGCCACGCCGGCCGAGCTGGTCTCCGACATCCGTCAGGGATTTTACGTCACCGACCTGATCGGCTCCGGCGTCAATGGCGTCACCGGCGATTACAGCCGCGGCGCCTCCGGCTTCTGGATCGAGAATGGCGAGATCACCTATGCGGTGAGCGAGGTGACGATCGCCGGACATCTGCTGGAGATATTCAAGTCGATGATTCCGGCCAACGATCTGGAATTCCGCTACGGCGTCAACGCGCCGACGGTTCGCATCGAGGGGCTGACGCTTGGCGGACGTTAGCACCGGGCGCGTCCATGACACGATTTCGACGCGCGAGGTGCTGACGCGCGACGCCGCCCTGCTGACCGATACCGTGCGCGAGGCCGGCGCGCTGGCATTGTCGCTGTTCCGTACCGAACTGAAGAACTGGACCAAGGGCGCGTCGTCGCCGGTGTCCGAGGCCGATATCGCCGTCAACGACCTGCTGGAAAGCAGGCTGCGCTCGGCCACCCCGGACTATGGCTGGCTGTCGGAGGAAAGCGTCGACGACGACAAGCGGCTCGGCAAGCGGCTGACCTGGATCGTCGATCCGATCGACGGCACCCGCGGCTATCTCGCCGGCCGCGAAGACTGGTGCGTCAGTGTTGCGCTGGTGCAGGATGCGACGCCGGTGCTGGCGGCGGTGTTCGTGCCGGTCAGCGACGAATTTTTCTTCGCGGTGCGCGGGCAGGGCGCTACGCTGAACGATATGTCCGTTGCCGCGGCACCCGGCACGGAACTGGATTTCCCCCGCGTCGCCGGGCCGAAGCCGCTGGTCGAACGACTCAACGTCTCCTCCGGGGAGACCGTACTTCACCCCCGAATCGGATCGCTGGCGCTTCGGCTGTGCCGGGTCGCGCAGGGCAGCCTGGATGCGGCTTTTGCCGGCGGCCAAAGCCGCGACTGGGACCTTGCCGCGGCCAATTTGATCGTGCAGGAAGCGAATGGTAATATGACCGCGCTCTCGGGGGACACCATCCTCTACAATCGCCGGGAAGTGACGCACGGGGTATTGGTGGCCGCGGGACGCGATCGTCATGCGCGTATCGTCGAGCATTTTCGCAACCACCCGCTGCCCTGAGCGTCTCGATACGCGTCACGACCCGATACGTGTTAAGACCGCTTCTGCTGCTGCTTTGCCGGGCACCGCATTAGGAAAAAGAAACATGCCAGATAATGCCCAGCAGCAATTGCTGCACCTCGTCATCGGGGGTGAACTGACCGACCTCGAACACACCACGTTCAAGGATCTCGATGCCGTCGAGATCGTCGGCGTATTTCCCAATTACGCCACCGCGCATGCCGCCTGGAAGGCGAAAGCGCAGCAGACCGTGGACAACGCCCATATGCGCTACTTCGTCGTGCACCTCCACCGGCTGCTCGATCCAGGTCAAGACGCGAAGCCCGCCAGTTGAAAAAGCTCGTTCGCAATGTGCTGCGCAGCAGCTGGGTTCAGCATGCTGTGGGATTTCTCGCGGCCGAGTACCTGCGGCTGGTCTGGCTGACCAACAGGTTCACGTTCGATCCGCCCAACGTCTATGAACTGGTCGAGCCGGCGCAGCCGGCGATCTTCGCGTTCTGGCACGGCCAGCATTTCCTGACGCCGTTCATCAAGACCAAGGAGAGCCATCGCGCCAAGGTGCTGATATCAAGGCATCGCGACGGTGAGTTCAACGCCATCGCCGCCGAGCGGCTCGGCATCGAGACCATCCGCGGTTCCGGAGACCATGGCGGTGCGTTTCACCGCAAGGGCGGCGTCGGCGCCTTCAGGCAGATGGTCCAGGCACTCGAGGAGGGATACAATGTAGCCTCCACCGCCGACGTGCCGAAGCGCTCGCGGATTGCAGGGCTCGGCATCATCATGCTGGCGCGGGAATCCGGCCGGCCGATCATACCCTTCGCGATGGTGACCAGCCGTTTCATACGGTTGAAGAACTGGGACCGCAGCACCATCAATTTGCCATTCGGCCGCGGTGCAGTGACCGGCGTCGATGCGATTATCGTCCCGCCGGACGCCGATTCCGAAACCATGGAAAAGTGTCGCCTCCAGCTCGAGAATTACCTCAACGAGGCGGCCCGTCGCGCCTATGCCCTGGTCGGCCGTCCGGAGACAGGCCTTGACTGACCCCCTGCCGATGACGCTGCGGGTTTACCGGAAGCTGTCCTCCGCGATGCTGCCGCTGGCGCCGGCGCTGATCAAGCGGCGGCTGAAGCAGGGCAAGGAGGATCCGGCGCGGGTCGGCGAGCGCCGCGGCATGAGCGCGGATATCCGGCCGCACGGGCCGCTGGTGTGGATTCACGGCGCCAGCGTCGGCGAGGTGCTGGCGGCGGCGGCCCTGATCGAGAGATTGCGCGCGCTAAATCTGCGGATCCTGCTGACGTCGGGTACGGTGACTTCGGCGGCGATCGTCGCCAGGCGGTTTCCCGCCGACATCATCCATCAATATGTGCCGTACGATTCGCCGCGCTATGTCGCCCGCTTTCTCGATCACTGGCGGCCTTCGCTGGCGCTGTTCATCGAGTCCGATCTGTGGCCCAACCTGATCCTGTCGAGCGCCGCGCGGCGGTTGCCGATGGTGCTGATCAACGGCCGGATGTCGCAGCGTTCGTTCCCGCGCTGGAGCCGGATGAGCGGCACGATCGCGGCATTGCTCGGCAAGTTCGAGGTCTGCCTCGCCCAGTCGAAGCTCGACGCCGAACGGTTTTCCGCGCTGGGCAGCCGCAACGTCGTCACCACCGGAAATCTGAAGCTGGACGTGCCGGCGCCGCCCGCCGACTCCGCCAGACTGGAGCGGCTGATGGCAGTGACGCGCGGCCGCCCGATCGTCGTCGCGGCGTCGACCCATCCCGGCGAGGAAGAAATCCTGTGCGAGGCGCATCGGACGCTGGCCGGATTCTTCCCCACGCTGCTGACGGTGATCGTGCCGCGGCATGCCGATCGCGGCGAGGCGGTCGCCCGCACCATCGAGATGAACGGCCTGCACGCCGGCTTGCGTTCGCGCGAGGAATTGCCGACCGCGGCTACCGATATCTATGTCGCGGACACCATGGGCGAGCTCGGATTGTTCTACCGGCTGGCGCCGGTCGTGTTCATGGGCGGCTCGCTGGTTCCGCACGGCGGGCAGAATCCGATCGAGGCCATCAAGCTCGGCGCCTCGATCATTCATGGCCCGCACGTCTTCAACTTCACCGACGTCTACGAGGCGCTCGATCGCGCCGGCGGCGCCAGGCAGGCCGACACCCACGAAGCGCTGGTGAAACAGCTTGGCCAGCTGCTGGCCGATCCGGCGGCGCGCGACGCGTCGGTGGCGGCCTCGGCGCGTGTGGTCGAGCAGCTCGGCGGCGGGCTCGAGCGCACTCTCGCCGCGCTGGAGCCCTATCTGTTGCAGTTGCGGATCGAGATGGGAGCGGCCAATGCGTGAGCCGGCCTTCTGGCACCGGCCCGCGTCCTGGAGATCGCGTTTGCTGATGCCGCTTGCCGCGCTCTATGGCGCGGTGGCGGGCCAGCGCATGCAGCGCGACGGTTTTGATGCAGGCATCCCCGTACTGTGCGTCGGCAATTATCACACCGGCGGTGCGGGCAAGACCCCCACCGTGCTGGCCCTGACAAAACTGCTGCGCGATCTCGGCGAGACGCCGGTCGTGCTCAGCCGCGGCTATGGTGGCCGGTTGCGCGGCCCGGTCATGGTCGACCTTGCGCGCCACACCGCCGCCGATGTCGGCGACGAACCCCTGATGCTGGCGCGGACGGTGCCGGTGGCGGTCGCGCGTGACCGCCTCGGGGGCGTTCCCCTGGCGCGCTCGCAGGGCGCCAGCGTGATCCTGATGGATGACGGTTTTCAGAATCCCGCGATCGCCAGGGACGCGTCGCTGATTGTGATCGATGCCAGCCGAGGCATCGGCAACGCCTGCGTATTTCCCGCAGGTCCCTTGCGCGCGCCGCTCGATCTGCAACTCGCCCGCACCGATGCGCTGATCGTGATCGGCGATGGCACGGGTGCCGACGCGGTCGCCGCCGCGATCGCCGTGCGGGGCCGGCCGGTGCTGTCAGCACATCTGAAGCCAACCGACGCCTCGATCGCCGCGCTCGGGGGCAAGCGCGTGCTGGCCTTCGCCGGGATCGGCGATCCCGGCCGCTTCTTCCGGACGCTGCGCGCCGCCGGCATCGAGGTCGTCAGCGAACGCGCCTTCGCCGACCATCATCCGTTTTCGCAAAGCGAGATCGAGGCGCTGATCGCCGAAGCGGCCCGCGACGGGCTGACGCTGGTCACGACGGAAAAGGATCTGGCGCGGCTGGGATCCCTGGCGAACGAGATCGTGCCGTTCCCGGTGACGCTGGAATTCGAGGATACCGCGGCGTTGCGGAAGTTCGTGAGCGACCGGCTGTTCAAGGCAAGAGAGAAGCAGTATCGGATTTCTTCACCCTCCCCTGGAGGGGGAGGGTCGACGCGCGTGTAACGCGCGGCGGGGTGGGGTGAAGGTCTCTCACCTCGAACAGTGCCCAAGTTGAGAGATCACCCCACCCCGGCGCACATCTCGCTTCGCGCGATGCGCGCCGACCCTCCCCCTCCAGGGGAGGGTAAGAATCCTAACCCTTCACCGCCGCCGGATAATGCCGCTGCAAGACCGCGTTCGGAATCGCGTAAGCCTCCTGCAGGTCGACGCTCCAGTATTTCAGCTCGTCGAGCGGGATCCGCGCGTCGGTCACCGCGCAGCGCACATAGGTTCCCGGCGAGATCACGCGGAAATCGCCATCCAGATATTGCACCTGGGCTTCGCCATGGCCCGACGGGGCGAATTTATTCAGCACGGTCTGTTGTCTCCCGATCCCCGACGATCAGGCCGAGGCTGTATGCATTTCCAGAGTGCGATCTATCATAAATAGGTCATGATGTCCGCCCGTCAAACCCCCGACTTCGGATGATTTCGGGAGCGGCGAGGTGAGGTGAGTGAGTCCCTTGCCCTCCCCTGGAGGGGTCGAGACGAGCGAAGCTCGCTCTTGGGTCGACGCGACCCCGGCGATGCGAAGCATCGTTCGGGGAGCGGCGGGGTGGGGTGACAGTCTCTCGCCTCGAACAGTGCCCGAGTTGAGAGATCACCCCACCCCGTCTCACATTTCGCTGCGCTCAATATGAGCCGACCCTCCCCCTCTAGGGGAGGGTAAGAAATCGCTCTCGCTAAAACAAGCTGCCCTGGCCAACCGGCTTCACCACGCGCTTGGGCGCTGCTGCCTTCTCGCCGGCCGCCGGCTTCACCGGTCGCGTCGCCACCGGCCGGTCCGCATCCGCGGTCGCGCCGACGCGCCCATCGGCGAATTCGATGTCGAGAACCGCGCCCGGGCCGATGTCGGCCGCGGCATGCACGGGCTGTCCCTGTTCGTCGCGCACCAGGGCAAAGCCGCGCGCCAGCACGCCGCGATAGGACAGCGCCGACAACAGCTGTCCGCTATGGGCGACCCGCGCGTCGAGCCGCTGCATCACGGTGGCGACGGCGCGCCGCGCGCGCTCGGCCAGCCGCAGGGTGCGTTCGCGCTGGCGCACGATGGTCTGGTGCTGCGCCTGCGCATTGGCGAGCTTCGACGCCTTCAGGCGAACCTCGAGGCCGGAAAAACGATCGCGGCGACGGCGCACCAGCGATCGCGCGCTGAGGCTCAACCGTTCGCTGTTGATGGTGAGCCGTTGCGCGGCGTGGCTGACCTGCGCGTGCAGCACCCGCAACGTCAGTTTGGCGCTGCTCGCCGCAAAGCGGCGGAAATGCGCATGCGTATTGGCTTTCAATCCGCGGGGCAGGGCGCTCGCCGCCCCGTCCAGCCGCTGCCGCGGGATCGCCAGCAACTCGCTGAGCCCGGGCAGCGCCCGGGCAGCTGCGCGCAGCTCGTTGCGGCGGCTTTCCTGGGCGCGCTGCCAGCACAGCATGGTGCGCCGCGCCAGCGCGGACACCTCGACGAACAGTTCGGCGCGCACCGGCACCGCCATTTCGGCAGCCGCCGTCGGCGTCGGCGCGCGCTTGTCGGCGGCGAAGTCGATCAGGGTGATGTCGGTCTCGTGTCCGATCGCCGAGATCAGCGGGATCATGCTTTCAGCGGCGGCGCGCACCACGATCTCCTCGTTGAACGACCACAGGTCCTCCAGCGAGCCGCCGCCGCGCGCGACGATCAAAAGATCCGGCCTTGGTATCCTGCCGCCTTCCGGCAGCGCATTGAAGCCGCGGATCGCCGCCGCGACCTGTTCGGCCGAACCCTCGCCCTGCACCTTGACGGGCCACACCACCACGCGCCGCGGAAAGCGGTCCTGCAGCCGGTGCAGGATGTCGCGGATCACCGCACCCGTCGGCGACGTCACGACACCGATCACTTCCGGAAGCCACGGCAGCAACTGCTTGCGCGCCTCGTCGAACAGGCCTTCGGCGGCGAGCTTTTTCTTGCGCTCTTCCATCAGCGCCATCAGCGCGCCGACGCCGACCGCCGCCGCCGAAATGGCGGTGCCGGTGCGCGCCGAACTGTTCGTCGAGGTGTCCGCGCTGGCGCGGCGCACCATGCTGTGCTGGCAGCGCGCCCAGGAAGGCCGCCGCAACGAGTTGCGCGCAGCCGCCCGGGCGCTGCCCGCCGCCGGCGAGTTGCTGGCGATCCCGCGGCAGCGGCTCGACGGTGCGACCAGCGCCCTGCCCCGCGGCCTCAAAGCCAATACGCACGCACATTTCCGCCGCTTCGCGGCCAGCAGCGCCAAGCTGACCTTGCGCGTCCTGCATGCGCAGGTCAGTCACGCCGCGCAACGGCTCACGATCAACAGCGAACGGCTGAGCCTCAGCGCGCGCTCGCTGGTGCGCCGCCGCCGCGATCGTTTCGCCGGCCTCGAGATTCGCCTGAAGGCGTCAAAACTCTCCAATGCGCAGGCGCAGCGCCAGACCATCGCGCGCCAGCGCGAGCGCACGCTGCGGCTGGCCGAGCGCGCGCGGCGCGCGGTCGCCACCGTGATGCAGCGGCTCGACGCGCGGGTCGCCCATAGCGGGCAATTGTTGTCGGCGCTGTCCTACCGCGGCGTGCTGGCGCGCGGGTTCGCCCTGGTGCGCGATGAGCAGGGCCAGCCCGTGCATGCCGCGGCCGAGATCGGCCCGGGCGCGTATCTCGACATCGAATTCGCCGACGGCCGCGTCGGCGCAACGGCGGATGCAGACCGGCCGGTGGGGACGCGTCCGGTGAAGCCGGTAGCGAGCGAGCCGAAGGGCGCAGCGCCGAAGCGCGCGGTCAAGCCGGCTGGTCAGGGAAGTTTGTTTTAGGGGCCGCGTTCGTTCCTACTTCCCCCTATCGCGCCAGCCATTCCTTAACCCGCCTCACCGAGTCCGCGCGCGCTGCCGGGTCCGCGCCGAAATGGCCACGCTCCGGCAATGCGGGGTCGGCCGCGGCGCCGATCGCCTGCGGCGGAAGATTGGCGCGGTCGAAATCGTGCAGCGCGCCGGGATAGACCACGATCCGCGCCAGCGCGCTGCGGCCGCGCGCGCCGTCGACCATCTGGCGGCAGGCCGGCGGCGAACTGATGTCGTCCCGGGCGCCGATCAGCAGCAGCGTCGGAACCCGTGCGCTCCATCCGAGGCCGGACGAGATCCGGCAGTCCGGATAGAACGCGATCGCCGAGCGGAAATCCGGCTCGACCTTGCGCGTCGGCGATTGCGGACGCACCGCCCACAGCAAGGCGCTGGCGCCCTCCGCCCATCCCATCAGGCTGATGCGGTCGCGCGCCGTCCAGGGCTGCTGCTGCAGCCATTGCCGCGAGGCCTTGATATCGGCCACCCGCTCACGGCGGGCGTGGACGCGTCGCTCCTTGACGCGGCACTGCGGCCCCAACTCGCGCGAACCGTAGCTGTCCGGCAGCAGCACCGCCGAGCCGCTCTTCAGCAAGGGCTCGGCCCAGTCGAGATAGCGCCGCTGCACCGGCCCGGAAAGGCCGGCGAGGCCGCCGCAGCCGTGCAGCGCGATGACGACCGGAAACGGGCCGTCGCCGTCGGGCTTGTACAGCTGCGCATGGAGCGCGCCGCCGCTGAAGGGGATGTCGACCTGATGCGGCGCCGGCAGCGGCGCTGCAGCAGCGGCAGCCGTCAGGAAGACCGTCAGGAATGCAGTGGCTGAGATAAGGCGCATCACGTTCCGGGTTGCCACGAGGACAGCGGTCCAGACGATCCAAGCCTATCATGCGTCAAAAGCCTAAAATCATCACAAATCGGTGGGTTTGACGGGCGGACACATGCGACCTATCTGTGATAGATCGCATGCTGGAAAAGCAGTTAGCCTGCGCCCTGAATCCCAGGGGACTGGCCGGAGACGTTCAACCGTGCTGAATAAATTCGGCCCCTCGGGCCATGGCGAAGCCCAGGTGCAGTATCTCGATGGCGATTTCCGCGTGATCTCGCCTGGAACCTATGTGCGTTGCGCGGTGACCGACGCGCGGATACCGCTCGACGAGCTGAAATACTGGAGCGTCGACCTGCAGGAGGCCTACGCGATACCGAACGCGGTGCTGCAGCGGCATTATCCGGCGGCGGTGAAGGGTTGAAGGTATTTCGTCGTCCCTGCGAACGCGCTATCGCATGCACACATCTCAAAAACCGAATCTAAAACAGAGACTTAGATGACCCCCTGTTTGGGACTAATCTTGGGTGGGTTGCGCGCGGACCATTGAAAAGACTCGTACTTTTCTCCGAGGCTGCGAGCCGACCCAAAGATGTGTGCATGCAATAGTGCGAACGCGGGGACCCATACGCCGTGCCGTCTCGTTACGGCAATACGGTCGAGACCTTCTTGACCGGGATTATGGGTCTCGGCGTTCGCCGGGACGACCAGAGTTTTTGCTGAACTTCTTCTCTCTCGCCTTGAACAGCTGACCGCTCACGAACTTGCGCAACCCCGCGGCATCGTCGAACTCCAGCGTCACCGCGAACGGCACGATGCCGTGCGCCCAGGACGGAATCCCCCCCGCCGTCCGCAGCCGCGCCAGATCCTTTTCCGTCGTCACCGACGTCAGCCCCTCGCGCGCGGCTTCGGCGATCAGCGCCTCGATCTCGCCTTGCAAAAACGGGTGATGATCGGCGAAGGCGCGTTCCCGCACCACCTCGATTCCACTGGCGCGCAGCGTGCGGAAGAAGCGGCCGGGATCGCCGATCCCGGCGAAGGCCAGCACGCGCGTGGCCGCGAGCGCGGCCACCGAGGCGCCGGTCGGCTTCAGGCGTGCCGCGAACACCGGTCCGCCTTGCGCGGCGATCGCGGCGGCGACGGCGTTGGCGGCCGCGCCATTGCCGATCACGATCAGCGCGTCGGTGCGGGCGAGCTGCTGATGCAGCGGCGCGCGCAAGGGTCCTGCGGGAAACACGCAGGCGTTGCCGAGACCGCGGTCGCTGTCGATCACGATCAGCGAAGCATCCTTGGCGACGGCGGGATTCTGAAAGCCGTCATCCATCAGGATCACGCTGGCGCCCTGCGAGCGCGCCAGGGCGACGCCATTGAGGCGATCGCGCGCCACCGCCACCGGCACCGTCGCGGCCAGCATCAGCGGCTCGTCGCCGACATCGGCGGCGGCGTGGCGCGCAAGGTCGACCATGACCGGGCCGCGCAACCGGCCGCCATAGCCGCGGCTGAGCACGACCGGCGTCTCGCCGAGATCGCGCAGCAATCGCGTGAGGGCCAAGACGGTGGGGGTCTTGCCGGCGCCGCCGGTGTGATAATTGCCGACGCAGAGCACGGGGATGCCGGCATCGAAACCCTCGCGCTGCATGCGCTGGCCCGCTACCGCGCCATAGAGCGCGCCAAGCGGCAACAGCAAACGCGAAATCCAGGACGGGGGCCGGTGCCAGAAGGCCGGCTCACGCATTGGCCGCTCCGATCTCGAACCGCAACTGCAACAGATAGGGTTCGAGTGCCGTCAGCGTGCGATCGAGCGCGCCGCCGAGCTGTTCGACCACGCGCGCCGAAGCGGCCACCGACTCGTCGCGCACCGCCGGATTGGCCAGCAACTGGCCGAGCTGCTTGACCAGCGCTTCCTGGGTGTCGGCCTGCCTGGCGCCGCCGGCGCGATCAAGCGCCTCGTAGACGTCGGTGAAATTGAACACGTGCGGGCCATGGACGATCGACGCGCCGAGCTTGACCGCCTCGATCGGATTCTGCCCGCCATGCGGCACCAGCGAGCCGCCCATGAACACGACCGGCGCCAGCCGGTAGAACAATCCAAGTTCGCCCATGGTGTCCGCGACGTAAGTATCGGTGGTCGCCGTCGGCAATTCCTCGCGCGACCGCAAGGCTGCGTGCAGGCCGCAAGCCTCGATCGTGCGGGCGATCGCCTCGCCGCGATCGGCATGCCGGGGCACGATCACGGTCAGGAGCGAGGGAAAGAATCCCGCCAGCGTCCGGTGCGCTTCACACAGGATTTCCTCCTCGCCGGGATGAGTCGACGCCGCGACGATGATCGGACGGCCGCGCGTCACCGACATCAGCCGCTCCAGTTTGGCAGGATCGGCCGGCGGCGCCGGCACGTCGAGCTTCAGGTTTCCCGTGGTGACGACGTTGCGGCTGCCGAGCGCGGCAAAGCGTTCGGCATCGAGCGTCGATTGCGCCAGGCAGACCTCGAACTTGCCGAGCAATGCCGAGATCGTGCCGCTCATCCGGGTCCAGCGCGGAAACGAGCGCTGCGACATCCGGCCGTTGATCAGCACCATCGGCAGCCGCCGCGCCGCGCTCGACAGGATCAGATTGGGCCACAGGTCGGATTCGATGAACAGCGCCAGCGAAGGCCGCCAGTGATCGAGAAAGCGCCCGACATAGCGCGGCGAATCGTAGGGCACATATTGATGGATGATATCGGCGGGGAAGCGCTTGGCGACGATATCGGCCGAGGTCACCGTGCCCGACGTCAGCAGGATTCGCAGATTGAGCTCCCGCAATCGTTCTATCAGGCCCGCGGCCGCCAGCACTTCGCCGACGCTGGCGCCGTGAATCCACACCAGCGGCCCGTGCGGCCGAATATCCGCGCTCATGCCGCGGCGCTCGCCGACCCGCGCCGGATCCTCCTTGCCCTGCTTCAGCCGCCGCTTGATCAGCGCCGGCGCCAACGGCATCATCGCCGCAGACAGCTTCCGGTAAACCCGCAGCGTCATCGGCAGGGGGTTAGTCAAGGCCTGCCTCCGGGCGGCCGACCATCGCATAGGCGCGGCGGGCCGCTTCGTTCAACTAGCCCTCGAGCTGGAGGCGGCACTTTTCCATGGTTTCGGCATCGGCATCCGGCGGTACGATCACCGCGTCGACGCCGGTGACTGCACCGCGGCCGAATGGCAAATTGATGGTGGTGCGGTCCC
>JAUXWB010000096.1 GCA_030684475.1 Reyranella sp. | reverse complement strand
CGAGGCCGAGGCGAAGGCCACCTCCGTCGTGGCGGCGGCGATCGCCGGCAACGGCGTGCAGGCGACCAACTACTTCCTGGGCACCAAGTACGTCGAGGCGCTGTCCAAGATGGGCTCGAGCACCAACTCGAAGGTCTTCTTTCTGCCCGTCGAAGCGGCGGGGATCATGGCCTCGATCGCCGGCATCGGCGAACTCGCCAAGGAAGCCCAGGCGCGGGGCATCGAAGCCGCTGCCCGGCCGCGCGGCTCGGTTCCCAGCGCGGGCTAGGGCGGCGACGATGACGATGTTCAAGGTTGTCTTCTGGCACTGGTGGGCACTTGCTGCCGTGTTGCTCGTCTTCGAGATGATGCTGCCCGGCGTAGTGTTCATGTTTCTGGCGATCGGAGCGCTGGCATCGGGCCTGTTTCTGCTTGTCGTGCCCGATCTGACACTGGAGTGGCAGCTTCTGACGTTCGCAGTGATCGCCGTCGTCTCGGCGGTCGGGCTCAGGCGGACGCTACGACGCTTGCAGAACATCGACTCGCCGTCGTCGACACTCAACGCCCGTGGCGACAGCCTGATCGGCCGCACGCTCGTGCTCGACGCGCCGATTCTGGCCGGCCGCGGCCGGATCAAGTTGGGGGATGGAAGCTGGACGGTGACCGGCCCGGACATGGTGGCCGGCGCCAAGGTGCGGGTGACGGGCATCAATGGCACTGAACTGACGGTCGTGCCGGCGCCCTAAGCGTACGTCGGCTTCCTTCTCGGCTCTCGCAAGATATGCTGTGAGATCGATTTCTTGCCGCTTTCGTTGTGACCGTGCCTTGGGCACGGGCGTTGCAAGTTAGCGGAAGGCGGACGTCAGCGCGCCATAGAGGGTGAGTTTGCCGGCCGGTCCGTCGATTAGCAGCGTCCAGTCGGTGAAATGCATCGCTTCGGTGCAGCCGCGGCCGCGACCGTGCAGAATCAGCATCATCTTCTGGCTGGTCCCGACCAGAGGCCGGAACACGCCGGTGCCACTGGCGTTCGCGGTCAGTTGCCACTCCTTGTAGAGATTGGGGCCGAGCCCTTCGTCCTTTTCGCCGTCGCGTGGATCGACCTCGAAGATTGAAATGGTTTCAGGGATCACAAGCGTCAGTGCGGCCGGGCGGCCCAGTTGGTCACGGAAGGAGAACACGATCTCCTTTTGGGTCTGCACCACCGCAAGCGGCAGCTTTGTGCCGAGGTTTTGGGCCTCGACGGGATGATCACCGGCACCCTCGGCGACAAATGCCGCCTCGGCGAAGGTCATCCGCTCAATCTCGCCCAGTCGGCTCTCGCTGAGCTTCTCGACCTCCACGTAGCGCGCCGCCCGGTTCGAGCAGCATGCGCAGGCCAGCGCGGCGTCGGTCGCGAACCAGAACGTCACGAGCACCGACGCCATGCCGGTCAGGTATCGGATGTGTCGAGTCATCGTTCCGCCCCGCTGCCGCTAGTGCTGGTTGCCGGGGTATTCCTGCGCTGACGCATCCAACCGGGATTCCGCGGATAATTCCCGACCAGCCTGAAAGCTGACGCCTTTCCAGCGCTCTCGCAAGACAGCGGCGCGAGGTTGGAGTCACGTCTCGGAAAGAGAGCGTGTGGCCCGACCCTATCCTCGTGTTGTAAACACTTAACCAATAGGTTATGTATTGTGTAGCTGTGAGGTACGACATGAAGTTCTTCTATGGTTGGGTGATCGTCGGTTCAGGCGCGCTGATGGGATGCGTCGCCATCGGCGCGTTGTTCTCGCTCGCGGTTTTCCTGCAGCCGATGTCCGAGGCCACCGGCTGGTCGCGCACCGGCATCTCGACCACCATGACGATCGACTTTCTGGTGATGGGCGTCGCAGCCTTCGGCTGGGGCGCACTAACCGACCGCTTCGGCCCGCGCATCGTCGTGCTCGCGGGCGCGATCCTGCTGGGCCTTGGGCTCGTGATGGCCAGTCGCGCCACCAGCCTGCTCGAGTTCCAGATCGTCTACGGCGTGGTGGTCGGTGTCGCGGCTGGCGCCGTGTTCGCGCCGATGATCGCCACGGTCACCGGCTGGTTCGACAAGCACCGCAGTCTCGCCGTCTCGCTGGTGTCGGCCGGCATGGGCGTCGCGCCGATGACGGTAGCGCCCTTCGCGCAGTGGCTGATCCAGTCCTACGATTGGCGCACCGCGCAGCTCATCATCGGCATTGCGGCGTGGGTGCTCCTGATCCCGGCGGCGCTGCTGGTGCGCCGCGCGCCGACCGCGGAAGAAGGCGCGCCGGGAATGCCCGCCGAGGGGGGCGAGGACCTGACCGTGGGGCGGGCGCTGCGCTCACCGCAGTTCATTGTGCTGTCGTTCACCTTCTTCTTCTGCTGCGCCGCGCACTCCGGTCCGATCTTCCACGTTGTGAGCTATGCCTTGGCCTGCGGCCTGCCCGCCATGACAGCAGTCACCATCTACAGCGCCGAGGGCCTCGCCGGCCTGGGCGGCCGGCTGCTGTTCGGCCTGCTCGGCGACCGGTTCGGCGCACGCCGTATCGTCGTGCTCGGCCTGATGGTTCAGGCGGTGGGTGCCGGCGCCTACTATTTCGCGCGCAGTGCCGGCGAGTTCTACGCCGTCGCCATCCTGTTCGGCATGGCCTATGGCGGCGTGATGCCGCTCTACGCCGTGATCGCGCGCGAATACTTTCCCATGCGCATTATGGGCACAGTGTTCGGCGGTGCCGCCATGATCTCCAGCCTCGGCATGGCGCTGGGACCGGCGGCCGGCGGCTGGCTGTTCGACAATTTCGGCGGCTATGGCCTCCTCTATATCGGCTCGTTCGGCGTCGGCCTTGCCGCCGTGGCGATGGCACTCGCCTTCCCACCGCTGCCGGCGCGGGAGCGTGCGGTGACTCAGCCTGCCTGAAGATGTCATCGCCGCGCGCTCCGAACGCGGGCGGATGCGCAGGCTGCCTAGTCCTTCTTCCTCTCGATGAGCTCGCAGCCCACGACGGCCGAATCGGGGCGGACATGGCGATAGCAAATGTCGATCTTGTTGGCATCGATGACGGCACCGTCGATCATGCCGTCCTCGTCGACCATGTAGACCCGCTTGCCGTCGGTCGAGAACGAACCGATGAGACGCTCCGTCTTCGTCGCCGATGAGAGCGTTCCCCAGAACCGGCGACCATCCTGCCCCTCGAAGCGGAACGTGAAGGTTTGGTCGCTCAGCAGGAACTTGCCAGATTCCTTCGTTCCAGCCGCGCCGCGCTGATGGTGGTGTGCGGGCCCTTCGACGATGTTCTGGGCGTGTCCGATCCACGTTCCCTTGATGTCGACAATGGTCGACTGGGCATGGACGGAACCGACAACGAGCGCGGTCGCGACGCCCGCCAGGCCAGACGCCGCAAGAAGCTTCTTCATTGCATCCTCCATTTGATCCGGCGACGCGGCACGCCCGCCGGCACAATGAAGGTCGTGATAGCCGCACACCAAGACATCGGCATCATGGTCGATGCGATGCACCCAAAAAAGGTCAGCCTAGCGTCCCGCTTGCGGCCTGACATCGGCCGGCAGGCGCTCGAGGAACCCGCAGGCTCGTGACGCTCATGCGCGGCGTAGCGTGATGATCGTGACCTCGCCACGGCTGTTGAAGCGCACCGTTGGCTCCGACACGCCGAGGCCGGCACTCGTGTAGCCGGTCATGCGCCCCTGGCGCCAAAGGCCCACGGCCGCATGCCGGCATCGCGTCAGTTGCGTGATCAGAGGTCTTCCTCCCGGCAGGCAGATCTGCCCGCCGTGGGTATGGCCGGAGAGATAGAGCGCGTAGCCGGCCTGATCGGCGAAATCGGCGATCTCGGCGGAATGAACGAGGGCGATACGGTATTCGCCATCGTGGTCTTCGAAGGCTGCGCGTGCCGCTTCGGTGTAGAAGTTGTGAACGTCGTCGAGGCCAGTGACGCACAGGCGCTCGTCGCCGCGCTCGAGCATCCGCGAACGATTGACCAAGACGTCGAAGCCGCGCTCCTCGAGCATGGCGGCCATTTCCACCGAATCGTGATTGCCCAGCACCGCAAGCCGCGGGCCGTGCACGCGGACGTCCTGCAGGGCCTGCATCAGCAACTCGACGGAGTGGGCAATCGGGGCAGAACGCGAGCCATGCACATCCCCGGTCACGGCGAGCAAATCGACTTCGACGCCTTCGAGTACACGGCGGGCGGCGTCCACGAGCGCGGGAAGGACGTCGAGATGCGTGTCGCTGATCTGCAGGATACGATAGCCATCGAACGAAGGCGGAAGCCCGGGCAGCGCCACCTCGATGTCGACGCGCTTTAGGTCAAGAGCATTGCGTCGGCCGCGCGCCTGCAGCGGCGTGACCTGCAGACCCAAGGAAAAAGCCGCGATAAGCCGGTTGAACACCGCCTTGCGCCACCGCGAGCGGCGGCCAGCGGGACTGATCCAATGGCGGCTCTGCTCGATGCCACGCCGGCTGGCCGCCCATTGCTCGCTTTGGCTCATCGACCACCGGTTCTGTGACTGCCTGTCCCTTGAGCGAAGACCTATCCCCCGATCAGGCTCTTGGCGATCATGCAGTGGATGCCCTTGTTGCCGTCAACCGTCTGCGTCACATGCAAGTCGGCCTGCAGGCTGCACAGCATATAGGCGTCGGCGGCCGCCAGTCCGGTCTTGGCGGTGATCAGCCGGATCATGTCGCGCAGCGCCTCCTTGGCGGCGTCGTCGAGGTCGGGGTCGAAGCCATGGGTGATCCAGTGCGTCGCGGTCTCGGCGCGCGGGTTGTTGAGCTTGATGTCCTTGCGCACGGTGAAGCGGAAGGTGCCGGAGAGCGACGTTTCGAGCGCCGTCAGGTTGACCTCGCCGTCGCCCTGCACGCCATGGCCGTCGCCGGTTGAGAACAGGCCGCCCGGAGCGAACACCGGCAGGTAGACCGTGGTGCCGACGTTGAAGTGCTTGTTGTCGATGTTGCCGCCGAAGGCGCGCGGCTCGACCGAGCTGCACTGGCCCCCTTCCGGCGGGGGCGCCACGCCCATGATGCCGAAGCACGGCTTTAGCTGGATCTCCAGCCCCCACGGCATGGTGCAGACGCCGCG
>JAUXWB010000092.1 GCA_030684475.1 Reyranella sp. | reverse complement strand
CCCATGGAGTACTTCTTGCCGTAGAGGTTCGCGAGATCGCCGATACGGCCGGTCTTGACGGCGCTGCTGTCGACCACGAACTGCGAATAATTGTACCAGAGCGGCGTGATGCCCCGGATGTTCTTCTGCGGCCCGACCTCCTTGAACGGCCCTTCGCCGGTCGCGGCGAACTGGGCGACCAGGCCCTGCAGGATGGCGAACTGCGCCTGGTTTTCGCGCATGAGCTTGACGTTCTCGGTCGAGCCTGCGGAGCTGATGGCGCTGACATCGATGCCCTTGGACGCCTGCAGCTTGACCTTGACCAGCGTGGCGAGCGCCACGCCCACGGGATAGTAGGTGCCGCCTGTCGTTGCGGTCGTGAGCACGAAAGATCGTGCCGCCGCCTGCTGGGCGCTGGCGCCGCCGGCGGTTGCGAGAACCGTCGCAGCGGCGGCTCCGCCCACCAAGGTCCTGCGCCGCATGCTGAATCGCTTCATTCCTGCCTCCCAGTGAACGACATTGAATTGTTCGAGCTCTTCGCCTCGACTGCATGCTGCTTGCCACGAGCGCCGGCGGCGGGCAACCGAATCCGGCGCGCCCGTTTCGTTTGTTCGGTGACGCCACTTTCTCCACTGTCTTTGTGGTGAATGCACCGTTGGCCGAGCCACCGAGCCGGGCAAGGCCGTTCGACTCAGACGAGTCTCTCGACCGAGACCTCATGAACGGCACGTCCCTGCCGTTCGAACCCCGTGATGTTCGCCATCGTCGTCTCGGCGATACCGCGCAGGGCCTCGGCGGTGAAGAACGCCTGATGCCCGGTGATAAGGACATTCGGGAAGGACAGCAGACGGGCGAACACGTCGTCCTGGATCACTTTGTCCGAAAGATCCTCGAAGAACAGATCGGCCTCCTCTTCATAGACATCGAGACCGAGGCTGCCGATGCGCCCCGTCTTCAGCGCCTTGATGACGGCGCGCGTATCGATGACGGCACCGCGGCTGGTGTTGATGAGCATCGCGCCCTCGCGCATCCGCGCCACCGCGGCGGCATCGATCAGATGATGGGTCTCTGGCGTCAGGGGACAATGCAGGGAAACGACATCGGAGCCGGCCAACAGCTCGTCCAGGGAAACGTAACGGACGCCGATTGCCTTGCAATCGGGATTGCGCCTGGGGTCGAAGGCGAGAATCGTGCAGCCGAAGCCGGTCATGATGCGCGCGAAGACCGCACCGATCCTGCCAGTGCCGACGATGCCGACGGTACGGCCGTTCAAATCGAAGCCCAGCAGCCCGTCCAGGGCGAAATTGCCCTCGCGGACGCGGGCATAGGCGCGATGGGTCTTGCGGTTCAGCGAGAGCACCAGGGCCGCCGTATGTTCGGCGATGGCATGCGGCGAATATTCGGGCACTCGCGCGACCGTCACGCCAAGATCGCGCGCAGCAACGAGATCGACATTGTTGAATCCCGCACAGCGCAACGCGACAAGCCGAACACCACGCTGCGACAACGCCTCGAGCACGCTTCTGCCGAGTTCGTCGTTGACGAACGCGCACACGGCCCTGGCGCCTTCCGCGGCACCCACTGTCTGCAAGGTCAGGCGGGATTCGAGATACACGAACTCGTGCCCCGCATCGGTATTGGCGGCGTCGAGGAACTTCCGGTCGTATGGTTTGGTACTGAATACGGCAACGCGCATCGTCGATCTCACCGCCGGCCCTGATCTGGATCAAACCGGCCCTGTCGCAATGGATGATAGTCGGTCTCCATGACCTTAGAGCC
>JAUXWB010000089.1 GCA_030684475.1 Reyranella sp. | reverse complement strand
AGCTTCGACTACGAAATGGACGGCTACGAGGAGAGCGAGCTGGTGAAGCTCTCCATCCTGGTGAACGCCGAGCCGGTCGATGCGCTGTCGATGATCGTCCACAAGAACGCCGCCGAGAGCCGCGGCCGTGCGCTCTGCGAGCGGCTGAAAGACCTGATCCCGCGCCAGCTCTTCAAGATCGCCATCCAGGCCGCGATCGGCGGGCGGGTGGTCGCACGCGAGACGATCAGCCCGATGCGCAAGGACGTGTTGGCCAAGTGCTACGGCGGCGACATCAGCCGCAAGAAGAAGCTTCTGGAGAAGCAGAAGAAGGGCAAGAAGCGCATGCGACAGATCGGCGAGGTCGAAATCCCGCAGTCGGCCTTCATCGCCGCGCTGAAGATGGACAACCGCTAGGCCCGATCGGACGGTGGCTCAGAGGCCGCGGCTGCGCCGGCGCCGGGGCGGCCGAGAGCCGAGCACGAAGCCTTCCGGGGCGCCGTCGCCGACGCGCCCGCCCAGCCACAAGAAGACGACGCCGAGCGCCACAAAGGCCGGCAGGGCCGGGATCATCAGGACCGGCCGCACCAGCCAGTTCCACAGCGAAACCGACAGATGGCGCTGGACTGCATTCTGGGCATCGCCCAGCGAACGGACGTCGAGATGCGACCAGAGGTCCCCCAGCCCCAGCAGGTGGAAAGTCCCTTCCGTCCACCAGGCCAGGCAATCATGCACGACCACTGCCACGGCCATGGCCAGCAGCAGCCACCCCAATACGCGAAACACCACCATCGATCCCCCAAATGGCGGCCGGCACCCTAGCCAAGACGGGGGGCCGGGGGAAGATGCCGTTGCCTCTTGTCCGTTGCCCCTTGTCCGTTGCTCTGGCCAACTGCCGCGCTATAAGAGCGGCCGACCGCGCTCCCGGACAGGTGGCCGAGCGGTTTAAGGCACACGCTTGGAAAGCGTGCGTGGTGTAACAGCCACCGCGGGTTCGAATCCCGCCCTGTCCGCCATCAAGTCTGCGAACTTTTTCTCCAGGGCATATGCCCTGGAGAAATCGCCCGAGTTACGGGCACCTTCCGGCACGAAACCGATCCCGAGCGATGCATGGTTCGAGCACCATTCCGAGCGATTCGCGCTTTCTGGCGGCCTTTTCTCCGGGACCTGGTTGTTGAGTGGTGGTTCGCGATGCTTGCGGTGGCGTGCGGCCGGGCCGGCAATATACCGACCTGACCCGGACAGAAACACCGGTTCCCGCCGACTTGCTGATACTGCGGTGCAACTTCGACAGCCATCGAGTTCGAATCCCGACAGGTAGGCATAGCATGCCGCAACGGCCGCTTTTCGTTTTGTCCACGACCCCTTTCGGTTGTGAGGTCGGTTTATCGCCATCGACGGCGAGAACGCGGAGAGGACAATGTCCCTGTCGCGTCTAGCCGTTCCTGCCGTAAGCCTCGCGCGCTGTATCGGGGCTAATCACGCCCTGGGCGAGGTCGCGCGCCACGGCATCGGGGTCGCGCCGTTCGGCCGGGCCGAAGCCGCCGGCGCCGGGTGTCACGATGGCAAACCACTGGCCGGCTGCCAGCACCGCGCTGTCGCCGTCGAATTCGACGCCCGGCCCGCATTCCACCCGCCCGTGCGCGCCTTCGCCGCCGCCTTGCAGTCCCCAGCTCCGCGAGCGCTGGCGCGAGATGTCGACCCGCACGCGACAGTCGTGCGTCGCCTGGTAGGCCCTTCTCAGCGCCATGCCGCCGCGATACTGGCCGACGCCACCCGAGTCGGTGACCAGCTCGTAGCGCAGCAGGCGCAGAGGATACTCGATTTCCAGCGCCTCGACCGGCAGGTTCGAGGTGTTGGTGGTATGGACGTGCACGCCATCCAGCCCGTCCTTGGTTGTGCGCGCGCCGCTACCGCCACCGATCGTCTCGAGATAGACCCAGAGCGACTTGTCGTCAGGCCGCTCGCCGATGAAGTAGGCGACGGTGCAGGCCGAGTTAGAGCAAGCCATGACCCGCTCGGGGATCGCCTGGGCGAGTGCCCCCATCACCAGGTCGGCGATGCGCTGGCAGGTCTGCAAGCGGCCGTTGACCGCCGCTGGATGCGTGCAGTTGAGGATGCTGCCCTCGCGCGCGGCGACGGCGAGCGGCCGCGCCAGCCCGGCGTTGGGCGGAATTGAGGGATCGAGCACCGACTTCACGACATAGTAGATGGTCGCCAGGAGCGCGGTGTAGGTCATGTTGATGCCGGCACGCACCTGGTCCGGCGCGTCGAAGGCGAGTGACATGGTATCGCCCGTCACCGTCACCTCGACGGAGAGCGGCAGGTTGCTCTTGACCTCCTCGTTGTCGAACACGTCTTCGAAGCGCCAGGTGCCGTCGGGCATGTTGGCGATCGCCGCGCGCATCTTGCGCTCGGCGTAATCCATCAACGCCGCGCCCGCGCCCAGCACCGTGTCGGTGCCGTATTTGGCGCACAGAGACTGGAAGCGCTGTACGCCGACCCGGTTGGCCGCCATCTGCGCACGCAGGTCCGACAGCCGCTCGCGCGGCACCTGGCAGTTGAGCAAGATCAGGTTCTGTACGTCCTCCTGCAGCTCGCCCGCGCGGTAGAGGCGGACCGGCGGAATGCGCAAGCCCTCCTGGAAGATGTGGGCGTGGCCGCGGTCGACGAAGTCGGCATGGTGGGCGAGGTTCACCGTCCAGGCGACGAACCGGCCCTCGACGAAGATGGGCTCTGCCAGCACGATGTCGGGCAGATGCGTGCCGCCACCCTCGTAGGCATCGTTGCCGATGAAGGCATCGCCCGGTCTGATGTCCTCGACTCGGTAGCGCTTCATGATGTGCGGCACCAACTCGATGAAGCTGCCGAGATGGATCGGGATGTGCTCAGCCTGGCAGAGTGTCTCGCCCGCCGCGTTGAACAGCGCCGTCGAGCAGTCGCGCCGCTCCTTGATGTTGGTGGAGTGCGAGGCGCGGATCAGCGTCTCGCCCGTCTCCTCGACGATCGAGTTCATGGCGGCGCCGATCACCTCGACGGTCACGGGATCAAGGATCACGGGATCAAGGGTCGCGGGGCCCCGGTTCATAACGCAGTTTCCAAGATCAGGTTCAGGTAAACATCGACCCGCGCCGTCATGCCGGGCGGAACGAGCGTGGTGGCGTCCATCTGCTCGACCACGGCAGGGCCGGCAAAGCGATGTCCCGGCAGCAGCCCGTCGCGGCCATAGATCGGCGTGTCGACAAAATCACGTGCCTCGGGGAACCACACCGGGCGGCGGCCGACGATCGCCCCTGCCGGATCGGGGCCGACCTCGGGATGGACGCTCAGCCGCGCCTTACGCACCGTGCCGACCGCCTCCAGCCGCAAAGTGACGATCTGCACCTGCTCGCTTTCGGCCGCGAAGCCGTAGCGTTGACGATGAACGTCGGTGAAGTCCGCGATCAGTGCATCGACCGTGGCCGATTTGATGGCACCTTCCGGAAGCGCTACCGCCAGCTCGTAGTTCTGGCCGTGGTAGCGCATGTCTACGGTGCGCGTCAGGAGCCGGTCGACAGCGGCGATGCCTTCCTGTTCAAACCACAGCCCGGCGCGGTCAGCGAGGGCGGCGAAGGTTTCGGCAAGGCGCGGCGCGGCACCCTCGGCGGCCGCCATCAGTCGCGTTGCCGCGAAGTCGGCGCGCAGGTCGGTGAGCAGCAGGCCCATGGCGCACAGGATGCCGGGGTTGCGCGGCACCACGACGCGCTTCATCTCGAGCTCGCCCGCCAGCCGGGCGGCATGGAGCGGACCGGCGCCTCCGAATGCCATCAGCGCGTAGTCACGCGGATCGTGGCCTCGCTGGACGGAGATGACGCGGATGGCGCGTGCCATGTTGGCGGTAACCACCGACAGTATGCCTTGCGCCGTCTCCATTGTGCCGAGTCCCAGTCTGCCGGCCAGCCGCGCGATCGCCTGCTCGGCCAGGTCGTGGCGGATCGGCATGCGGCCGCCCAACAGATGGCGCGGATTGAGCGTCTGTAACACCACATTGGCGTCGGTGACCGCGGGCTCGTCATTGCCCCGGCCGTAGCAGACCGGCCCGGGATCGGCTCCCGCTGAGCGCGGCCCAACCTTCAAGAGGCCGCCGGCATCGATATACGCGATCGAACCACCGCCCGCGCCAACGGTGTGGATGTCGAGCATCGGCGCCTTGATCGGGTAACCGTGCACGGTGGCTTCGCTGGCGAGCTTGCAGCGACCGTTCTGCAGCAGGGCAACGTCGGTCGAGGTGCCGCCCATGTCGAAGGTGATAAGGTCGGCGAAACCCGAAATTGCCCCGATCGCCTGTGCGCCCACCACGCCGGTCGCAGGTCCCGACAGGATGGTCCGCACCGGCAGGTCGGCGGCCGTGGCAAAGCCGATCACGCCGCCGTTGGACTGCGTCAGGTGCGGCGTCGCGGTCATGCCAATCATCTCGAGCCGCGGGCCGAGCTTTTTGAGGTAGTCACCCATCACCGGCCCGAGATAGGCGTTCAGCACCACCGTCGACAGCCGCTCGTACTCGCGGAACTCGGGCGCGATCTCGTGACCGGCCGAGATGAAGGCGTCGGGGTTCTCCTCGCGCAGGATTTCAACGGCTCGTTTCTCGTGCTCGGGACGGATGAAACCATAAAGGAAGGAGACGGCGATGGCCCTGACGCCGGCAGCGGCAAGCGTCCGCGCGGCGACGCGCATCCTCGTCTCGTCGAGCGGTGTGTCTATCTCACCGCTGTGGGCCACGCGCTCGGGCACTTCCATCCTCAGCTCGCGGGAAACCAGGATGAGCGGCTTGTCGGCCTGGATGTCGTAGAGGTCCGGCCGCTTCTGCCGGCCGATTTCCAGGAGGTCACGGAAGCCGTCGGTAGTGACCAGCCCGGTCTTCACGCCGCGGTGCTGGATCAGGGCATTGGTCGCCACGGTCGTGCCGTGGCCGAAATAGCTGACCGAAGACGCCGGAGGCCCAACTGCGCTGGGCGCAACGCGGCGCAGGCCCTCCTCGACGCCGCCGGCGATGCCACGCGAGGGATCGTCGGGCGTCGATGGAACCTTCCAGACCTCCACCCGGCCGGATTGCTCGTCGAACAGGCACACATCGGTGAATGTCCCGCCTGAATCAACGCCGATGCGCCATCGGGACATGCTATGGACAATCTCCTGGCGGGTGCGGCGACCGCCAAGAGGATGTGGCGGGGCGTGACGGGCGGGCAAGGGAAATCTGTCGGCGACGCGTCCTTCATTCAGCCGCTCCAGCCCGCCGACGAGAAGACCTCAGCCAGAGTTGTCACCGCTTGCTCCGCCTCGGCGCGGTCGGCAGTCTCGGTGGCGTCGCCGTAACCCTTCCGCTCGCCGCCCTCGAAGGACTGGACAACGATCCCGTCGCGGCGTGGCACGGCCAGAACATGGCGGTAGACCAGCCCATAGCGCACCTCGGGCTGCGGGATCAGCCGTGCGATCTGCCCTCTCACCGGTGTGAGCGTCTCGTCTTTCCACAGCGCACGCGCGCCGTAGCCCGTGCAGTTGATGACCACCTTCTTGCCCAGCGCGGCGACCTGCCAAGGCGCCTGGAACTCGGCACGCCGGAACTGGCCGCCGGCGATGTAGAAGTCGTTCATCAAGGTATGGCCATAGCCGGCGATGTTGAAGACCATGATCTCGCTGCGCGCGACGGATTTCGCCTTGAAGGGCGTCGCGTCGGCAGGCACCGGCCGCCATTTCGGCGTCAGGTCGACGATGCGGCGGCTGTAGCTTACGAAGTCGACGGCAGGAGCACTCACGCCGCTGCTCTCGACGCCGCTTGGGCGGCTGTGCGGTGCCTCGGCGGTAACCGCATACTGATCGATCCATTCCACCGGCGTGCCCGGCAAGCCGAGGTAGTCGCGGTGCGTCTTGAAGGCCGTGCGCGCCATCTCCTCCCACACGGTGCCGAAGTCCGGTGCCGCGACATTGGCAAGTGCGATGCGCGAGTCAGGCGTCCATTCGCCGGTGGCCCGGGCCGACGTCGTTTGCGGCAGCTGATCGCGGGCGTAGATCGTCACCCGCGCGCCGGCGCGTTGCGCGAGGATCGCAGAGGTGAGACCCAGCGCGCCGCAGCCTATCACCGCCACTTCGCCGGGACTGGCCTGCATCGCCAAGCGCACCGCCCGGGCGCTGGAGCCCCAGGAGAGTGACCAGCCGCTGCCACCGTGGCCGTAGTTGTGCACGACCAGAGTGTCGCCCACGCGCTCGGTGTCCACTCGCGGCCCGGCAGAACGAAACGGGCGCAGGCAGACGGCGATGTCGAAGATCCGGTCAGTCCGCGCGCGGATCGGCGCGAGCGGCGGGCCCGCATCGAAGGACGATCCGCCGGGCGCCGTCGAACAGCCTGTCAACACGCCGCCCAGCAGCGACGCCCGCAGCAGCCCGCGCCGGTTCATTCGCTCCCGTTCGCCCACCTCTAGCCCTCTCCAATCCGGCTGACACGTTCGAGATTGACCCGCCCCTGCATGCAGTTCAATCCGATCCGGAAGGGCCTTGCCGGCCCCTGAACTCAGGCTCATCTGGAAGAGACGCCGCCGGACGCCCGGCAGGTCGCCGTGAGCTCGGCCTGACCCTGCCGTCTCGCCTACCCGCCGCCGAGATAGAGCTGCTTCACGATCTCGTTCGACCGCAGCTCGGCCACGGTCTTGCCTTCGAAGGCGATCGCCCCGTGCACGATGATATAGCCGCGATCGGCGATCCTCACTGCCTGGTGGAAGTTCTGTTCGGCCATCAACACGGTAAGGCCGAATTTCTGCTTCAGCTCCTCGATCTTGGAGATCGTCTGGGCGACCAGGAGCGGCGACAGGCCGACCGACGGCTCGTCGATCAGCAGCAGGCGCGGCGATGACATCAGGGCGCGCGCGATGGCCAGCATCTGCTGCTGGCCGCCTGACATCGTACCGGCAAGCTGGCGGCGGCGCTCGACCAGAACGGGGAAGGCCTCGTAGGCGAACGCGAGATTGTCGGCGATCTGGGCGCGGGCGCTTTTGCGGTAGGCGCCCAGCATCAGGTTTTCCTCGACCGTGAGCTTGGGAAAGAGACGCCGCCCTTCCGGCACCAGCGCCACGCCGAGTCCGACGATCTCCTCGGTGGCCAGGCGGGTGATGTCGTGCGTCTGCCCGTCGATCTCGAGCACGATCGTTCCGGACGCCGGGCGGACCACGCCCATCAGGCATTTCATCAAGGTGCTCTTGCCGTTGCCATTGGTGCCGAGCAGCACCACGGTCTCGCCGGCATTGACCTCGATCGAGGCACCGTTCAGGGCCCGCACCGCGCCATAGCGCGCGTCGATGCCGGATGCGGTGAGCCTAAGCGCCAAGGTAGGCCTCCTGCACACCCTTGTCGTCCATCACCTGCCGCGGCGTGCCCTCGCAGATGATGCGGCCGGCATCGAGGCACATCACGCGTTCTGAGAAGCGCATCACCGCCTGCATGATGTGCTCGATCATGATGACGGTGATGCCCTCCGCATTCAGCTTGAGCAGCACGTTGAGCACCTCGTCGACCTCGGAGCCGGCGAGCCCGGCCATCGCCTCGTCGGAAATCAGCAGCTTGGGGCGCGCCGCCATCGCGCGCGCCAGTTCCATCTTGCGCAATTCGACCTGGGAGAGTTGGCTCGACGCGACGTGCGCCTTTTCAGCCAGGCCGATCTTGTCGAGGATCGCGAAGACCTCGGCATCGGCCTGGCGGGTCGAGAGGCCGTGGCCGATCACGGCGAAATCGATCGCCACCAGGAGATTCTCGAGCACCGTCATGCTCTTGAACGGCCGCGGCACCTGAAAGCTGCGGGCAATGCCGCGGCGGGTCCGCTTATAGGCCGGCAGGCGCGTGATGTCCTCGCCGTCGAACCGGATCGAGCCGAGGTCGCTTTGCAGCACGCCCGAAATGCAGTTGATCAGGGTCGTCTTGCCTGAGCCGTTCGGCCCGATCAGGCCGAAGCGCTCGCCGCGCCGGATGTCGACCGAGATGCCCTCCAGTGCCGTGAAACCGCCGAACCGCTTCGACACGCCGTCGACGCGCAGCAGGGCCTCGCCGGCTTCGCTCATGGCGCGCTCCTGCGGACCAACCGCCAGACCTTGCGCGCCAGGCCGATGATGCCCTCCGGTGCCGCCACCACGAACAGCACCAGCATCACGCCGAGCACCAACACGTTCACTTCGGAAGAGATGGTCACGGTCAGGAGCTGCTGGGTGGTCGCCAGCAGGATCGCGCCCAGCACCGGCCCGATCCAGTGCGAGGTACCGCCGATCAGCGACATCGCGAGCGCCGACACCGAATAGTTGAGGTTGAACGCGGAGACCGGATCGGCGAACTGGAGATACATGGCCGACGGGGCGCCGGCGGCACACATCAACGCACCGGAGAGCGCGCAGGCCACCAGCTTCAGATTGAGCGTCGGCACGCCCGAGCACTCGGCGGCGATCTCGTCGTCGCGGATGGCGCGCAAGCCGCGGCCGATCCCCGAGTTCTGGACGTGGCGCGCGAGCGCGACGGCGATGACCACCATGACGGCGGCGATCACGAACAGCATCTTGATGTAGGAATCGAAGGGCTCCGTCACAGGCGGCCGCAGCAGCTGCACGCCGGTGGCGCCGCCGACGAACTTCCAGTTGGTCACCAGCGTTTCGGCGATGATGGTGACGGCGACGGTGGCGATGGAAAAGAAGATGCCGCGCAGCCTCAAGGTCAGAAGCCCGACGCCCAGTCCCAGGGCCGCGCCGACCAGCGCCGCCACGAGGATCTGGATCCAGAGCGGCGCGTCTACGGCCTTGTGGAGAAAGACCGCGGTATAGACGCCGACGCCGAAGAAGGCGGCGGTGCCGAAATTCACGTAGCCGGCGTAGCCGCCCAGGATGTTCCAGGCCGTCGCGAGCACGATGAACTGCAGGATGACGAAGCCCGCGAAGAAGACATATTCGTTGCGGATCCAAAGCGCCATGGCGAAAGCCAGCGCGATGAAGGCGGCCGCGCCGATCCAGAACCCCAGCCTCTGCGGCAATTCCCGCACCGTCATCTTCCGAACAATCCCTGCGGGCGGACACCCAGGACCACCAGCAGCAGAGTGAAGGAGATGGCCGGTGCCCACGACGCGCCGAACATGGTGAGCACGATGGTCTCCGCCACGCCCAGGATGACACCGGCCAGCAGGGTTCCCGACATGCTGCCGAGACCCGCCATCACGACGACGCAGAAGGTCCGGCCGATATAGGCGCGGTCGAGGGTCGGCTCGACCGGCTGGACGATGATCAGCAGCGCGCCGGCCAATGCCGCCACCGCCGTTGCGATGCCGAAGGCCCATTGCTTGATCGCGACGGGATCGGCGCCCATCAACCGTAGGGCGCCCTCATCCTGCGCCACCGCGCGGATGGCGCGGCCGAGAAAGGTCCTCGACAGATAGAACGTCAGCGCCAGTGACAGCAGCAGGGCCATCGCGAAGGCCACGACCATCCTCATCGGGATGCGGATATCGAAGATGTCGACGCTCTTGCCGATGTAGAAGGCCTGCACGGTGCGCTGGTCGACACCGAAGGTCATGATGATGACGACTTCGATGATGAAGGCGATGCCGAAGAAGAAGGCAAGACCGCGCACGCCGGCCTGGCTGCCGCGCTTCTCGAAGGTCTCGTGGTAGGTCCGGTAGAGCGCGACGCCGAGGACAAAGAAGACGGGCATCAGGAGCAAACCCGCCACGATCGGATCGATGTCGAAGTCGCCCAGCAACCAGGCGCCGTACGCGGCGAGCACGAGCAGGGCCGGATGCGCGACGTTGGGCACGTCGAGGAGGCCGAACGAGATGGACAGGCCGATGCTGACTGCGGCGTAGAAACAGCCGACCATCACGCCGAGTACGATGGCGTCGGCCAGCAACTCCCAGGAAAACACCGGCCTTGCCGCCGTGCCTGCTACTTCCGCGCCTTCTCGAACGGCTGGATGAGGTCGCCGGTCTTCCACTTCTCCGGGAACAGGATGACCTGCTTGCCGGGTGTGCGGAACTGTTCGATGTTCTTGTCGACGACGCCACGGAACTGCGCCATCAGGGTCGCCGATTCCTTGCGCTCGCCGTCGGGCGAGAAGGCGATCGGGCCGACGATCGTGGACATTTCGTTGGCGTGCAGGAACGCGGCCATCTTCTTCGGGTCGAGCGACTTGGTGCCCGCCACGGCCTGCTCGACGAGCTGGCCCATCGCGTAGCCGAACGGGGCGAGGTAGTAGCCCAGGGGATCGACCTTGGCCGCGACGGCCCGCTGCTGGTACTTCGGGAAGAAATCCTTGGAGCCCGGGAACTCCATGGATTTCTCGGGCAGGTAGCTGTTGTAGTTCACCACGCCGTTCAGCAGCGAGCCCATCGACTCCATGACGGCAGCGAACTGAAGGCCGACCATGCCGCCACCGAACAGCTTGACGCTGTCGCCGACGCCGATCTCGTTGACGGCGCGCAGCAGGCCGACCGAGTCGGGAGGATAGGAGCAGACGAACACCAGGTCCGGCTTGGAGGCGCGGATGGCACGCACCATGCCGGAGAATTCGGCGGTCGCCGGTGGATAGTTCTGCTCGTAGACGACCTTGATGTTCTTCTCGGTCGCGATCTGCTTGGCGATCTTGATGAGGTTCTGGGCGAATTCCTGATCGGCTGCGATCAAGGCGATCGACTTGGCGCCGGCCTTGATGCCGAGATCGACGAAGCCGCGGGCCCAGCTGTCGGCCGGTCCCCAGGGTGCGTTGTTGAACCACTTGTCGTGCTTGACGGTGCGGTTCACCTGGAACGAGAAGTTGCCCATCAGCAGCAGGTCGCGCTGCTTCACCATCGGCATGATCGGCGCCGTCGGCACCGTCGCGTAGGGCGCGAACAGGAGATCGACCTTGTCGACGTCCAGCAGCTTGGAATAGATCGCCGGCGTTTCCGACGCGCTCGACTTGTCGTCGTAGACGATCAGTTCGACCTTGCGGCCGAGCAGGCCGCCCTTCTCGTTGACATCGTCGCGCCAGACCTCGATGCCGATCAGCGAGGACTTGCCGCCGGCAGCGAGGCCGCCGGTCAGCGGCATGCTCATGCCGATCTTGACCGGCCCTTGCTGGGCAAGAGCGGGGAACGCCAGACCCGTGGCGAGCGCGCCAGTGACAGCGGTACGCCTGTTGATGCGACCAGTATTCATTGCCCGTCTCCTCCTCGAATTTCTTTATTGTATGCGGCAGCATAGCCAGCCCGCAAAATCGCGACAACGCTCCTGGGCCTGGAAGCGACGGAATTGCTGCAGCGCGAAGTCCCACCCGCTTTTTCGGCATTTCCTTACGTCGCGACCGAGTCCAGCATGAGGGCAAGACAACCCGGTCGAAAGGGCAGGAAATGCAGTTCGGACTGTTCGGCGGCGCACGGACCAAGCGCAGTGTCGGCATCGAAGACAGCCAGGGCTACGAGGCCTTCATCGAGTACGTGATCGAGGCCGACCGGCTGGGCTTCAGGCACCTCTTCATGGTCGAGCACCATTTCACCGGCCAGGGCCAGGTGTCGGCCTCGATGACGGTGCTGGCCTACCTCGCCGCCCGAACGCGCAACATCCGGCTGGGCACGGCGGTGGTCGTGCTGCCCTGGCACAACCCGGTGCTGGTGGCCGAGCAGGTGGCGACGCTCGACCTGCTGAGCGGCGGGCGGGTCGATCTGGGCGTCGGCAAGGGCTACCGCCAGGCCGAGTTCGACGGTTTCTGCATTCCCATGGCGGAAGCGACCGAGCGTTTCGACGAGGCGATGGAGGTGATCCGCAAAGGCTGGACCAGCAAGGGCAGGTTCAGCCATCACGGCAAGCGATGGCACTATGACGACATCGTGGTCGAGCCCGAACCCCTGCAGCGCCCCCATCCGCCGCTGTGGCTGGCCGCCGGCAGCCACGACAGCGTCCGCCGCGCCGCCCGCGAAGGCTACAACCTGCTCCTCGACCAGTTGGCGCAGGTCGACCAGATCGCCCAGCGCATCGCCATCTTCCGCGAGGAATGCGACCGCATCGGCCGGGCCTTCGACCCCGCCATGGTGGCGACCGCCCGCGCCCTGCAGATGATCCACAGCGAGAGCGAGCGCGCGCTGGCCTACGAGACCCGCAAGCGCGTGATCGGCGTGATCGGCGACCTCGCACGCGACAAGCTGCCGGACCGCATCGAAGATGACACGGCGGCGCTGCTCGGGACGCCGGACGAGGTGATCGCTCGGCTCAGGCAACTCGAGGCGGGCGGCGCCACCAACATCCTGCTGGTCGATCCCAACGCCTCGGTGGCCAATCTGCGCGCCTTCGCCCGCGAGGTGATGCCGGCGTTCCTGCCACGCGCCGTCGGGGTCGCCGACTGAACTAGCCGGCGCGCCGCCGCGTGGCGCCCTGGCGCGTCGCCTCTTCAAAGCGGCGCTGGCGCAGGGCGACCCGGGGATCGTCCATCTCTTCGGCAGCAGCGCCCGGGATCCAGGCATCATGGCCCGGGGCATAGTTCCTGTTGGTCTGCTGGGCGTTACGGTTGACCAGCGGGCGCGCGTAGAGCGGGTGGCGCATGCTGCGCACCTCGTGCTCGATCTGGATCAGCGGCTTGCCGTTCTTGAGATCGACGATGCTGTCGAAACGGTACTGGTGTTGGTTGCTTTCTTCGGTAATGAGCCCGCGCTCGAGCAGTTCGCGATGCGGTCCCGAGAAGTTCGCGACATAGACCTGGATGTGGTGCCCGTCGTAGGGCGCCAGCTTCGCCTTGGTCTCACGGAAGACCAGCTCCTGCTCCATACCGACCGAAATCCGGGCCACGGCACCATTGACCTTCGTCGCGGCGCCAAAGACGCGGCCGTAAAAGTCCGCGACGCCCCTGGCCGCACCGGCCGGAACATCGAACTCGACATAGGCCATGCCGAGCGTGATGCGGCCGAAGCGCGGTGCCGGCTCATGGCAGAGGATCCGGTTGCCCCAGGGGCAGATCGCCTCGACATGATCCTCGCGCTCGGCAAAATCGAAACGCGTTCCCGCGAGCGCCTTGCGCAGGCTTTCGAGGCGCCGCAGGAGCGTCTCGCGATCGGGCACGACGAGGCCGACCCGCCCGCGCAGATGCTGCGGCGTTCCGGTGACGAGGTGGAACTGGTTGCGCCCGACGTTCACCCACATGTTGTCGATGCTGGTCATCATGAAGGGATCGCGCGTCAGACCGAGCCCGCTGATGTAGAAAAGCGTGGCCAGTCCCTGGTCCTCGATCTGCAGATTGACGTGTTCCAGCCCCACGATATTGCCGAGATCCTCGGCGCCACGATCGTACTGCTTGTTCATGCCTGCCTCCTTGGGTCTCCCGGTGGCACCGGCCGTGGCGTTCGTCAGGCCGCCACGATGAAGGGCTTGGCTGCGGCATCGTAATCCGCATAGCCCAGGGTCGAACGCAACTCCGCCGGCGGCAGCGCGCTCTTCGTCTCCGCTTCGCCAGCGACCAGCGCCGCCAGGCCCGCCTTCATCCCGGCGACGGCCGGCGAGAGCATGCCGGTCGGATAGGTGCCGATCTTGAAGCCAAGGGCCGCCGCCTCCTGCTGCGACGGCGTTGCCCGCGGCGCGCCCGGCGACAGCACAGCAAATGACGGCTTCCCGCCAGCCGCCGCGACGGCGCGGCGGATCTCGCCGTCATCGGCGGGCGAGTCCAGGAACAGGATGTCGGCGCCTTCCTTCACATACATCTCGATGCGGGCGACGGCCTCATCGATGCCCTGAGTCGGCCGGCAATCGGTTCGCGCCAGGACCAGGATGCCCGACTCCTTGGCGGCTTCGACGGCGGCGCGGATCTTCATGCGCGCTTCGTCGCGCGACAGGCAGGGCTTGCCCGCCGCGGTGAGCGCCCGGGGCGTGATCTTGTCCTCGATCAGCACGGCGGCGGCACCGGCGCGGCCATAGGCGCGCACCGTGCGCTGCACGTTCATGGCGTTACCATAGCCGTGATCGCCGTCGGCCAGGACCAGCGTCTGCGGTGCGGCGGCATGCACCATGTTGAAGGAATCGAACATCTCGCCGAACGAGATCAGGTCGAGGTCCGGCCCACCCAGCCGGCTTGCCGCCACGCACGAGCCCGACAGGAATGCCGTCTGGAAGCCGGCGGCGGCCGACAACTTTGCGCTGAGACCGTCCCACACGGCCGGCATCACGACGAGGCCGGGCTTGGCCAACAGGGCACGCAGACGGTCGGGGTAATTCATGGAGGAATCCTCAGGTGTGACGGTTCGTTGTGACAACGGCTCGAAAGACTACTTCGAAGGCTGGATGCCCGCGTCCTTGATGACCTTGGCCCATTTCGGGATGTCGGCGGCGATTGCGGCGCGCGTCTCCTCCGGCGTGCTGCCGACCAGGTCGAGGCCGATGTTGGCGAACTTCTTCTTCATCTCGGGATCGGCCAGCACCTTGAGCGACTCGGCACGCACCTTGTCGAGGATCGGCTTGGGCGTGCCGGCTGGTGCCATCAGGGCGAACCACGAGGTCGCCTCGAAACCGGGGAAGCCCTGCTCGGCCAAGGTCGGCAGGTCGGGCGCGTTGGCCGAACGCTTGAGCGAGGTGACGGCGATGCCGCGCAGGCGGCCGTCGCGCACCAGCGGCATCGCCGCGCCTGCGTTCTGGATGCCAACCGGCACGATGCCGCTCATCACGTCGGCCATGTTGGCGCCGCGGTAAGGGATGTGCTCCATCTTGATGCCGGCGAGGCGGCAGAACAGTTCACCCGCGATGTGCTGCGGCGTGCCGACGCCCGGCGAGCCGTAGGAGAGTTTGCCGGGGTTGGCCTTGGCGTAGGCGATCAGATCGGCGATCGATTTCACCGGCAGGTCGTTGTTGACGAAAAAGATCGACGGCATCGAGAGCGAGGTCGAGATCGGCGCCAGGTCCTTCAGCGGATCGAACGGCAGGGCCTGCAGGCTGGGCAGGATGGTGATGGCGGCGTTGCCCGACCACATCAGCGTGTAGCCGTCGGGTGCCGCCTTGGCGACCCTGTCGACGCCGATGGCGCCCGAGTTGCCCGTCACGTTCTCGACCACGACCGCCTGGCCCCAGGCCTCGGTGAATTTCTGGGCGAACATGCGGGCCGTGACGTCGGTCGCGCTGCCGGCGGTGAAGCCCACGACGAGCTTGACGGGCTTGTCCGGCCATTTGGTCTGGGCTGCTAGCGGAGAGGCAATGCCGAACGCGAGCACGAGCGCCGCGACGGACCGAACGATCGACTGCATGGTTTCCTCCGGAAAGGCGATCTTCGTCGCCGTTTGCCGGAGGCTATGGGATTTCGGGGCCGCGCCGCAACCTCGAAGCCGCGCCGCCCGCACCGGAGCGGAATTCGAGTTCGCGCGCGATCGCATCCGCGATCTCGCCAGGCGGCCGGCCGACATCCATGACGATCGGCCCTTCGTCGGGCGTCGGCTCCTGCAGCGTCGCGAACTGGCTGTCGAGCAGGGCGGTCGGCATGAAGTGTTCGTGCCGGACGGCCATGCGCCGGGCGATGAGATCGTGCGATCCCTTGAGATAGACCAGCGCCACGCCGGCCCGGTCGCCGATGATGATGTCGCGGTAGGCCCGCTTCAATGCCGAGCAGGTGAGAACACCCTGCTCGCCCCGTCGTTGCCAGTCGTCGATTTCCTGCGCGATCTTCCGCAGCCAGGGCAGCCGATCGGCATCGGTGAGCGGCGTGCCACCACGCATCTTCTCGACGTTCTCGCGGGGGTGCAGGTCGTCGCCCTCGCGGTAACGCCAGCCGAGCTTGGCGGCGAGCAGGGCCGAGACGGTGGTCTTGCCCGACCCCGACACGCCCATGACGACAACGATCATCGCCTTTGTCCTTTCCGACTCGCCCCCCGGCTCGCATCGCGGGACGAGGCGGCTTGCCCAAGCACCCCCCGGTGCTAGGCTCCCGGTCACCGGAAACCCCATCCAACACCGAGCAGACACGTGCTGTTAGAAACTCTTCTGCCCCTCGGCAAGGTCGACCCCGGCCTGCGCGCGCCGGAAGTGCCCTTCGATCTCGACAGCATCGGCGAGAACGCGCGCCTGTTGGAAGATATCGGCTATGATGGGCTGGTCGTCGAGGAGACCAAGGACGACCCGTTCATCGTCATGGCGCTCGCCGCCCAGGCGACTCGGACCCTGAAGCTCGGAACGTCGGTCGCCATCGCCTTTCCGCGCAGCCCCACCGTAACGGCGCTCAGCGCCTGGACCCTCCAGAAGCTTTCGCGCGGCCGCTTCACCCTGGGCCTCGGCACGCAGGTGAAGGCGCACATCGAACGCCGCTACGGCATGCCATGGTCGCCGGCCGGCCCGTGGATACGCGAATACGTGCACGCCGTGCGGGCGGTGTGGGACAATTGGCAGAACGGCACGCCGCTCGACGTCAAGGGCCCGCACTACAACATCAATCTGATGGTGCCGCTGTTCAATCCCGGCCCGATCGAGCATCCGCACATTCCGATCCAGATCGCGGCGGTCAACCCGTTGATGTGCCAGATCACGGGCGAGGTGGCCGACGGCATCCGCCCGCACCCCGTCTGCACGCCGTCCTACATCGAAAAGGTGATGATGCCGGCGGTCCGCGCCGGCGCCGCCAGGACCGGCCGCTCGCTAAAAGGCTTCCAGATCGGCATGAAGCCGTTGGTGGCCACGGCCGCCAACGAGGCGGAGCTTGCGCCCAAGATTCGCGACGTGCGGGCGCGCATCGCGTTCTATGCCTCGACGCCGCAATATCGCGCCGCGTTCGAGCATCTCGGCCTCGGCGACCTCGCCGACCGGCTGAAGCTGTTGTCGCGGGCCCAGCGCTGGGAAGAGCTGCCGCAGCACATCGACGACGACATGCTCGAGACCTTCGTCACCATCGGCACCTACGACACCATTGGACGCAAGCTCCTGGACCGCTTCGGCAAGGTCGTCACTCACTGCGAATTTTCCATCGCCGTGAAGAACGACGCCGACCGCGAAATCCTGCGGGACATTGCAAAAGACATCCAATCCGACGGAGCCAAGCCATGAAGCTGGGACGCCTGGGAGTCTGGTACTCGACGGACAAGCTGAACGGAGCACAGCTCGCCGATCTCGTGCGCGTGATCGAAAGTTCCGGCTATTCGGCATTCTGGTATCCCGAGTCGCGCGGCTACGAATCGATGTCGCTGGCGGCCTATCTGCTGTCCAAGAGCGGCAAGCTCGTCATCGGCAGCTCGATCGCCAACATCTACGCCCGAGATTCCTTCACCGCGCAGCGGGCCATGGTGTCGCTGAACAGTCTGTACGGCGGCCGGTTCATCCTGGGCCTCGGCGTCAGCCACATTCCGATGGTCGAGGGTCTGCGCGGTCATCGCTACGACAAGCCATTGGGCGCCATGCGCGCCTATCTCGAGGGCATTCACAAGGGCCTGCCCGCCGGCGAGGAAGCGCCGGTGATGGTGGCGGCACTGGGGCCGAAGATGCTGGCGCTCAGCGCCGAGAAGTCGCAGGGCGCCGTGCCCTACAATGTGACGCCCAGGCACACCGCCCAGGCCGCCGCCATCCTGGGGCCGAAGAAGGCGCTCGCCGTCGAGCAGAAGGTCACGCTGGAGACCGACCCCGCAAAGGCGCGCGCGCTCGGCCGCAAGGAACTGGCCCGCTACATGGTGCTGCCCAACTACCGCAACAACTGGCTGCGTGAGGGTTTTAGCGAGGCCGAGCTCGCCGATGGCGGCAGCGACCGATTCATCGACTCGATGGTCCTGTGGGGCGACGCCGCCACGGTCAAGAAAGGCCTGCGCGCGCACTTCGAGGCCGGGGCCACCCACGTCTGCCTGCAGCCGGTCCACGACGACGGCGACTTCGCGACGCGCGACCGCATGCTGGCGGCGCTGGCCGACACCTGAGGGAGACGACGATGGATTTCGGCATAGCGCTCCCCACGGCGGCGGATTCCTGGAAGCAGGCGAAGCGGGCCGAGGAACTGGGCTTTACCCATGCCTGGTTCTACGACACCCAGATGCTGAGCGCCGACTGCTTCGTTGCCATGGGCGCGGCCGCCGTCAACACGAAGCGCATCCGTCTCGGCACCGGCGTGCTGGTGCCCTCCAATCGCATTGCGCCGGTCGCCGCCAATGCACTGGCGACGCTCAACAGCCTGGCGCCCGGCCGCATCGATTTCGGCGTCGGCACCGGCTTCACGGCGCGGCGCGCCATGGGCTTCGGCGCCATCAAGATCAAGGACATGGAGACCTACATCCATCAGGTCTACGGCCTGCTCGGCGGCAAGACCGTCGAGTTCGAGATGGAAGGCCAGAACCGCAAGATCCGCTTTCTCAATCCCGAGTTGGATCTGTTCAACACACGAGATCCGATCGCGCTGCACCTCTCGGCCTTCGGGCCGCGCACCCGCGCCCTCACGGCCCGGCTGAAAGCCGGCTGGATCGACTTCGTCGGCAATGTCGAGAACGGCGTCAAGGAAGTGCAGGCGATGCGCGGGGACTGGCAGAAGGCCGGGCACACATTGGGCGACCTCAAGGCCACCGCCTTTGCGCTGGGTTGCGTGTTGCAGGACGGCGAGCCGGCCGACTCGGACCGCGCCATGGC
>JAUXWB010000086.1 GCA_030684475.1 Reyranella sp. | reverse complement strand
CGAGGCGATCGCGCTGCCGACGCCGACATCGTCGCGTATCGCGCGCAACACCCAGCTCATTCTCCAGCACGAGACCGGCATCACGAATGTCATCGATCCCCTGGCCGGCAGCTATTACGTCGAATCGCTCACCGCCAGCCTGATCGCCGAGGCGCGCAAGCTGATCGCCGAGGTCGAGGCGCTGGGCGGCATGACCAAGGCAGTCGAGGCCGGCATGCCCAAGATGCGCATCGAGGAGGCCTCGGCGCGCCGCCAGGCCCGCATCGACCGCGGTGAGGAAGTGATCGTGGGCGTGAACAAGTTCCAGCCCAAGGACGGCACCACGGTCGAGGTCATGGACATCGACAACGACGTGGTCCGCGAATCGCAGGTCACGCGTCTCGACAAGATCCGCAAGAGCCGCGACGAGGCCAAGTGCGTGGCTGCCCTCAAGGCGCTGGGCGACGCAGCGCGCAACGGCACCGGCAACCTGCTGAGCCTGGCGATCGAAGCCACGCGCGCGCGCGCCACGGTGGGCGAGATCTCTTCCGCCCTCGAGGGTGTCTATGGCCGCTATCAGGCCACCGTCCGCTCGATCTCCGGCGTCTATGCCGGCGAGTGGGAGGGCGACCAGGGCCTGGACCGCATCCGCACCGATATCGCGGCCTTTGCCGAGGAAGAAGGCCGCCGGCCGCGTCTGATGGTCGTAAAGATGGGCCAGGACGGTCACGATCGCGGCGCCAAGGTGATCGCCACGGCCTTCGCCGACCTGGGCTTCGACGTCGACATCGGCCCGCTGTTCCAGACGCCACAGGAAGCGGCGCGGGCGGCGATCGAGAACGACGTGCATGTGATCGGCGTGTCGAGCCAGGCCGCCGGCCACAAGACACTGGTGCCGCAGTTGATCGAGGAACTGGCCAAGCAGGGTGGCTCGGAGGTGATGGTGATCGTGGGCGGCGTCATCCCGGCCCAGGATTACGACTTCCTGAAGAAAGTGGGCGTGGCTGCGATCTACGGCCCGGGCACCAACATTCCGGCAGCCGCCGCCGAGATCCTCGCCATCCTGCGCCAGCGCAGCCAGAAGAGAGCGGCCTGAGCTAGCGCCGCATCGCCTGGCTTTCCTGCGGCGTCAGCGGACGTTCGCGGAACCATAGCAGCCTGCCGCGGATCGTGCCGAAGCCGGTGCTGGCCTCGAGCCGGGCCGGGTAGCGTATCTGCGTATTGTCGAACCGCGCTAACCACACCTTCATCGGCTGCTCGCGCTTGGTCTCGGCCTCCTTCGGCGCGTCGTCGAATTCGCCGGCCACGCGCTTGGTGTAGAGCTCGCACACCAGCAGATCACCCTTCGCACTCGGCACGCCCGCCGCCGCTGGCGACTCCATGCCGATTTTGTGGATCAGGATGTCGATCCGTCGCTTGCCGTCGTTGCTCGGCACGGTGCGGTCGCACGCGGCATCGCCAGCGAAACCGACGGTGAGTGCTGCAGACAATGGATCGAGCGAGCCGTTGCGCTGGTCGTCGGGGATCACATGCTGCGGCGGGGGCTTCCATGCCGGGTTGTGCTGCTCGCTCACGGCGCCGCCGGCACCATACTGTGCGACCCAAGTGCGTGGTTTGTTGTCCACCACGATCGACAGAGAACCGGCGGTGGGTTGCGCCCCTTGGGGCGAGAAGCCGCCCCATGCCCGGTTGCGGCCGTCATAGTGCATGGTGACGGCCCGCAGCAGTCCCTCCTTGAAGGTCCGGCTCTCGACGTCGTAGCTCGTGCCATTGAAGCGCGCCGTGACGTCGATGCGAAAGCCGGCGAAGCCGGCGAACGTGATCTCGTAGCCGATGTCGACCTGACGCGCTTCCTGGGCGAATGCCGTGGCCGGAATACCCACGCTCAAGGCAAACGCGATCAAGGCCCTACGAAAACTCATGAAATCCCTCTCTACAAGGGGCTTACTTCAAGGTCACCGGCACGATAGAAGGCCGACGCCCCCTCCGCCAGACAACTCGTGCGCCAGAAAAGGCACTTTTCCTCCATGTCACCTCCCGACACCGACCGCGTTCCAAAGATAGGCGCCTCGCGCTCCTGGGCGGTCGTCGGCATCATGGCCCGGCATTTGTGGCCAAAGGGTGAAATCGGCCTGCGCAGCCGCGTCGTCGTGGCCATGGTGCTGCTGGTCCTGGCCAAGGTTACCAACGTCTATGTCCCGATCCTCTACAAGCACGCCGTAGACGCCCTGGGGGAGCCGGCGGCGCAGGCGGTCGCGGTACCGATCGCCCTGATCGTGGCCTATGGCGCGGCGCGCGTCCTTGCCCAGGCTTTCGGCGAGATCCGCGACGCCATCTTCGCGCCGGTGTCACAGCGAGCGATTCGCAATCTCGCCCTGGAGGTCTTCCGGCACCTCCATGCACTGTCTCTGCGATACCACCTCGAGCGGCAGACCGGCGGGCTCAGCCGGGTGATCGAACGCGGCACGCAGGGCATGGAGTTCCTGATCCGCTTCACCACCTTCAACATCCTGCCGACGCTGCTCGAAATCGTCCTGGTCGGCGGCGTCCTGTGGAGCCTCTACGACTGGCGTTTCAGCGCCGTCACCTTGGCCGTCATCGCGGGCTACATCGTGTTTTCGGTGGTGCTGTCGGAGTGGCGCATCAAGTTCGTGCGCCGCATGAACGATGCCGACACCGATGCCAACGCCAAGGCCATCGATAGCCTGCTGAACTATGAGACGGTCAAATACTTCGGCAACGAACCCCACGAGGCGCGCCGCTACGACGTCGGCCGCCGGCGCTACGAGACCGCGGCCATCCGCTCGAGCCGGACGCTGTCGCTGCTGAACATTGGCCAGGGCGCTATTATCGCTGTCGGCCTGGTGGCGGTCATGTCCAAGGCCGGATATGGCGACATCCACGGCACGATGACGCTCGGCGATTTCGTGGCGGTGAACGCCTTCCTGATCCAGCTTTACGTGCCGCTCAATATGCTGGGCTTCGCCTATCGCGAGATCAGGAGCGCGCTGGTGAACATGGAAAAGATGTTCGGCCTGCTCGACGTCGATGCCGAGATCGCCGACCGGCCCGGTGCACAGGTGCTCGCCGTCACCGGCGGCGAGATCGTGTTCGACCATGTTGATTTCCACTACGAGAAGGCGCGTCCGATCCTGCACGACGTGAGCTTCCGCGTGCCAGCCGGAAAGACCGTGGCGATCGTGGGCTCGAGCGGTGCCGGCAAGTCGACCGTCTCGCGCATCCTCTTCCGCTTCTACGACGTGGCGTCCGGCACCGTGAAGATCGATGGCCAGGACATCCGCGAGGTCCAGCAGGCCAGCCTGCGGGCGGCGATCGGCGTGGTGCCGCAGGATACCGTGCTGT
>JAUXWB010000075.1 GCA_030684475.1 Reyranella sp. | reverse complement strand
ACGCGGTAGCTGACGATTGCGTCGTTGCCGCCGCCCTCGTTGCTGGCCTCGCCACCGCCGCCGCTGCTCTCCGTGAGCGCCTGCGAGAACTCGACGACTTCGCTCCAGGATGCCAGGGCCGTGAACTTACCGCACATGGCGGAAGGCTATCATTGCCGCCAAGCGGCGCGCTATGACCCGGTGTGCTCCAGCGGCTGGAAGTCGGGGTCGACCAGACCGAGAATCTCGCAGGCTTCCGGCATCGTGCGCACGACATGCGGTTCGGCGTAGCCGGCCAGTCCCTGATAGGTGCCGAAGAGCCGGCCCAGGCCAAAGAGCAGCGACTGGGGGATCACATAGACCCGATCCTGCCCGGTCATGATCTGGGGCTGCCCGCGCGCCGCCCGGGTCATGTCTTCCACGGTGACGTCGATCACATCGACGCCCGTAAAATCCACGATGCCGCGGACCAGCCCCTGGCTTTTCTTGAAGTCCGTCACTGTCGCGCCAAGAAGTGCGATGTCGGCCGGGGCGAAGGTGCCGGTGAAACTGGCCAGAAGGACTCTGAACTTACGTTCGAACGAGACGCGAAGCATTTGCGGCTTCCCCCATCCTGACGGAAGGGAACCATAGCGGCTGGAAGCAGTCCACTCTCCGTGTCGTGTTGCCCCCACACAGCAGTCTCGCGCGCGCGCACCTTACCGGGTTAGCGGTCGCCCTTGTCGCCCTGCCCGCGCTTGGCCTTCGTCCTGGCCTTGCGACGCCGATCGACGGTGAGCGGCTGCGAAAACGAAACGACTTCGCTTCAGGAGGCCAGGGCCGTAAATTTACCGCACATGGCGGAACGCTATCATCGCCGCCTGCCACCGCGCTATCGCCCTGGGCTTCGTAGAAAGAGCGCGCCTGCTATGGGCGGCGCGCTCCCGTCTACGAGTCGCCATCGCCCCAGAAGTACTTCTCGTCGAAATCGGCATCGAGTTCGTACTCGGTGATGCAATACTCCTGCACCGGCGGCGCATCCCAGTTCGCGGAGACCGGCAGTGCGAAGGTGAGGGCGAGCGCGTCGGCGATGTCGGGACTGGCGAGGCCGCGCTTCTTCATGTCGTCCTTCTTCTCGAGCTGGATCTCGCCCTTGCCGTTGAAACCGTATTCGACGCCGGTCAAATCGGCGGCGAGTTCGGGGTCGTCGGGGAGGCTGGCGTGGCTGAGCCAGTCCTTCACGCTGCCCCAGATCTCGGCGCGCTTGTTGGCGTAGCGCGGCTTGGCGCCGGCCTCGTCCCACGGCGCGGCAGCGGCGCCGAAGTTGATGCCGAACACGCGCGGCACGCCGAGCTGGCGCAGGCGATCGACGACGCCGGCGCCGACGCCGCCTTCATCGACGAACACGGCCGCCACCCGCTCGGCCGCCGCACGCTCGGCGACTCGGCCGGCCAGCGTCATCAGGTCGAGACCCTGGTGCTTCTCGACGGGGTACGACTTCGCGTCGCGGCCCTTGCGCAGGCAGATCACGCTGCGGTCGTCGCCGAAGCGCGCCACGTCGACGCCCATCACCAGCGGCTGGTGCCTGTTGGCCGCGGCATCGGGCAGGCGCGCCATCGCCGCCTCGACCAGGTCCGATCCGATGAACTGCATGGAGCCGGCGCGCGGGAATTTTCCACGCACGCGGACGCGCACGAAATCGGAGTCCTCGCCGTAGTCCGACACCCAGCGCGCGAGCTGGCGCTTGTCGGTGAGCGAGACCTGCGCCGAGTCGACCTGTTGCGTGCGCCAGCGCTTGCGGAAGCGGTTGAAGCACTCGAAGAAACGTCCCGCGGTGCGCGTCGGGTTGCCGAACACGACCCAGACGATCTCCGTATTTGCGTCGGTCAGTGCACCCTCGGCGGTTTCCCAGATCGGATCGGCGATGGCCGAGGCCTCGTCGAACACCAGCAGCAGGCGGCTGCCCTTGTTGTGAAGGCCGGCGAAGGCCTCGGCGTTGTGGGCGGCCCACGGCACCATGTCGATGCGGCCACCCTGCTCTGTTTCCGGCACGGCCGAGACGAGCGCGGTGGCGCCGAGCTGGCACCACTGGTGGGAGAGCGCCAGGCGATGCCATTTGCCGAGCTCGGCCCAGGTCTTGGTTTTGAGCTGGGTCTCGGTGTTGGCGGTGACGACGCCGCGCGTCGAAGTCTGGGTGGCGAGCGCCCACAGGATCAGCCAGGCGACCAGCGCCGACTTGCCGACGCCGTGGCCCGAGGCAACGGCGATGCGGACGGGGCCCTTCTCGGCCTGCAACCCCTCGCCGATGCTGGCAAGCACGTCGGCCTGCCACTTCTCCGGGCCGGTGTGATGGGCGAGCGGGCCCTCCGCGTTGTCGCCGCCTTCGGCATCCCAGGGGAAGGCCCAGCGCACGAAGCCCAGCGGATCGCGCCGGTAGCGTTCGAGGCGGCGCAGGCGCGCGACCTCGGCCTGCATGCGTTCGTCATCAGCCATGGCGCGGGCCCTTCCTGGATGGCTTCTTCTTCGGCGTCTTCTCCTCGGCCTCGAAGACCGCCATGCGCTTCTCGGCGTCGGCCATGCGCCTGATGAGGTCGAAGGGCAGCGCCGCGGACCCTGCCTTGCCGCGGTCGTAGACCTCGGGCCGGTGGGCCTTCAGCAGGAACTGCAGCAGGCGATTGTCGGGCTGGCGGACGGCGCCGACCTGCTCGCCGCGGTGCCACACCGGCTTCTCGAGGCCGACGGTGGCGCGGTTGACGGCGTGGTCCTGCAGGCGGTCGAGGCCCATCTCGAGCGCCTCGGTCCAGCGGCGGGCGAAGGCCGGTTTGGCGCTCTTGTGCTTGTAGAGCGTCGAGCGGTGAAGCCCGACGCGCTCGGCGGCGACCGAGACATCGCCGGTCTCGGTGAGATGCTGGAGGAAGGCGTCGAGCCGCGCGGATGCGATCCGCACGCGGCGATCGCCGGCGGGGGCTTGGTCGGACATTGTGGCCTCGTCGATGGTGGGAAAAAGGCACGAAAAACCCGCCGCGGCCCCTTTTGTCAGGGGGCCGGGCGGGTTCGGGGGCGGCGGAGACGGTCTCCGCCACGATAGGCTTTTTTATAGCAGAAACCTGCGGAACTTGCAAATTTCATTTTGGCGCCGCCCCCGGCCCCGGTGAGGGCCTCGGGGCGAACCGCCAGGAAGCTCCGCCGGCTTTCTGCAGGCCCCAAATTGACGTAGAGGACGGCAACGTGATCGCGAAACTCACCCTGCTGCATTTCATGCTGGCCGTGGCGGCGGCCGGCAGCGTCTATCTTGCCTGGCGCGAGGTGCGGCGGCTCTACATCTCGCAGTGGCGCCTGCTCGCCCCGCCGGCCCTCGGCCTCGGCGTCGCGCTGGGCCTCGCCCTGATCCAGATCGCCTCCGCCCGGCAGCCGGGCTGGCCGTTCGTCGTGGCCTTGCTGCTGGGCCTCGGCGCCGGCGCGGTGCGCGGGTCCAACATGGCCATCGAGCACGACCTCTATCGCCCGAAGGTAGTGATGTCGCCGGCGGCCAGGTTCGTGCTGCTCTGGGTCGCCGTGGTGGTGGCCGGCGCCACCGGGGTGGAAATCCTCAGTATCCACGCGATGCCGGCGCTGGCGCCCGCCCGCTATGCCGCGGCGCTGGTGGCCATGACCTCGGCGGCGGCGATGCAGGGGCGCGCGGTGGCACTCGCGGTCCAGCTCAACCGGCACTACGCCGACCTCAAGCGGGCGGAGGAGACCGCCGCCCCAATCGTGCCGCACCCCTCGCCTTCGGCGCAGCCGCAGCCGCAGCCGCAGCCGCAGCCGCAGCCGCAGTCTCAGCCGCGGCCGCCGCTGCGCGTGGTCAAGCCGCGGGGTTAGACAAGACGGCGCCTCACTCGATCGACCGGCTGACAGAATGCCCTTGCAGGCCGGAATGCAAATAAGTATTTTCGTACCGAATTACGTAAATAGGAAACGCCATGATCGAGACTGCCGTCGTCGACGTCCGCCGCCGGCCGGAGCGGTAGCGGTCCATGACGCTGCCCGCCGGCATCTCCTTCGGTCCCGACCACAAGGTTTCCCTGCCCGCGTCGTTCAACGTCGCGGTGCCGTTCATCGACCGCCACGTGGGCGAAGGCCGCGGCGCGAGGCCTGCGATCCGCACCGCGTCGGAGACGGTCACCTATGCCGAGCTGGCCGAGCGGGTGAACCGGGCCGGCAATGCGCTGCTGCGCGCGGGCCTAGTGCCCGGCGACCGGATGCTGATGGTGGTGAAGGACTGTCCAGCCTTCTTCTATCTCTTCTGGGGCGCCATCAAGGCCGGCATCGTGCCGGTGCCGCCCAACACGCTGCTGCGCGCCCCCGACTACGCCTACATGATCGAGGATTCGGGCTGCCGGCTGGTGGTCTCCTCGGTCGAGTTCGCGGGCGAGATCGGGCCGGCGCTGAAACAACTCGGGGCGACGGCGCCCGAGGCGATGACGGTCGATGGGTTCCTGGGCGAGATGGCCAAGGCATCGCCCGCGCTCGAGCCCAGGCTCGCGGCGCCCGGCGACGACTGCTTCTGGCTCTATTCCTCGGGCTCGACCGGCCGGCCCAAGGGCGCGGTCCACGCCCAGCGCGACATGGTGGTGACCAGCGAGCTCTACGGCGTGCGCGTGCTGGGTGTCACCGAGGCCGACATCAACTACTCGGCGGCCAAGCTGTTCTTCGCCTATGGCCTCGGCAACGGCATGACCTTCCCGCTGTGGACGGGCGGTACCGCCGTGCTCGACGACCGCCGGCCGACGCCGGACACGACCTTCGAGAATATCGAGCGCTTCAGGCCGACGCTCTATTACGGCGTGCCGACGCTCTATGCCGCGCAGCTCGTGGCGCTGGAGAGCAAGCCGCGCGATCTTTCCTCGGTGCGCGCCTGCGTCTCGGCCGGCGAGGCGCTGCCGGCCGACATGTTCCGGCGCTGGCAGGAAAAGACCGGCACGGTGATCCTGGACGGCATCGGCTCGACCGAGGCGCTGCACATCTTCATCGGCAACCGGCTCGGCGATTACCGGCCGGGCACCAGCGGCAAGCCGGTGCCGGGCTACGAGGCGCGCATCCTCGACGAGAACGGCAAGCCGGTGAGCCAGGGCGAGAGCGGCGCGCTGTGGCTGAAAGCCGAGTCGGCGGCGAAATATTACTGGAACAAGCCGGAGAAAACGGCGGAGACGATGGTCGACGGCTGGCTCAACACCGGCGACACCTACCGACAGGACGCCGACGGCTACTACATCTACGAGGGCCGCAGCGACGACATGCTGAAGGTGGGCGGCATCTGGTGCTCGCCGGTCGAGATCGAGAACTGCCTGATCGGCCACCCCGCCGTGCTCGAGGCCGCCGTCGTCGGCCATGCCGACGAGGCCGAGCTGATCAAGCCCAAGGCGATCGTCGTCTTGAAGCAGGCAGGCAACGGCGACGCGGCGCTCACCGAGGCGCTGATGGCGCTCTGCAAGACGACCCTGGCGCCCTACAAATATCCGCGCTGGGTCGAATACGTGCCCGAGCTGCCCAAGACCGCGACCGGCAAGATCCAGCGCTTCAAATTGCGTGCGTGAGGCGGTATTTTCGGCTTTTATGACGTCCAGGGGAAATCAAGGGAAACAGGGAGCGAAACCAATGAAAACCAAATTGTTTGGACCCACAACAATCGCCGCGCTGGCCGCACTGGGGCTGGGACTGGGCAGCCTGCCGGCGGTGGCGCAGAGCCCGATCAAGATCGGCTTCGTCAGCACCTTCTCCGGCTCGCAGGCCGCGATCGGCGAGGACATGCGCCGCTCGGCCGAGCTCGCCAAGGAGCATCTCGGCGGCAAGATGGGCGGCAAGCCCTTCGAGATCGTCTACGAGGACGACACCTTCAAGCCCGACATCGGCAAGCAGAAGTCGGAGAAGCTGGTGCAGCAGGACAAGGTCAATTTCGTCACCGGCTACATCTGGTCGAACGTGCTGCTGGCCTCGCTCAAGACCGTGACCGACGAGGGCGACACCATCCTGGTCTCGGCCAATGCCGGGCCGTCGCAGATCGCCGGCGACCTCTGCAACAAGAACTTCTTCTCGACCTCGTGGAACAACGACCAGACGCCGATGGCGATGGGCGAGTACCTGCAGAAGAAGGGCGTCAAGAGCCTCT
>JAUXWB010000070.1 GCA_030684475.1 Reyranella sp. | reverse complement strand
AGACATGGCTGTGGGCGATACACCGGCATCGGGGGACGCTGTCCGCCGCGCCGAACTTCGCCTTCGAGCTTTGCCTGCGCCGGGTCGAGGACACCAGAATCTCCGGCCTCGACCTTGGATCGCTGCGCATGGTCGCCAACGGTTCTGAAGCCGTGAGGCCGGAGACCGTGCGGCGCTTCGCGGCGCGGTTTGCGGCCTATGGCTTTCGTCCCGAGGCGATGGGCCCCGTGTACGGGCTTGCCGAGAATGCCGTCGGCCTTGCCTTCCCGCCGCTCGGCCGGCCGCCGATCATCGACCGGATCGACCGCAGCGAGCTCGCCCGGCACGCCCGCGCCACCACGGCCAAGACGGACGCTGCCGACGCACTGGAATTCGTCGCCTGCGGCCGGCCGTTGCCCGGCCACCAGATCCGCATCATCGACGCCACGGGCGAGGTCGGCGAGCGCCAGGAAGGCCGGCTTCAGTTCCGCGGACCTTCGGCAACCTCGGGTTACCTCGACAATTCGGAAAAGACCCGCGAGCTGTTCGACGGCCCGTGGCTGAACAGCGGCGACCTCGCCTACGCCGCCGGCGGCGACGTCTTCATCACCGGCCGCTCGAAGGACATCATCATCCGCGCCGGCCGCCATATCTATCCAGAGGAGATCGAGGCGGCGATCGGCAATCTCGAGGGCATCCGCAAGGGCTGCGTCGCCGTCTTCGGAGCCGCCGACCCGCGCGCCGGCACCGAGCAGCTGGTCGTGGTCGCGGAGACCCGGCTGACCGAGGCCGATGCGTTGGCCAAGCTGCGGCAGCAGGTCGGGGACACGGCGGCACGGCTGCTCGATGCGCCGCCCGAGCAAATCCTGCTGGTACAACCGGGCAGCGTGCCCAAGACCTCGAGCGGCAAGCTGCGACGGGCGGCGACGCGCGATCTCCACCGACAGGGCCGTCTCGGCGCCCGGCCACAATCGGCCTCCCGCCAGCTCGTGCGGCTGGCGATCACGGGATTGAGCAGCCGGGTCCGGCAGCATGTTCGAGCCACGGCTGGGCTCGCCTATGCGCTGTGGTGGTGGATCGTTCTCGTTGTCGCGGCCGCGATCCTGTGGCCGTTGGTCGTGCTCATGCCGGGACAGGCACGACGATGGAGCATCGTCCGACATGGCGCGCGACTGCTGTTACGGCTCATGGCAATTCACATCTCGGTGACCGGAACCTGGCCGGCAACGGGTGCGCGGATGATCGCGGTCAACCACAGCAGCTACTTCGACAGTCTGGTCTTGGCCGCCGTCCTGCCGGGGCAACCCGCGATCGTCGCCAAGCGGGAACTCGATGCGCAGTTCGTCGCCGGCCCGTTCCTGCGCGCGCTCGGCACGCTGTTCGTGGAGCGGGACGATCCCGAAGGCGGCGTCGAGGATACGCGGACGGCGCTCGAGGCGGGACGATCCGGGCGGACGCTAGTGTTCTTCCCGGAAGGCACGTTCACGCGCGTCTACGGCCTGCGGCCATTCCGCCTGGGCGCGTTCGCGATCGCCGTCGAGCAGCAGGTCGGTGTGGTTCCGGTCACGATAAGCGGCACGCGATCGGTCCTGCGTGACGGTCAGTGGCTTCCGCGACGCGGCGACGTGTCCGTCCATATCGGCGAGGTGTTTGAACCGGACGGCCACGACTTTGCAGCGACCATTCATCTTCGCGATCGAGTCCGGGCTGCCATGCTCGCCCGGACGAGCGAGCCCGACCTGACGCAGAACTGAGGGCGAGCCATTGATCTCGATCAATTGCCCGTCGTTGCCGCTGGCATACCGACATCCATTCGAGAAAGGCGGGCTGGAATGCCACCGTCGATCAGGAGCCGCATAAACGAGGCGCCGAAATCGCCCAGTGTGGAAAGCCGCGACGTGCTCATTCCGCCGATCGGGCTTCCCGGTACGCTACGAATCCCCCGCGATGCCAAAGCCATTGTCATATTCGTTCACGGTAGCGGCTCCAGTCGCTTCAGCCCGCGCAACACCATGGTAGCAGATGCCTTGTCCGAGGCCGGCTGCGCGACGCTCCTGTTTGACCTGTTGACCGCCGATGAAGCCGCCGATCGACGAAACGTCTTCGATATCCGCCTGCTGGCACAGCGTCTCATCGACGCCGTCCGGTGGATCGACAGCGAGCCGGTCTGGGCCAGGCGGAGGCTTGGATTGTTCGGCGCCAGCACCGGGGCGGCCGCAGCCCTGATTGCCGCGGCACATCTCGGTGACCGTGCCAGCGCCATCGTATCTCGCGGCGGTCGTCCCGATCTGGCGGGCGATGCGCTCGACCGCGTCTCGACCCCGACCCTCCTGATCGTCGGCGGAGCCGATCACGAAGTTATCAAGCTCAATCGGCTGGCTCATGCCCGCCTGAAAGGAGCGAAGTCTCTGGTCATCGTTCCCGGTGCGACCCATCTCTTCCCCGAGAAGGGCGCGCTCGAGGTGGTCATCGACCATGCCTCGTCCTGGTTCACACGCCATCTCGACATGCGCCAGGGTTGACACGATGAGCTTCAGGAATCGAATCGACGCCGGACGCCTGCTCGCCAAGGCTCCCTTCCCGCTACCAGGATCAACGACCGGTGATCCGGGCATCGCCGCGCGGCCGCGTTCCCGTCGCCGCTGAGATCGTGGCTCGATGCGCCGCTGGATCTCGTCCTGGCGCGAAGGATCGGTGTGCCGTCCCAGCCTGAGCTCGCGATGGGAGTGATCGTCGACGGCGGATCCCCGATCGTCGTCCGCAACGAGGAGGTCATTGAGGTTGTCGGCATAGATGAGGTCCACTTCAATGCGGCGCGCGCCCAGGAGCTCGCCGAGATCGGGCGCCGACGGCAAAGCTGTCTCGGCGACCATCCGCAGCTCGAGATCGCCGGCCGCGTCGCAATCGTGGTCGATGACGGCATTGCCATGGGGGCGACCATGCGTGCCGCGCTCCAGCCGGTGGCGCCCGCCGAAGCGATTGCCGCGCTGCGACGGGAAGTCGACGACGTGGCGTCTCTCGAAGTACACGAGCGTTTCCGCGTGATCGGCCTGTACTACGACGATTTCCGGCAAGTCAGTGACGACGAGGTGCTGCTACTGCTTTCCCAGTACCCTGCGGGCGCCGAACCACCGGCGGCTCCGTAACAACGCTAGCCGCGCTGCCACGACAGGGCGAGCCGTCCTTGCGAGCCCGGCACAACGGCAGCTCCGAACGTGCGGCTCTCGCGATCCAGCGTCTGTGGCAACCAGTCGACATCGGCGCCGGACGGGCGAGCCGGCCGGAATTGCCGAATTTGCAGCGGAACAAGGTCGAGTGCAGCAAGCGCCCCGCTTTCGGTATCAAAGTCGGCGATGTACATCAGCGCAAGATCACCTCGATACACTTCCCGGCCTGCGATCCCTTCGTAGTCGTTCAGGAAGTCGCCGCAGCCATACAGGATAGGGCGGTCACGGTTGACCTCGATGCCTTCGCGTGATGCGACGAGTGGCCGTGGATGACCGACACGGGCGCATTGTCGATCAGGGCGTGCGCAAAGCGTCGCTGCTGGTCCGGTATCTCGTAGCCCCAGTTGGGCCCCCAATAGATCGAAACCACGATCACATTGTGCGGCCGGCGAACTCGCAGGATTTGTTCGGCAATGGTCTGAATCGTCGCCGGCGACAGGTCGGGCAGCAGGTTCACGCCGACGGAAACCGCTGTTGCCGACCAGCTCCCAGGAATGCCGGACGTCGCGGAGGCCATGGAAGATACAATTATACGCCCTTTACCGGCAATATTCAGGATGGCGGCCGCCACTGCCTCCTCGGAGCTTGGCCCCGCTCTGGCAGTCTTGATCTGCAGGCCTGCCAGGCTTGCCAGAGTCTCGCGCAGCCCCGCCTGCCCCCAGTCGAGCACATGATTGTTTGCCAGCACGCAGCAATCGATCGCCGCGGCCGACAGACATACCGCGTTCTGCGCGCTCATCCGGTAGTTGATGCCCTTGGCGGCCCAGTCATCGCTGCGCGTGATGCTGGTCTCAAGATTGACGATGCGGGCATCCGGCCGAAGCTTTCGCAGTTCATCGAGGGCCGCACCACAGATATAGGCAGGATCGACAGGCCTCCGGATCGGACCGTTGGCCGCCTCGGCAAGCGCTACATAGCCGAGCGCGGACTGCATATGGGACTCATGCAGAGCCGGGTCGCACGGCTGTGGCAATATCTGGTCGATGCCCCGCCCCGGCATGACATCGCCGCTGAGGAACAGGCGCATCGCGGCCATCAATCCTTGACGCAGATCATGCTACACAATCCCGCCCCTTTGACTGCGTCAGAGGGGCCCGAGATCCGGTTCCGTGGCACTTTCACGCTTTGGCTCGTCAACCTCGGTCATCGTCGCCTCGCTCAGCAGCAGCACGCTCGCCACCGACACGGCGTTCTCCAATGCTATTCGGACGACCTTCGTCGGATCGATGATGCCGGCATCGACCAGGTCGACATACTGCTTGCGAGCCGCGTCAAAGCCATGGTTGCCTTTGCCCTCGAGCATCCGCGCCACGACGACCCCTCCGTCGGCGGCAGAGTTCTCCGCAATCTGGCGGGCTGGCGCCTCAAGAGCCCGCTTCAATATCTGAATGCCGGTCCGCTCGTCTCCCTCGGTGACCGTCTCCTCGCGCAACACTGCTTCGGTGCATTTCAGTAGCGCCAGGCCGCCACCCGGCACGATGCCTTCGGCGACAGCCGCCTTGGTCGCGCTGATTGCATCGTCAAAGGCTTCCTTCCTGGCCTTCATCTCGGATTCGGCAGGAGCACCGACCCGAATCACGGCAACACCTCCGGAAAGCTTGGCCTGGCGTTCGCGCAGCTTCTCCTTGTCGTAGTCGCTGGTGGAATCGTCGATTTCCCGACGGATCGCCGCAAGCCGGGCGTCAATAGACGCCTTGTCGCCGGCGCCACCGATGATGGTCGTCGTGTCCTTATCGATGACCACACGCTTGGCGACACCGAGATTGGCGGCCGTGACGCCTTCCACCTTCAGTCCGAGCTCTTCCGAGATCACCTGGCCGCCGGTCAGCACGGCAATGTCCTGCAGCATCGCCTTGCGTCGGTCGCCGAAGCCGGGGGCCTTGACCGCGCAGCTCTTCAGTACACCCCGCAACTGGTTGACAATCAGCGTGGCGAGCGCTTCTCCCTCGATATCCTCGGCGATCACCAGCAGGGGCCGAGCGGCCTTTGCAACCTCTTCGAGCAGCGGAATCATGTCCTTGAGTGCAGCGATCTTGAGATCGCACATCAACACCCGCACATCCTCGAGCACTGCCTCCAATCCTTCCGGAGTGGTGATGAAATAGGGCGAGATGAAGCCACGGTCGAACTGCATGCCCTCGACGACCTCGAGCACCGTCTCCGTCGTCTTAGATTCCTCGACCGTGATCACGCCGTCGTTGCCGACCTTTTCCATGGCATCGGCTACCATTTCGCCGACGGCTTCGTCGTTGTGCGCGGAGATGGCGGCAATCTGCGCCTTCTCCTTGCGCGTGGTCACCGGGCGCGACATCGACTTCAGCGTCTCGTTCACCACCCTGGCCGCCCGATCGAGACCACGCTTCAGGTCGATGGCGCTGGCGCCAGCTGCGACGTTGCGAACGCCATCCGCGAACATGGCATGGGCCAACACCGTCGACCCCGACGTGCCGTCGCCAACAATATCACCGGTACGTTCTGCGGCCTGCCGCAGCATCTGCGCGCCAAGGTTTTCTTCCGGATCCTTGAGCTGAAATTCCTTGGCGATGGTAACGCCATCGTTGCAGACCAGCGGCGCCCCCCATTTCCTCTGGATGAGCACCGACTTGGACTTCGGTCCGAGCGTCACCCGCACCGCATCGGCAAGCTGACTTGCACCGCGCAGGATTTTCTCTCGCGCCGCGGCGTGGAACATAACGCGCTTGTACGACATGATATTTCCCCGGGCTTGAGACCATCTGAAACCCTAGCCGGCCCAGCGGCTGATCAAATGATCTGTATCAAACCCGCCCCGTTTCTGCCGTTAGGCGTCCTGGCATGCAGACTTTGCCGGTTCGCGGGTCGGACTTGCGTGTCCCGCCACCGGGCGGTGAGTATAGATGTCGGGATGTACCAGGGGTTGGCCACGCTCGTCGGGAAAGTGCGTGTAATAGACGAATGAAACCGGGATCTGCTCCGATAGCGGGACTGAATAGGTCGTCCTGCGCGAGATCATGGTATCGACCTCTCCTTCGGACACGCCAAGGGCCCAGGCGGCCAATGAGCGCGCTTGTTCTACCCGAACGCAGCCATGGCTCAGGGCGCGTTGAGGGCGATTGAAAAGCACCTTGTCGTTCGTGTCATGGAGGAAGACGAGCTGGTCGTTGTCGAGCTCGAATAGGATTGATCCGAGAGGATTGCGCGGCCCGGGTGCAACGTAGCGTGCTCCCTCGTTGCGCACCATCGACGGCGTCGGCATCCAGGACGGGTTGAACTTTACGGAAAACATCGAGGACAGCAATTCCGGGGTCGGTGTCACCGGCCGGCCGACCACCACGCGGCTGCGCAACACGAGCGCGCCGTCCTGCAAGGCAACCAGCTCGAAGGACGGGATGTTGACCAGGACGAATTTGCCCTGCGATGGAATGGCAATACCGATGCCATGTCGGGCCAGCATCCCGGCAAAGTTGCCAGGCGGCGCTTCGGATGCGAGGATAGAACTGCTGGCGGTCCTGGATGCGATTTCCGTCGTGCCGCAGGCGGACGCCATCAGTGCAGACGCTGCCGCCAGCAGCACCATGCTGAAGACACGAATGACGGGCGGGCATCGGCGCGATGCTCGAACACGATCGCCCAAATGACCCCAACCCGACCGACACGGTCGCTCCCGGCACACTCTGGCGGAGCGGTCGTGTGCGCTGGAACTCAATGTGCAACCAGCGCGCAACGGTCGCCGGCAAGCAGCTCGCTTGTGATACCACCAAGCACCCAGTTGCCTTGCCGGCTGTATCCGTAGGCGCCGGCAACAATCAGATCGGCTCCCAGTTCGTCGGCAATGGCATCCAGCTGAGGGGCATTCGCCATCGTCGACGCCACCGCTTTCACCTCCGCCACGACGCCATGGCGAGCGAGCCAGGCGACGATCTCTGTCAGGCGGCTTCGCGCTTCGGCCCGCGACTCCTCTGCAACGATCTCGACCACGGTTACCTTCGACGCCTTGCTCAGGAACGGCAGGGAATCGACGATAGCCCGTTGTGCTTCGCGTGTATCCTTCCAGGCAACCACCACGCGCTCGAATCTGCTCGCCGGCGCCGCGACTGGAACGAGTAGGACAGGACGGCCAACCTGCATGACCAAGTCGCAAATATCCGGTTCCCGGGTCGTGTCCGGTGCCGTTTCCATCTTCCCGATGCCGACCACGAGCAGGTCGGCAGCTCTGGCCTCGTGGGCCAAGCGTTCGGCGAGCGGCAAGGTGGACGTTCGCCCCCGCCATTCCACCGGCCGCCTGGTCTTTGCCATCGCCGCCCGGAACTCGGCTTCTGCTGCCTGAACCTGTCGGGCGATCTGCTTACGATCCTCCTCGAACAGCACCGCGGGGACCGAATAATCGCGACAAATGACATGGATCGGTCGACAGGCGCCAAGACCGATCACGCTGGCGCCGAATCTGTCAGCCAGACTGCCGGCAATTTCCAGCAGCCGCGCGTTCGACCTTCCCAAGATCAGGTTCACCAGAAGTGTGGCGTAGGTCATACGGCAGCTCCTGCAAATGAGGATGGCCATTCAATGGGCGTTGAGACGCCACTGGCCGTCGCAGTCCTTGTGGAACTGACGTTTGACGGCCGCCCACGCGGTCCTATGCGCGATTTCCTCACGTCTCACGTCCGCCGCGTAGGTCGACCAAGCGCCGTTGAACGCCTCACGATAGAGGTCCTGCGCCCGCAGCGGGAGATGATGACGAACCGGCGCCGGCAGGGTGACATTCGAGGCGTAAGGCATGGAATCCTCCACACAGATGCCGTTCAGCAACAAATCAGCATCCTTTACCTGTCTGTCGCGGGCATTGACTTACCGCAAATGCCCACTCGGCCGTTCGCTGCATGATATCAATACTGGCGGCGCTGCTCTGAAGTCTGCCAGCTCTTCGAGAAGGAGGATGTCATGAGCGATATCGCGCTACGTCAATTCATCCTGAACGAGCTTGAATTCGAACCCGGAATCGATGCAGCCCACATCGGCGTCGTCGTCGAGGACGGTGTGGTGACCCTGACGGGATACGTCCACAGCTACGCTGAACGAGCGATTACTGAACAGGCCGTCGCTCGCGTCAAGGGCGTCAAGGCTCTCGCACAGGAACTCCAGGTTCGCTACCCGCACAACAAGAAGACGGACGACGACCAGATCGCGAAGCGGGCACTGAAGATCATCGCCTGGGATACAACCGTGCCGGACGACAAGGTGAAAATCAAAGTTCAGAATGGTTGGATCACGCTTTCCGGCGAAGTGGAATGGAACTATCAAAATGCCGCCGCCGAGGACGCCGTTCGCAAGCTCTCCGGCGTGGTTGGGGTCACGAATCTCGTCACAGTACGCCCGCATGCCGATGTCAGGGATGTGAAGCATCGAATTGAGGAGGCACTGAAGCGCAATGCCCAGCTTGATGCGAGGGAAATCCGCGTGATTGTCGACGGCGGCAAGGTGACGCTGGAGGGCAGTGTTCCGGTCTGGCACGAGCGCGTGATCGCCGAGAGAGCAGCATGGTCGGCGCCGGGCGTTTCAACCGTGGAAGATCGCATCCTCGTGAAATAGCCGGCAGGTTCCAATCGCGCGGGCGAATTTCACGCCTCCGTCCGACGGCTGTCATCGAGACGGCTTTTTGCATCGAAGCTCATCGCTTTCTGGATTTCTCCTGTGACGTCATCGACGCTGTGCAATAGGGCAATGAGATTGCCCGCATCGTCATAGATGGGAGTGTTGATGGGCCGCCAGTAACGCTGGACAAAGTAGCCTTGGAGATCGCGGATATCGTAGCGTTGGATGGCCATGGCATGCGCGCGTGTTGTTTGCACGGCGGCCCCGAGTGATGCGTAGAGATTACTGACGCCGTCGGCCAGCGGATCATCCGGATTATCGGGAAAGACATCGAACAGCGGGTTGCCTCGCAGGTCGGCCGCCTTGGTCATTGTGACCTGCGCATAAGCATCGTTTATGTCAACGATGCGAAGGCCAGCCGCCGGATCGAGAAGCATGGATGGCGCGGCCGCCATCTCGAACCGCTGGCGGAAACTCTTGAGATACCGAACGCCCTTACTGGCGGCGCCATCGCGCAACAAGCGGAAGGGCTGACCAAGCTCGGCGCCTTTAGCGTTGGCTTCGAGAAGCGCGAGTTGACGGCGAGCAGTTGCCACCAAAGAGCGAAGCGTGTGTCGACTTGCTTCGCTCGTCTCGGCTTCCAACACCTTTTGAAAGTTCAGAATATTCTGTCGTAAGATGAATCGCTGCATGGCCCGCCCCGCGTGCCCGAAACGAAATCCATTTACCTATATGCTCTGCCCGCAACTGCCACTAGAGCATTCGCTTCATTGTGCAATTCATAGGCCCAGACAGGCGGACGTCCAAGCCCGCCAATTGCATAGCTGAAGCCGCCCGACGGGACCCAATCAGCCAGCCTGGTAGCAGCACGGCCGCGCCGTGGAGGCGCCCAGCACGCAGATACGTCAACGCCTCGTTCGCCGCCTTTAGCGGATAAACATTCGCCGTTGTAAGGACACCTGCTTGTGGTGCGACTTGGGGAAATTCTACCGCATCTCGTTTCTTCAGTTTCGCGACCGAGCGAACTCGCCGCTTCTCCCACAGCAATCGGCAGGGAAAGGCCGGCATATCGCTCTTGAGGATGCCGCCGCCCACGACGCGGCTGCCTTTGCGCACGGAGCGAAGTACCGGCGCACCGACGGGTGCAAACACGATTGCCACATCCAACAGCTCCCGAGGGGCGTCTGGCGAACCGCCCGCCCACCCAGCCCCCGGCGATAAGGCTTGCGCCCGGGCTAGCTTGTCATCCGACTGCTTAAAGCATAAGAAGTCGCGGCACTGCCACCGACGGACTTGGGCGATGATGTAGGCAGCAGCCGCGAGGCCGCACAACCCGATCCGGCGTCCCTGACCTGCGAGCGAACGCCAGCCAATCAGCCCGGCGCACAGCAGGGGCGCGGTAGCGACAGGACCGGAAAACCCAACAAGCGGGAACGCGTAATCCCGATCCGCTAAGGCATGGGTGACAAAGCCCCAACGCGGCTCTATCCAGTGAACAAGACGGTCGGCGATCGGCGCCTGCCGGGGGCGGTCGAAGGACAACTGCCCCTCGCGCAGGCGCCGGGTGCGAAGCGTGCCTGTGATTGCCAACTATGCCGCCTTGATGGCGACCTCCTTGACTTGCGCCGACGGCGTGGCCGTCTTGGCGATCTCGAGCGTCAGAACGCCCTTAGCGAACTTCGCCGAAATGCCATTGCGATCGGCGTCGGCCGGCAGCGTGAAGGCGCGCGTGAAGTTGCCGTAGCTGCGCTCCGAGTAGTGGGTCTTTTCGTCGGTATGCTCGACCTTCTTCTCGCCGGAAATGGTGAGGACGTCGTCCTCAACCTGGACTTTCACGTCCTTTTCGTCGAGACCGGGCAGCTCGACGGCGACATTGTACGACTTGCCGTTCTCCTTCACCTCGACCTTGGGCATGTGGTCGAAGACGCGCAGGGCGCGAGGTTCGCTGCTGGGTGTAAAATCGGGCCGGGTGAAAGGCCAATTCCTCATCATGCGATTGAAGAACTGGTCGAAATCGCCAGTGAATGGCGCGGGAGTGCGTGGCGTGGTCAGGGACTTGGATTCGGTCATCATGTCCTCCGTAGTGGATCGCCAGTTGATCCAAGTAGCATTTAGACGCTTCGGGTCACCCTTCATTTGATCAGGATCAACTCGACCGCGATCCAGGGCGCGTAAAGAATCACTATTCGGAAGGATGGCGCGATGTAGTCGATCAATCCCTACATCGCCCTGCGTAAACGGGTCGCGACGGCCCAGGGTCCGCGCATTCCTCCCTCGCTGCGAGCCCAACTCAGGCCAGGCGGACGGCGCGTCATGCCGATCGCTGGCCGCCAATGCGGCCAAGCGCTGGTGCGCATGGCCTGCAGCGACGATGGCAATGACAGGGGGGACAGCATCCAGCCCGTGCAATTCATGCCCCTGATCGGCGCGGAAGGCTGGCCGGACAACGAGCGATCCGCGATCGGACAAATCTCTGCGGCGAGGAATTCCGCAGGCACGGTTCCATGATCTATCGGTGAACCTCGCCGTCTCTGCTGTCCCGATGCGTGATGAGGCGCCGCGCCGAGATTGATGCAGGTCAAGGGGGAATCAGACTCCAGGTGCTTTGCTGGCAGCAGGCGGAAACCGTAAGGGTCCGTCATGCGTAACGCTGGGCCAAGGTCACGGGCCATCAAAAACAACGGAACCCCGGAATCAACAGACCATGAACGCCGGCGTAACGACCCGTCCTGCATTCGACCCCAGCGCGCTCAAGCGTCAATTTCCAGGCTTGACGGAACCCGACCTGCACTACCTGGACAATACCGCGACTTCGCAGATGCCGGAGGTCGTTCTAACGGCTTTGCGCCGCTTTGAGATCGAGGCGCGTGCGAACGTCCACGAGGGTGCACACCGCCGTGCCCGCGCGGCGACCGCCGCCCTGGGCGAAGCGCGAAGCCGCGTCGCTCGCTTCCTTCATGCCTATTCGACGGAGGAGGTCGTGTTCACTTACGGCACGACATCTTCGATCAATATGCTGGCCGATTCCTTCGGCATGTCGCTGAACCCAGGGGATGAAATCGTGCTGTCGGTACTTGAGCACCACAGCAATCTTGTCCCATGGCAAAGGCTCGCGGCACGAATCGATGGCAGGCGTGAGGATGGTGGGGCCGGGCGACACACGCAATCGGCTCGGGGTGGCTTCATTTTCCGTCGACGCGTTCTCCGCCACGGAAGTCTGCCGCCATCTTGACAGCCACGGCGTGGCCTTGCGCGGCGGCCACCATTGTGCCCAGCCGTTGATTCGCGCCCTTGGCGTCGAGGGCGTTGCCCCCGCCAACCTCGCCTCGTACAGCCTCGACAGCGACGTGGATGCACTGCTCCATGGGCTCGATGAGCTGGTACGGGCTGGAGGGGCTCCATCGAAGCGTCGGCGCCGAATGTTGGTTGAAAAACGCTACCCTGCGTGTGGCTGAAGCTTCATCGATGTAGCCGACGACCTGCTTCCCTTGCCGTCGATTTCACCCTGTTTCGCGCCGATGAGCCTGGATTTTCCAGTTGCCGGTGGCGTGTCAGCAAGTCTCAGACGAGAACTGCATGCGTGCATGTCCAGCTCATCATTATTGCGACTCGACAGTCTGCCGACGACGGCGCCAACTTGATCTGTATTCAGCATCTCCTCCGGGGAGGATGCCATGCAGGATTTCGTTCACCAGAAGAATCTCGAGCTGTATCGCAAGCGGCTTCTCGAGACGACTGACCAGGCAAAGCGGGACGTACTGGTCAAGTTGTTGGCGGAAGAAGTCAAGTTGTTGGCGGAAGAAGAAGTGAAGGACTTCAAGCTGGCCGCTGAGCGCAAGGCAACCAGACCCAGCGGAACATCCTGATTGCAGTCATTGCGGGGACGCGCTGGTTCAGCACGATCCTCACAGACGACCCAACTCGAAATCCTCGCAGGATTGGCCCAGCATCGACAGCCTCTCCTCCAGGAAATCGCCCAGGAGCGGCGTTCCAAGAAGTTAGCTTGCTGTGCGAGCGTTGTGCGCACGGGCCGCCTCGCGCCGAATCTCCGGCCAATCGGCCACAGTCGTGCCATCCCTGCCCAGCCACGTCAGTGCGACCAGATCGACTTGCTCGTCGTGCGACAGGGCGCCGATGGGCGATGTCAGTTCCTCCTCGACCGGATCGTCCTCATGCTCTTCGAGCACGGCCGTTTCCTTGTCGTCCGACGGGTTTGACGCCGGGCCGGGTTCTGTTACCTGATCCTTGGCGTCGAATTCCCGCACTTTGATGATTATGAAACAGACCTTCTCCGCCGGGATGGTCAGTGCCGGTTCGAGAACGGATATGCTCTCTCGTGACGTGTCGTGTCGCATGATCGGTACCGCGATCCGCTCGTTCCTCGCGTTTGGCCACTTCTGAAAAGGCGTTTGACGCACTTGGGCGGTATGTCCCCGCAAGAGCCTCTTTGCACGCTTTGATGAGGCAGTATGCTTGGCGCCTTGGCGCCTTGGCGCAGAGGGCGCTTTGATCCTGGTCAAGCTTGGCCTGTTGGAATGCCGCGTCAGCGAAATCCTGGCCCGGGAGGGTGCGCGCAGACGCCGGCCGTCCACTCACTGATACGGTGCCTGTTCTTTCCACCGGATTTCCGATAGATGCCATTCTGGACGAATCGCATGCGGCACCGCGGTGCCGGAGCCAGAAGTCCGGCGATCCCGACGGCCGTGGCTGACAGCCCATCACCCGCCAACCACAGGGCAGCCTCCTGGATCCAAGATGTTGGATGGACCGATGGTTGCGTCGTCATGCTGGTCTATCGCTCAGTCGGCGCATCCTGCAGTTCGGCAGGCACCGCGCGTGCCAGGACGCCGATCCCACGCTCGCCCATCTTCCTCGCCAACAGGCCGAAGACCGCGAAGATGGCGGCGGTGGGGTCCTCGAGCGGGTCCGGCTTGAACCTGAGCGTGACGCGGCCGACGAATTCCAGCGCGGCTCCTCTCACCGTGACTGCCGTCGGCAATCGCCAGCCATCGCAGCGCGTGCCGCACAGTCGCACGGGAAAGCCGGCACCGGGGCCCACCATCTCGTCGGCTGGAAGCGACTCCCGCATCGCGTGCAGAACGGCATTCAACAGTCGATAGCTGCGCGGCCTGTCATTCCAGCCGAGACCTTGATCGAGCTCGCCTATCCAGGCGTCGTTGATCTGGACGGGACGGTCTGGCCCGGTGCGGTCGATGCTTCCCATATGATTATCCCCCCAATACGAAATTCAATTTTAGGAGCCACCGGCCAAAGCGGCTTGAGCCAGATCAAGAATTTTCCGGAGATTGGCGCGCGAGCAGCCGGCGCACCTCGTCATCGCCAACCTGCGCGAAGTCGCGGTAGTGGACGCCGATGGCATAAAATGGCTCAGGTATTTCGAGGCAAATCAGGTCGTCCACCTCTGCGCGTAGCGCCGCAACGGCCTCGGCTGGCGCAACGGGAACGGCGAGGACGACCGTGTCCGGCCCGCGAGTGCGCACGGCACGCAGGGCGGCGCGCGTCGTTGCCCCCGTTGCGATGCCGTCATCGACCACGATCGCCAGGCGTCCGGTGATGTCGATCGGTGGCCTGTCCCCGAGGTAGCATCGGCGGCGGCGCTCGAGTTCGGCCAACTCGCGGTCGCGGACCGCGTTGAACCCGGCCTCGTCGACGCCTGCGAGGCCGATGATGTCCTCGTTCCGGACGACTGCCATTTGGCCCCCGTCGCTCACCGCCCCCATGGCGAGCTCATGGTGTCCGGGCACGCCGATCTTCCGCACCAATATCAGGTCGAGCGGCGCGTGGAGGGCAGCCGCAACCTCGGCGGCAACGGGAACGCCGCCGCGCGGCAAAGCCAGGACCACGGGTCGGCGGTCCCTGTATCCGGCAAGAGCTGTCGCAAGCTGCTGTCCTGCTTGTCGCCTGTCCGCGAAGGCCATCACAATCCTCAATGATGAAGCTTCGCCGCGATCCCGGGTCCCTGCGTTGAGGTGGATCAAGCAGTCGGCCCGCGCCGTCCTTTACGATTTGATCCTGTGGAAAGCCGCGACCATCCCCCGACGTCGACGTCGCTCGCCGAGAAGGTCGCCTTCCTCGGCCGTGCCGACAGCTACGGCGCAACCGGTCCGGTGATCTGCCGGGAGACCCATATGTCATGGGTCTTTCTCGCCGACAGCCAGGCATACAAGCTCAAGAAGCCCCTGCGCCTGCCCTACCTCGACTTCTCAACCCTCGAGCGCCGCCGCGCGGCGTGCGAGGCCGAGCTGGCGCTCAACCGCCGCCTGGCGCCCGACGTCTACAAGCACCTCACGCCGCTGACGCGGTCCGGCGGACGCTACGCGCTGGGCGGTGCCGGCGAGGTCGTCGACTGGCTGGTGGTCATGCGTCGCCTCGACGAATCGGCGTCCCTGGAGCGGCTGCTCCTGGTGGGAACCCTGACCCTTCGACAGCTCGACGCCGTGATCACGACCCTGGCCGGCTTCTACCGGCGGGCGAGGAGAGTGGGCATTACACCCGACGCCCTGATGGTCCGATGGCGGGCCAACCTCACCGACAACCGGTGCATCCTGCTCAATCCGCGGCTCGGGCTGCCGGCCGGCCTGGTGCTGCGGCTGGACGGTCTCCAGCGTACCCTCCTGCGCGAGCACCAGAACGCCATCCGAAGTCGGGCCCGCTTCACCGTCGATGGCCACGGCGATCTTCGCCCGGAGCACATCTGGCCGGGTCCGCCGGTCCACATCATCGATTGCCTGGAGTTCAACGCGCGTCTGCGGGCGGTCGATCCCCTGGACGAAATGGCCTTCCTCGCCCTCGAATGCGAACGTCTCGGCGGCAAGACCCTTGCCGGCCACGTCAAGCGGCGTGCCGCCGCGGAGCTGCCGGGCGTCTATTGCGAGGCCGCCTTCGACTTCTATCGCCGCTATCGCGCCATGCTGCGTGCGCGCCTGGCCATTGTTCATTTGCTCGAGGCCAAGCCGAGGACTCCGGAAAAGTGGCCCCGCCTGGCACTGTGCTATCTGAATCTGGCATCCGACCAATAGATCGGCAGATTGACGGAGATCAACAGGCCGCCGTCCCGACGGGTTCATGGATGATTCATGCTTGATCACAGTCTCCTGCTCAGCGACCAGTACCAGCTCTCCATGCTCGAGGCCTATCTGGCCGAGGGCATGACAGAGACAGCGGTCTTCGAGTTCTTCGTCCGCAAGCTGCCGCCGCGGCGGGACTTCCTGATGGCGGCGGGGCTCGAACAGCTCGTCGAGTTTCTGGAAGGCATGCGCTACACGCCGGACGAACTGGCTTGGCTGCGGGCTTCCGGGTCCTTTTCAGCCCGCTTCGTTGACAGTCTGGCGGGCCTGCGCTTCACCGGCGATGTCGACGCCATGCCGGAGGGCACGGTGTTCTTTCCCAACGAACCCGTGATGCGGATCACAGCGCCATTGCCCGAAGCGCAGCTGATCGAGAGCCGGCTGATCAACCTCATCCATTTCCAGTCCCTGATCGCCTCAACCGCGGCCCGGATGGTGCTGGCGGCGCCAGGCAAACAGCTCGTCGACTTCGGATTCCGCCGGGCCCACGGCGCCGAAGCCGGTTTGCTGGCCGCGCGCGCCAGCTACCTGGCCGGCTTCGACGGCACGGCGACCGTCGCCGCCCATCGGGAGTTCGGGGTGCCCGTCTTCGGCACCATGGCTCATTCCTTCATCCAGGCGCACGATGACGAAGCGACCGCGTTCGAGCGATTCGCCCGCGTCCGGCCGTCCGCGCTCACCTTGTTGATCGACACCTACGACACCGAACGCGCAGCCGGCATCGTGGCGCGGCTCGCGCCCAAGCTGGCGGCCGAGCATATCGCGATCGCAGCCGTCCGGTTGGATAGCGGCGATCTTGCTGCGCATGCCTGTGCCGTACGCCGTATCCTCGATGAGGCAGGTCTGCAGAAGGTACGAATATTTGCCAGCGGCGGTCTGGACGATCGTGCGCTGCTGCAGCTTTGCCGAAGTGCAGCGCCCATCGACGGGTTCGGCGTCGGAACGAGCCTGACCACGTCGTCCGACGCTCCGGCGCTCGATTGTGCCTATAAATTGCAGGAATACGCGGGCAGGCCGCGACGCAAGCTCAGCGAGGGCAAGGCGACCTGGCCGGGGCGCAAGCAGGTCTACCGTTTCCATCGACCAGATGGCACCATCGCCGAGGACGTCGTCGCGCTGGTCTCGGAGCCCTGTGCCGGCGAACCGCTGCTGCGACCGGTCATGCGAGCCGGCCGGCGCCTTCCTGATCTGCCCGATCTCTCGCGGGCCAGGAGTCATGCGGCGCGATCACTGGAGCACTTGCCTCCGCCATTGCGACGGCTGGAAGCGGCGGAGGTCCTTGTCCACATCAGTCAGGGCCTGCGCGACCTCGCCGCCAGCATGACGACTTGACCTCGATCAAGGCGGCACCGAGCCGGCGCGTGCTTTCCTTTTATTGTTGGCCTTGTCGGAGAAAGACATGAAGCATCACCCCTTCGCTCTCTTCGGGCTGGAAGGAAGCCGCCCCTTCGCGGAACAGCTCGCCATTCACCTCGAGGTGCCGCTGGTGCAGCACGAGGAGCGCGCCTTCGAGGATGGCGAGCACAAGGCGAGATCGTTGCAAGGCGTGAGAGGTCACGAAGCTTTTGTCATCCATTCCCTGCATGGCGATGACAAGCAAAGCGTCAACGACAAGCTGTGCCGGCTTCTCTTCTTCTGTGGCGCGCTCAAGGACGCCGGGGCCCGTACCGTCACCGCGGTGACCCCCTATCTCTGCTACGCCCGGAAAGATCGTCGCACCAAGGCCAACGACCCGATCACCACCCGCTATGTCGCGCAGCTCTTCGAGGCCGTCGGCATCGACCGCGTCATCGCCATGGAGGTGCACAATCTCGCGGCCTTCGAGAACGCCTTCCGGTGTCCGACCCTGCATGTGGAATTCGCGCCGCTGCTCGCCGCGCACTTCGCGCCCCTGCTGCGCGATCAGCCAGTAGTCGCCGTGTCACCCGATGCAGGCGGCACCAAGCGGGAAGAGCAGTTCCGCCTCGAGTTACAGCGCCTATTGAAACGCGACGTCGGTTCGGCCTTCATCGAGAAGTACCGCAGCGGCGGCATCGTGACAGGCGAACTGCTGGCCGGCGACGTGCGCGGCAAGGTGGCAATCATCGTCGACGATCTGGTCAGCACCGGAGGGACGCTGGCCAAGGCAGCGCGTGCTGTCCGGGCGGGCGGAGCGACGAAGATCTATGCGGCCGCGGCGCACGGACTTTTTATGGGCGGGGCGGGCGAGCTGCTGGATGAGCCCGTGCTCGACAGCATTGTCATCGGCAACGCCGTGCCAGCCTTCCGCGTACCAATGCAGGTGGCGGCACAGCGGCTTGTTGTCCTCGATGTCAGCGAAGCGATCGCCAACGCCATCACCGAATTTCGCGACGGCGCGTAGAGCCTCGCTGGATTAGCTTCCCTGCGGCTTCACTGCCGCAACATACTTGGAACAGTTCCCAAGCGTCGCCACTTTGCCATAGTCGGCCTCCGGAATGGCCACGCCGAGCTGCTTGCTGATGGCGATGACAAAATTGAGGAAATCCATCGAATCGAGGCCGATGTCGTTGCGCAGGTCGGCATCGATGGCGACCGTCGCGACATCGAGATCGGGCGCCACGTCGCCGAGGATCCGTCGGAGGTGGTCGATGAGGTCTTGCTCGCTCATAGGTCCTCGGGCCTCTGCAAGAGTCCGTCGATCGCCGACAGGAGGCGGCTGCCTGCCTCGCCGTCGGTGGCACGATGATCGCCGCTCAGCGTCGCACGAATGAGAGGCCGGACCGCGACCTGGCCTGCGACGACGGCCGGCGCCTCGCGCGGCGCGCCGAAACCCAGGATGGCAAGCTGCGGCGGGTAGATGACGCCCAGAACGCTTTCGGCGCCGCGCTCGCCCAGGCTCGTGACGGTGATCGTCGGGTCCATCATCTCGGAGCCCCTGATGCGCGCCGTGCGGGCACGCATCACCAGATCGCGCAGCGCCGACATCGCCTGATCGATGGTGAGCTTGTCGGCGTCGCGAATGGCGGGGGCGATCAGGCCGCCACCCCGCAGCGAGATCGCCCATCCCAGATGGATTGCCGCCGACAGCTTCGGCGCGCCGTCGACCCAGAATCCGTTGAGCTCCGGCACCCGCCGCAGGGCAAGCGCCGTCGCCTTGAGCAACAATACCCCGGGCAGGAGACGCTGTTCGACGTCGCGCCGGGCGTTGGCGTCGGCCAGCCATTCGAGCGCGCGGCCCATGTCGATCGGCAGCGACAGATAATAGTGCGGGATCTCGCGCTTGGAGCGCGCCATGGCAAGCGCGATCGCCTGGCGCATGGCCGCCGGATCGAAGCCGCGTCGCGGCGCCGGAGCCGCCGGCTTCTTCGCCGCGGCGGCTTCGACGTCGGCCACCGCAACGGCGCCCTGGGGGCCACTGCCGCGCAAGCCGCGAACGTCGACACCCAGCTTGAGGGCACGACGCGCGGCCGCCGGCGAGATGCGCAGGCGCTCGCCGGGAGCCATCGCAGGCACCGTTGGCGTCGCCGGGGTTGGCGGTGCCGGGGTTGGTGTCGGGGTTGGTGTCGGGGTTGGTGTCGGATGCACCGGTGGCCCAGGCGGCGGCGACACGAGCGGCGGAGCGGCAGCCGGCGGCGCCGCGCCAAGGCCATCGATGCGGGCCAGCACGGCGCCGGCGGGCACCTCGCTTCCCACCGCCACCAGGATCTCGGACAGCACGCCCTCCTCGAAGACCTCGATCTCAAAGGCGCCCTTCTGCGTTTCGACCACGGCCAAGACGTCGCCACGGGCAATGCGGTCGCCGGGTTTCTTCAGCCATTCGACGACCTTGCCCTTGTCCATGTCCGCTCCCAGCGACGGCATGCGGAAGTCACTCACGCAGGCCCCCCTGGGGCCTCACCAGCGACACGGCGGCGTCGCGGATCGTGTCGATCTGAGGCACCGCGGCATCCTCCAGATGCTTGGGGTACGGGATGGGCACTTCCGCGCCGCATAGCCGCATCGGCGGCGCGTCGAGATCGTAGAAGGCCTGTTCGGCGACACGGACACCGATCTCGGCGGAGATGCCACCCGATCGCCAGCCTTCGTCGACGATCAGGACACGGCGCGTGCGTGCCACCGATGCCATGATCGTGGCGTCGTCGAGCGGGCGCAGGCAGCGCAGGTCGATCACTTCCGCCTCGATGCCCTGGGCCGCGAGCTGTTCGGCGGCGGCGAGGGATTTGTGCAGGCTGGCGCCGTAGGTGACGATGCTGAGATCCCGGCCAGCCCGGCGCACGGCAGCGCCCTCGATCGGCACGGCGCCGGCGTCGGCGGCGAGAACGCCTTCCATATTGTAAAGATTGACGTGCTCGAAGATCAGCACGGGATTGGGATCCTGCAGGGCGCTCCACAGCATGCCGCGCGCGTCTTCCAGCGTCGCCGGCACCAGCACCTTGAGCCCGGGAATGTGAGCGTACCAGCCTTCGAGGCTGTGCGAGTGCTGCGCCGCGAGCTGGCGGCCGGCGCCGGTCGCCATGCGGATCACCACCGGCACGGCGAACTGTCCGCCCGACATGTGGGGGATGGTGGCCGCGTTGTTGACGATCTGGTCGAGCGCCAACAGGCTGAAATTGACCGTCATTATCTCGACGATCGGCCGCATCCCGGCCATCGCCGCGCCGATGCCGGCGCCGACGAAGGCCGATTCCGACAACGGCGCGTCGCGAATGCGTTCCTCGCCGAACTCCTGCAGCAGGCCCTTGGTCACGGCGTAGCAGCCGCCGTAGGCGCCGACATCCTCGCCCATCACGAAGGTGCGCGGGTCGCGATTGAGGGCCTCGCGGATCGCCTGCTTCACCGCCTCGCGATAGGTGCTTCTGAGAGTTGCGGCGCTCATGACGGCACCTTGTCCATCAGCACGAAGCGGCCGAGGTCGGCGACCGGCTCCCAGGCGCCCTGCTCGGCAAAGGTGACGGCGGCGTCCACTTCGGCGGCGGCCTCCTTCTCCA
>JAUXWB010000053.1 GCA_030684475.1 Reyranella sp. | reverse complement strand
AGCGCCGGTCGAGATGATGAGGGCATCAGCCTCGTAGCGATCGCCCGAGTCGCCGATGCAGACGAACGGCCGGCGGCTGAGGTCGACCTCCACGACGGTGTCGAAGAACAGTTCGGTGCCGACATGCTCGGCCTGCTTCTGCATCTGCTCCATCAGCCAAGGACCCTGGATGACGTCGGCGAAGCCCGGATAGTTCTCGACATCAGTGGTGATGGTGAGCTGGCCGCCCGGCTGAATTCCCTGCACGAGCATCGGCTTCAGGCTCGCGCGGGCGGCATAGATCGCCGCCGTGTAGCCTGCCGGACCCGACCCTAGAATAAGCACTTTACCACGATGAGTTGCTGCCATGTGCGTCCCGCATCCCGCCATCCGCATATCTCTAGCATATATGCAAACCTCGCCACGGATGCACGTCTTAATGAGATCATGGCGCAATTGTTCACAGGACATCCGCCACTTCTCGCAACTTTATTGCGCGGATGGCATGGTTCTGGCATAGAGCGCGGCCAACGGAGGAAATCCAAGATGGCCCGCGCAAAGCTCGATCGAATCGATCGACGCATTCTCAGCGATCTGCAGTCCAACGGCCGCATGACCAACGTCGACCTGGCGGAGCGCGCCGGCATTTCCGCCCCACCCTGCCTGCGCCGGGTCCGCGCCCTCGAGCGTGCCGGCATCATCAAAGGCTATCACGCCGAACTCAGTCCTGAAGCCCTGGGCTACAGCGTCTCCGTATTCGCGCTGGTCGGGTTGAACAGCCAAGCCGAGGCCGATCTCAAGTCGTTCGAGGACCTGATCGCTGGCTGGGACGAGGTTCGCGAGTGCCACATGCTGGCGGGGGAGGCTGATTTTCTGTTGAAGATCGTGGCCGAGACTTGGGACGAATATCAGAAATTCCTGACGACGCGGCTCACGTCCGCCCCCAACGTCAGCCATGTGAAGTCGATGATGGTGTTCCGCACCGCCAAGCAGGCCCCCGGGGTCCCGATCTCGGTCGAGTGAAAGTGAACGGATCATGGATGGAAATGCCACACCCCCTGTTGCCCCGGACGTCACCCTCGAACGCCTGCACGAGATCGCCGACGCTTTTGCGCGCCGCGACGTTGACGGCATCGTCGGCTTCTTCGCCGAGGAGGGCGAGTTCCGCAATGCCAAGGGCCCGCACCACTGGGGCCAGAGCTTCAAGGGCAAGGCCGCCATCCGGAGTTATTTCGAACCGCTGTTCGCCACCACCGGCGACGTGAAATGGCGGCACACCGCCGAATTCATCTGCGGCAACAGGGCCGTCACGGAATGGCACCGCACCGCCACGCTGAAAAGCGGCGAGCGCCAGGAATGGCTGGGCTGCGACCTGTACACCTTTCGCCGCGGTCTGATCGTGATGAAGGATACCTACATCAAGGTCGTTGCCTGAGACCGCCATGAGCGACCTTCTGCGATCGGCGCGCCTGCTGGTTTCCGACCTCGCATCGACTTTGCTTTTCCTCGCCGTCTTGTTGGCCACCGGGAACCTGGTCCTGGCCATCGTGCTGGGTGTCGTGCTCGGCGCCCTGCAGATCGGCTGGCTGCTGGCGCGTCGCGAGGCGATCGACACCATGCAGTGGCTGAGCATCGGTCTCGTCGTGATCTCGGGCGCGGCGACCCTGCTAACCAGCGACGCTCGCTTCGTCATGCTGAAGCCCAGCATCATCTACTGCATCGTGGGCGCATACATGCTGCGGCCGGGCTGGATGAACCGCTACCTGCCACCAGTCGCCGTGGCAACGGTGCCCGACATTGCCTTTGTCTTCGGCTACGTGTGGGCGGGATTGATGTTTGGTTCGGCCGCGCTCAACATCGTCCTCGCGCTCACGCTGGATCCCGTGACCTGGTCGGCAACGATGTCGATCTGGGGCATCGCGAGCAAGGTCATGCTCTTTCTGACCCAGTATACCGTCATGCGCACGATCGGAGTCCGACGTGGGCGGCGCGCCGCAGCTCCTACCTGAACTGGAAGCTCCCGCCGCGGGACTCAAGTCCCATGGCCCAGGCGATGCCTATTTGAATTGAACGCCGACGACCTCGTAGGAACGTGCGCCGCGCGGCGTCTGGACCTCGACCATGTCACCGACGGTCTTGCCGATCAGCGCCCGGCCGATCGGTGACGTGACGGAGATACGGCCCTGCTTGAGGTCGGCCTCATAGGGGCCGACGATCTGGTACTTCACCTTCTCGTCAGTGTCCTCGTCGGCCAGCCGGACGGTGGCGCCGAACTTGACGACCTTGCCCGTGAGCTTGCTGAAATCGATGACCTCGGCGCGTGAAACAATATTCTCGATCTCGGCGATTCGGCCTTCGATGAAGCTCTGCCGTTCCCGGGCCGAGGTGTATTCGGCGTTCTCGGAAAGATCGCCATGCTCGCGCGCCGCCGCGATCGCCTTGATGATCGAAGGCCGCTCCACGCTCTTCAGATGCTTCAGTTCGTCCTCGAGGCTCTTCAGCCCCTCGGCTGTCGTCGGAACCCTTTCCATTGCCGGATCGTCCTCAATGAATCGTGCGACGTCAACGGCCAACGGACTCGACCAAAGGACCTGCGGTGGGCAGGTCGGGCAGGATCACCCGGAGGGGCAGCCGGAGATGGGCGTCTAAAATGTCGTTTTGAAGTAAGATTGAAGCGGCGCCACGTCCAGGGCGCCGGCGCTCAGCGCCGCGATGCCTTCGACTGACGCCTTGGCGCCGGCGACCGTCGTATAATATGCGATTTTGTGCATCAGCGCCGTACGCCGCAGCGTGAAGCTGTCGGTCAGAGCGCTCGCGCCGTCGACGGTGTTGAAGACGAGTTGGATCTTGCCGTCCTTCATCAGGTCGACGATGTGGGGCCGGCCTTCGAGCACCTTGTTGACCCGCTGGGTCTCGATGCCGTGCTTGCGCAGGAAGTCGGAAGTGCCGCCGGTGGCGACCACGGTGAAGCCAAGATCGATCAGCCGCTTGACCGGCTTGACCATCGCCGCCTTGTCCTGGTCCTTGACCGAGACGAAGACCACGCCCTCGACCGGGACCTTGCTACCGGCGCCGAGCTGCGACTTGGCGAAGGCGCGGCCGAAATTGGTATCGAGGCCCATGACCTCGCCCGTCGAGCGCATCTCGGGCCCGAGGATGATGTCGACCCCGGGGAAGCGGGCGAACGGGAAGACCGCTTCCTTGACCGCGATGTGCTTGCCGCGCGCCTTCTTGATGGCCAGTGCCTTCAGCGGCTCGCCGACCATCAGACGGGCGGCATACTTGGCGATGGGCTGGCCTGTCGCCTTGGCGACGAACGGCACGGTGCGGCTCGCGCGCGGATTGACCTCGAGAACGTAGACCTCGCCGTCCTTCACCGCATACTGCACGTTCATCAGGCCCACGACCTTGAGCGCCCTGGCCATTGCCTCGGTCTGGCGCTCGATTTCGCCCAGGATCTTCGACGGCAGTGAATGCGGCGGCAGCGAGCAGGCCGAGTCGCCGGAATGGATTCCCGCCTCCTCGATGTGCTCCATGATCCCCGCAACGAAGACGTTCTGGTCCTTGTCGGCAAGGGCATCGACATCGACCTCGATGGCGTCGCGCAGGTAGGAATCGATCAGCACCGGCGTGTCGCCCGAAACCTTCACGGCATCGCGCGTGTAGCGCTCCAGTCCGTCGCGATCGTAAACGATCTGCATGGCGCGACCGCCCAGGACATAGGACGGGCGAATGACGACGGGATAACCGATCCTCTCGGCGACGACGATCGCCTGCTCCTGCGACGTCGCCGTGCCGTTGTCCGGTTGGCGAAGCTTCAGCTTGTGGATCAGCTTCTGGAAGCGGTCGCGGTCCTCGGCCAGGTCGATGGCATCGGGCGACGTGCCGAGGATGGGAATGCCCACCGCCTCGAGCGGCTTGGCGAGCTTGAGCGGCGTCTGGCCGCCGAACTGCACGATCAGACCGAGCAGTTCGCCGTTCCTGCGCTCGACCTCCACAAGCTCGATCACATCCTCGGCCGTCAGCGGCTCGAAATAGAGGCGATCAGCGGTGTCGTAGTCGGTCGAAACCGTCTCCGGATTGCAGTTGACCATGATGGTCTCGTAGCCGGCCTCGCGCAGGGCATAGACGGCATGAACGCAGCAGTAGTCGAACTCGATGCCCTGGCCGATACGGTTCGGTCCGCCGCCCAGGATGATCACCTTGCGGCGGTCGGTCGGCTCGGCCTCGCATTCCGCGGGATGCTCGCCGTCGCCCTCGTAGCAGGAATAGAGATAGGGCGTATGTGATTCGAACTCGGCGGCGCAGGTGTCGATACGCTTGAACACAGGCCGGATGCCCAGACTGCGGCGGCAGTTCGCCACGTCGGCCGCCGTCCGGCCCGTAAGCTCCGCGAGACGATCGTCGGAGAAGCCCTTCTTTTTGAGGTCGAGCAGGCTCCTGGCGTCGTTGGGCAGGCCGCGCGCCCGAAGGGCCGTTTCGGCCTCCACCAGTTCTCGTATCTGGCGAAGGAACCACGGCTCATACTTCGAGGCCTGGGCGATCTCCTCGACCGTCAGGCCATGGCGAAACGCCTGGGCGATGACCAGGATGCGGTCGGGCGTCGGCCGCGCCAGCGCACCCACGATGGCGGCCTTGTCCGGGGCCCCCTTGATCTCGATCTCGTTGAGGCCGGTCAGGCCGGTCTCCATCGAGCGCAGCGCCTTCTGCAGCGACTCCTGGAAGGTGCGGCCGATCGACATCGCCTCGCCCACGCTCTTCATCGAGGTGGTGAGCAGCGCCTCCGCCCCGGGGAACTTCTCGAAGGCGAAGCGCGGCATCTTGGTGACGACGTAGTCGATCGTCGGCTCGAACGAGGCGGGCGTCGTGCCGGTGATGTCGTTCAGCAGTTCGTCGAGCGTGTAGCCGACGGCGAGCCGCGCCGCGACCTTGGCGATCGGAAAGCCGGTGGCCTTCGAAGCCAGCGCCGAGGAACGCGACACGCGCGGGTTCATCTCGATCACGACCATGCGGCCGGACGCCGGGTCGACGGCGAACTGCACGTTCGACCCGCCGGTGTCGACACCGATCTCGCGCAGGCACGCGATCGAAGCGTCCCGCATGATCTGGTATTCCTTGTCGGTCAGCGTCAGCGCCGGCGCCACCGTCACCGAATCGCCGGTGTGCACGCCCATCGGATCGATGTTCTCGATCGAGCAGATGATGATGCAGTTGTCGTGGCGGTCGCGCACGACCTCCATTTCGAATTCCTTCCAACCCAGCACCGACTCCTCGACCAGCACCTCGCCGACCGGCGAGGCATCGACGCCGCCCTGCACGATCTCGAAGTATTCGTCGCGGTTATAGGCGATGCCGCCGCCGGTGCCGCCCAACGTGAAGGAGGGGCGGATGATTGCCGGGAGGCCGACTCGGTCCAATGCCCGGGCCGCCTCCTCGCGGTTGTGCACGACCTCGCTCTTGGGACATTCGAGCCCGATCTTGGTCATGGCGTCGCGGAACAGCAGCCGGTCCTCGGCCTTGTCGATCGCCTCGGCATTGGCGCCGATCAGCTCGACGTTAAATTTCTCGAGACGGCCATCGCGGTGCAGCGACATCGCGGTGTTGAGCGCCGTCTGGCCGCCCATGGTCGGCAGGATGGCGTCGGGCCGCTCCTTCTCGATGATCTTCGCCACCATATCGGGCGTGATCGGCTCGACATAGGTGGCATCGGCCAGACCCGGATCGGTCATGATCGTGGCCGGGTTGGAATTCACCAGGATGACGCGATAGCCCTCGGCCTTCAGCGCCTTGCAGGCCTGTACGCCGGAATAGTCGAACTCGCAGGCCTGTCCGATCACGATCGGACCGGCGCCGATGACGAGGATGCTCTTGATGTCTGTGCGCTTGGGCATGGGAACTCTACTTGCCCTTGCTCTTGTCGATCATGTCGACGAACCGGTCGAAGAGATAGTGGCTGTCCGTCGGGCCGGG
>JAUXWB010000050.1 GCA_030684475.1 Reyranella sp. | reverse complement strand
CGAGGGGACGTCGTTGCCCGTACGTGGGGGGGAAGGGAGTGGTGGATCGCGCCGCGGGGGGACAGATTCGGGTTTGAGAGAGTCGAGCCGGATGACCTGCTTGATGGATGCCGGCTCGAGCTTCAGAAGTTTCTGGGCGAGCTTCTCGATACGCTCGGCCTCGTTGAGATGAGCCCATTCGACCCGCAGCATGTGCGTGGCCTGCTGGCTCTCAACGATCTTGTGGTTGGTTCGATCGATCCGCTCCTCGAGGTCCTGCACCTTGTACTTCACGGTGAACAGGCCCACCGCCGTGGCCACGGCGGCGACCGACCAGAAGACGAGCCCGCGATGGATCATGTGCGGTCTCCGGCGACGCCGAGCTTTTCGGCGACTCGCAGGCGGGCCGAACGAGCGCGCGGGTTGGCGGCCACTTCGGACTCGGTCGGCAGCACGGGCTTGCGCGTGAGGTCGCGCAGCGTGACTTCGTGTTCGGCGGCGCGCGGCGGTGCGTGACGTGATGGGCCTGGCGTGCGGCCGGCGCGGGCGCGCACGTATTCCTTGACCGCGCGGTCTTCCAGAGAATGGAACGACACGACGGCCAGGCGGCCACCCGGCGCCAGGACGGACTCGGCCGCGGCGAGGCCACGTTCCAATTCGCCCAATTCGTCGTTGACCGCGATGCGAAGTGCCTGGAAGGCACGAGTCGCGGGGTCGCTCTCGTCCTTCGCCGAAGGTCCAACGGCGCGACGCACGATCTCCGCCAACTCGCCGGTCGTCTCGATCCGCTTAACCTTGCGGGACTCGACGATGGCGCGCGCGACCCGGCGGCTGCGCCGCTCCTCGCCGTAGCGCCAGAAGATGTCGGCGAGTTCCGCCTCATCCGCCTCGTTCACGAGATCCGCCGCGGAAGACCCGCGCTTTTCCATGCGCATGTCGAGCGGGCCGTCGCCGCGGAAGGAGAATCCGCGTTCGGCACGATCGAACTGCATCGACGAGACGCCAAGATCGAGCGCCACGCCGTCAACATCCTCGACCCCTTCCGAGGACAGCAGTTCGGCCATGTCGCCGAAGCGACCTTCGATCAGGCGCAACCGCGGTGCATAGCGTGTGGCCAATGCCTGGCCGGCGGCGATCGCATCGGGGTCGCGATCGATGGCGATCACCCGGCAGTCGGCGCGGTCGAGCATGGCCGCGGAATAGCCGCCGGCGCCGAAGGTGCCATCGACATAACGGCCACCGTCGCGCGGCTGCAGCACATCGACGACCTCGCGCACGAGGACCGGAATATGGCCTCCGGCGCCGCTCATGCGTCGCCTCCACCGAGACCGCGCACGAAGGCCGTCATCTTGTCGCGATCGCCGTCGCGGCGGGCCTGCCAGCGCTTGGGGTTCCACATCTGGAACTTGTCGCCCTTGCCGACCAGCATGACGCCCTCGTCGACTTCGAGCGCCTGGGAGAATTCGGCCGGCAGGGAGAAACGGCCGTCCGGTTCCATCGCAATGGTGCGGGCGCTTGCCGAGAGATAACCGGCGGGATCGAAGGCTTCGTCGTCGAGCGCCACCTTGAGCGAGCCCTTGGGGCCAAGGGCTTCGATGCGCAGCCGGTCCAGCATGGCGTCAAAGCCCAGACGCGAGTTTCCGTTCACGACGCCCGGCACGTTGGGTGAGTGGTAGAGGACGAAGGCTCCACGGTCGTCGGCCGGCAGCTCGTCGCGGAAAGCGGCGGGCAGCAGGACCCGGCCTTTCTTGTCGAGCTTGATCAGGATTTCGGACCGAAAGGCCACGACCCTGTCCCCCTACATCCACGACAGGTGCCCCACGCCCCTGCGATCCCTGTTTACGGGATGCTATGGGATAACATGGGAATATCAGGGATGCAATGTCGAAAAGCGGGATTCGGTGAGGAATCTGAAGACCTTAGCCACAACATCTATTGTGCACTCTTGGCCGAAAACCACAATAGGTTGAGAATTTGCCCGATTCGAGCAACAAAAGTGGGTCAGACGGCCTGTAAGCCGGGTTCTGTCCTCGTCCACGGCAAGCCGGGACGATGGATGGCCATTCCTCTGGGACGCCCGTTGCCGAACGCCTCGCGCGACCGACCCGGGCGACGGCGCGGAAACACCGCTGCCGGTTGCCCGGCGTGTCGCCCCTATTTGGTCTTGCTCCCGGTGGGGTTTGCCGTGCCGCTTCCGTTGCCGGTCGCGCGGTGGGCTCTTACCCCACCGTTTCACCCTTGCCTGGCTGGTTTACCGCTCGAAAGCGGGCCAACCCGGCGGTCTGTTTTCTGTGGCACTTTCCCTGGGGTCGCCCCCGCCGGACGTTATCCGGCACCGTGTCTCCGTGGAGCCCGGACTTTCCTCACCATCGCGGTTGCCCGCGACAGCGCAGCCATCCAGCCGTCTGACCCACGGCCCTAGCTAGGCGGCTCCCCCGACCTGGTCAAGCAGGTCCGCCAGCAAGGCGCGCGTCTCGGCATCGGCGATCCCGTCGACTCGACCCGGCCTGAAGCGACGCTGAAACGCCATGACGATGTCGCCCGGCTTGACGTCAACCGGTGCGGCGTAGCCGAAGAGCTGCAGGGCGGCCTCGATGTCGTCCCCGACCGGCGTGGCGCCGGGCAGCGGCCAAAGCCCGATACCTGCCCGGGCAAGCGTCGACCAGGGGAAGCGCAGGCCCGGGTCGATCTTGCGTTTGGGGGCGATGTCGGAATGGCCGACGACGTTGCGCGGAACGATGCCCGGATGGCGCGCCAGGATCCCGTGACAGAGATCGATCAGCGCCGCGATCTGACCGGGCGGATAATCGTGGCGATCACCGTGAAGATTGACGATCTCGACGCCAATCGACGTGGTGTTGAGCGCCTCGTGACCGCGCCAATGCGATCGGCCGGCGTGCCACGCGACGCGATCCTCCGGCACCAGGCGGTAGATCGTGCCATCCTCGGCCAGGACGTAGTGCGAGCTGACACGGTGCGGGCGCGCGGCGTCGCCGAGAATGGCGAGGGACTCCTGCAGCGGCAACTCGGTGTAATGCAGCACCAGAAAATCGACAGTCGCGCCCTCGGGCCTCGCCCCCTGATTCGGCGACGGCAGGTCGATGACGGTCACGGCCTGGCGGACACGGTCAGGCGGCCACCAGGCCGCGCTCGCGCCGCAGGCGATCGTAGGCATCATTGATCAGGGCGAGCTTGCGGCTGGCCATGGCGATCGCCTCCTCGGGCAGCCCTTGGGCGATCAGTCGGTCGGGATGGTTGGCCCGGACCAGCCGCAGCCAGGCCTCGCGGATCTGCTCGTCGGTCGCCAGCGGATCGATGCCGAGGATCGTGCAGGCCTCGCACTCGACGACACCGAGCGCCGCCGCCTTGGCGCGCTCGAAGCGGCTGGTTTCGAGCCCGAAGATGCGCGCCACCCTGGCAAGGTAGTCGGCTTCCGCCGCGTCGATCGTGCCGTCGGCCTGGGCGATGTCGAACAGGCCCTCGATCACTCCTTCGAGAATTTCCGGCGCGTCCGGGAACAGATCGGCCACCTGACGCGCGTAGGTTTCGAAACCGGCGGTATCGCGTTTGGCGAGATCGAAGAAGCGCTCGACGTTGCGCTCCTCGCCGGGCGGTACCTGGAAGAACGCGCGGAACGCGGCGACCTCGGCGTCGGACACCTTGCCGTCGACCCGCGCCATCTTGGCGCCAAGCGCGATGACGCCGATGGTAAAGCCGATCTGGCGCAGGCCGGAATGCTGGCCCTCGCCCGGTTCCGGCGTCGCCAGGCCGAGCAGTGCGCCGATCGGCCCACCGATCCCCAGCCGTGCCGCCTTGTCCGCGATGACGTCCCAGATCTTCATATCCGCCCGCTTACAACATCAGGGAACCGATCGCCACGCCGACCAGAAGGACGAGCGCCAGGCGGCGGTAGAAACTTTCACTGGCCAGCGGGAACAGCCGCTCGCCCGCGATGCCGCCCAGCATGACCGCCGGCGCCAGAACGAGGCCCTGCACGCCCGTGTCCCAGCCGATCAGGCCGCGCGAGGCGAACATCGCGATCGCCGCCAGGTCGACGAACACGAAGTAGGTCGTGAGATTGGCGCGAACGTACGCCGCCGTATCGGGGCCGGCGAGATAGTAGAAGGCGATCGGCGGGCCGGCCATGCCCGACAGGCCGTTGAGGAAGCCGCTGGTGGCGCCGGCGGCAAGGGTCGTGGCCGTGCGCGGCCGGCCGCGGAACCGCCAGCCGCTCACCAGCAAGGCGACCGCCGTCAGCACGATGGCAGAGATCACCCAGCGCATGGGCTCAGGATCGGCCAGCGTCAGCACGAAATTGCCGGCGGGCACGCAGACGACGGCAGCAACCATGAGCAGCGCGATCCGCTGCCAATCGACCAGGCGCACCACCGCCGGCAGCAGCGGCAGGGCGACCGCGATCTCGAGCAGCAGGCAGAGCGCCACGCCGGCGGCGGGCCCATAGAGGGCCGAAAATACCGGCGTCATCAGCATCGCCGCGCCGAACCCGGCGAAGCCGCGAACCATGCCAGCAATGCAGGCAACGGCGGCGGAAATCAGGAAGGAAACAGCCAACAGGTCGGGCATGACGGCCGGCGACGCTAGCATTGCCGGAGCGCCGGTCGCGCATCATATAATGCAGGCCATGCCCTCAAAGAATCTCGCAGTCGCGACCGTGCCGCTCCCGATGCCGTACATCCAGCGGCGGCCCGAGCTCGAAGGCGGCGCGCGGCCCTTCAAGCTGGTGTCCGACTACACGCCGGCGGGCGACCAGCCCGAGGCGATCAGGCAGCTCATTGCCGGCGTCGAGGGTGGTGAGCGCGACCAGGTGCTGCTGGGCGTAACCGGGTCAGGCAAGACCTTCACGATGGCCAATGTCATCGCCTCGCAGAACAGGCCGGCGCTGGTGATGGCGCCGAACAAAACACTGGCGGCGCAGCTCTACAGCGAGATGAAGGGCTTCTTTCCGGAGAACGCGGTCGAGTATTTCGTCTCCTACTACGACTACTACCAACCCGAAGCCTACGTCGCACGGACCGACACCTACATCGAGAAGGATTCGTCGATCAACGAGCAGATCGACCGCATGCGCCATTCCGCCACGCGTGCGCTGATGGAGCGCGACGACGTGATCATCGTGGCCTCTGTCTCCTGCATCTACGGCATCGGCCCGCTCGAGAACTATCAGAAGATGACTTTCCGCCTGCACAAGGGCCAGAAGATCGACCGCAACACTTTGGTGCGCCGTTTCGTCGAACAGCAATACAAGCGCAACGACAACGCTTTCCAGCGCGGCACCTTCCGCGTGCGCGGCGACACGGTCGACCTGTTCCCGGCCCATTACGAGGACAAGGCCTGGCGCTTCGAGATGTTCGGCGACGAGATCGAATCGATCACCGAGTTCGACCCGCTCACCGGTGACAAGACGATCACCCTGTCC
>JAUXWB010000039.1 GCA_030684475.1 Reyranella sp. | reverse complement strand
CGAACTACTACTTCCCCGGCTGGTGGGAAGGCGGCCCGATGCTGCTGGCCTACGTCAACCTCGACAAGTGGAATGCGCTGCCGAAGCATTATCAGAGCATTCTCGAACAGGCCGGCCAATATGCCAACAGCTGGATGATGGCGAAATACGATCAGGGAAATCCGGCGGCGCTGCGCCGGTTGCTCGCCGGCGGCACCAAGCTGCAAGCCTTCCCCCCGACCGTCATGGAAGCCTGCCTCAAGGCCGCGAGGGAGTTGCATGCCGAAACGGCGGCGGCCAATCCGAACTTCAAGAAGGTGCTGGAATCGCTGACCGCCTTTTCGAACAACGGCTACCAGTGGTTTCAGGTCGCCGAAATCGGTTACGACAACTTCATGGCGCGTCACTCCAGGGGCTGATGCCCACTGCCGTCAAGCGACAAGAAAACCCCGGAGCGAAAGCTCCGGGGTTTTGCTTGCCGGCTTGCTATTGCTTCGCCGGCGGCCCGAAGTCCAGCGGAGGCAATTCCAGCAGCGGAACCTCGATCTGGATCGTGTTGGGATCGATCGTCGATGCGGCGCCCTTGTAGTGCATCACCATCTGCGGGAACGTAATCACCAGCCCGACCATGATGCACTGGATCACCACGAACGGCACCGCGCCCCAGTAGATCTGGCCGGTGGTGACAGGCTCCAAGCGGATGCCGGTGACCCGGTCGATATAGGATTCCTTCGGCGCCACCGAGCGCAGGTAGAACAGCGCAAACCCGAACGGCGGATGCATGAACGAGGTCTGCATGTTGACGGCAAGAATCACGCCGAACCAGATCAGGTCGATTCCCAGTTTTTCGGCGGCCGGCCCCAGCAGCGGGATGATGATGAACGCCAGTTCGAAGAAATCCAGGAAGAAGGCGAGAATGAAGACCATCGCGTTGACGAAGACGAGGAAGCCGACCTGTCCGCCTGGTAGCGACGTCAAGAGGTGTTCTACCCAGATATGGCCGCTCACGCCGTAGAAGGTCAGCGAGAACACGCGGGCCCCGATCAGGATGAAGATGACGAAAGCCGATAGTTTGGCGGTCGATTCGATCGCTTGCCGGATCAGGTCCCAGCTCAGCCGGCGCTTGGCGGCGCCGAGCAGCAGCGCGCCCGTGGCGCCCATGGCGCCGCCCTCGGTCGGCGTCGCGATTCCGATGAAGATGGTGCCGAGCACCAGGAAGATCAGGAACAGCGGCGGCACCATCACGAAGGTGGTTTGCTGGGCCATCGCCGACAGGAAACGGTATCCCGTGAACTTGTCGAGGATCCAGTTCAGCACCGCTACGAAAAAGGCGAACAGGATGCCGAAGAACATGCTGAAAACGACGAAGTCCGCGCCGGTCGTCTTCGAACCCCGCATCGCCAGCCACGCGAAGACGACGCTGGCGACGGTGAGCACACCGAGCGATGCCAGTCCGCGGCTGCCATCCTTCTCGCGGAACCCGATCGCCTCCGGCGGCAGACCCGGCGTCGCCTTGGGAAAGATCATCGAGACCAGAAAGGCATAACTCGCGTAAAGCGCGGCGAGCACCATTCCAGGAATGAACGCGCCCTCGTACATGTCGCCGACCGACCTGCCGAGCTGGTCGGCCATCACGATCAGCACCAGCGAGGGGGGAATGATCTGCGCCAGCGTGCCCGAGGCTGCGATCACGCCGGATGCCATGCGCCGATCATAGCCATAGCGCAGCATGATCGGCAGCGAGATCAGGCCCATCGAAATCACCGAAGCCGCGACGACGCCCGTGGTGGCCGCGAGCAGGGCTCCCACGAAGATGACCGCATAGGCGAGGCCGCCGCGGATGGTGCCGAACAACTGCCCGATGGTGTCGAGCAGATCCTCCGCCATTCCGGACCGCTCGAGTATCAGTCCCATGAACGTGAAGAATGGAATCGCCAGCAGCGTGTCGTTGCTCATCACGCCGTAGACGCGTTCGGGAAGCGCCTGCAGGAAGTCCGGCCGGAACTCGCCGAGTTCGATGCCGA
>JAUXWB010000034.1 GCA_030684475.1 Reyranella sp. | reverse complement strand
AGGAGCAGATCGTGTTCCCCGAGATCGACTACGACAAGGTCGACCAGGTGCGCGGCATGGACATCATCATCTGCACGACAGCGAAGACGGACGCGGAAGCCCGAGCGCTTCTCCGCGGCTTCGACTTCCCGTTCGTGAACTGAGGCCGGAGAACCAAATGGCCAAGACGAGTTCCGTTGAGAAGAACAACCGGCGCGCCAAGATGGCGAAGAAATTCGCCGGCAAGCGCGCCAAGCTGAAGGCGATGGCGGTCGACGACAAGCTGTCGCCCGAGGATCGCTTCGGTGCCCGGCTCAGGCTGGCGAAGCTGCCGCGCAACTCCTCGCCGACGCGCATTCGCAATCGCTGCGAACTCCCGGGCCGTCCGCGGGCCGTGTATCGCAAGTTCAAGCTCTCGCGCCTCGCGCTGCGTGAGCTCGCCTCGTCGGGCGCCCTGCCCGGCGTGGTGAAGTCGAGCTGGTAACGGGGGACCGTAGACCATGATGACAGATCCCGTCGGCGATTTGCTGACACGCATCCGCAACGGCCAGTCGGCTCGCCTAGACAGCGTGACCGCGCCTGCCTCGCGGCTGCGCTCGAATGTGCTCGATGTGCTCCAGCGCGAGGGTTATATCCGCGGCTGGTTCGAGGAAGAACTCCGCCCCGGCGTGAAGGAACTTCGCATCGAGCTGAAGTACGACAACGGCAAGCCGGTGATAAAGGAGATCAAGCGCGTCTCCACTCCGGGCCGCCGCGTCTACTCGAAGATCCGAGAGCTGCCGCGCCACTTCAATGGCCTTGGCATCTCGATCCTGTCCACGCCGCGCGGCGTCATGTCCGACGCCGAGGCGCGCGCCGCCAATGTCGGCGGTGAAGTCATCTGCAAGGTGTTCTAGCCATGTCGCGCGTCGGCAAAAATCCGGTTTCCATTCCCGCCGGTGTCACGATCGAGCTCAAGGGCCAGCATCTCAAGGCCAAAGGCAAGCGGGGCGAACTGCAGTTGATGGTGCACGACGATGTGTCGGTCGCCCGTGACGGCGATGCGCTGGTCTTCAAGCCGCGCACCGAGAGCCGCCGCGCCCGCATGCAGTGGGGTACGGCGCGCAACCTCGCGAGCAACGTCGTCCGCGGCGTGTCGGAAGGCTTCACGATCAATCTCGAGATCAACGGCGTCGGCTATCGCGCCCAAGCCGATGCCAAGGTGCTGAAGCTGCAGCTCGGCTACAGCCATGACGTCGAAGTGCCGATCCCGGCCGGCATCCAGATCAAGGCGCCGAAGCCGACCGAGGTCGAGATCAGCGGCGCGGACCGTCAGAAGGTCGGGCAGCTCGCGGCCAATATTCGCAGCCTGCGCCCGCCCGAGCCCTACAAGGGCAAGGGTATCAAGTATTCCGACGAGAAGATTCGACGCAAAGAAGGCAAGAAGAAGTAGAGGCGAGACCAACATGTCCGATCGCAACGCTCTATTCGCCCGCCGCCAGCGGCGCACGCGCTACGCGCTGCGCCAGGCTGCCGGCGGCCGCCCTCGCCTCAGCGTGTTCCGCTCGGGCAAGCACATCTATGCCCAGGTGATAGACGACCGGAAGGGCCTGACTCTGGCCGCCGCGTCGTCGCTCGACAAGGACGTCAAGGGCAAGCTCAAGACGGGCGCCGACAAGGGCGCTGCCACC
>JAUXWB010000029.1 GCA_030684475.1 Reyranella sp. | reverse complement strand
TATAGCGCGACAATCAGGATGAGAGCGGCGCGTCAATCAAGATGAGAAGAAGCGACCGGATGACGGATGATTGTCGCTGGCCGCGCGATTTGCAAGTTGATTGACGCCGAAGGTGCGGCTTGATCGCCGCGCAGCGTCAATCGGCAGCTTTTTCGAGCTCCTTCTGTGTGGCGTGAGCCGGTGGCCTTCCGGGGCCGCGCTTGCGGTCGAGGGCGGCTCTTCGACGGTAACTTTCGACGTTCATCTCGAGGATGGTGGCGTGATGGACGAGGCGGTCGATGGCGGCGAGGGTCATGGCCTGGTCGGGGAAGATCTTGCCCCACTCGCCGAACGGCTGGTTGGCAGTGATCAGCATGGATCGCCGCTCGTATCGGGCGGCGATCAGCTCGAAGAGGACGCTGGTCTCGGCCTGATCCTTGGAGACGTAGGCGATGTCGTCGAGGATCAGCAGGTCGTAGCGGTCGAGCTTGGCGATGGCGCTTTCCAGTGCCAGCTCCCGTCGCGCCACCTGCAGGCGCTGCACCAGGTCTGTGGTGCGCGTGAACAGAACGCGCCAGCCGTTCTCGACGAGGGCGAGCCCGAGCGCGGCCGAGAGATGGCTTTTCCCGCCACCGGGCGGGCCGAACAGCAGCACGTTGGCGCCGGTCTTGAGCCAGACGTCACCGGACGCGAGCGCCATGATCTGCGCTTTCGAGAGCATCGGCGTGGCCTCGAAGTCGAAGGCGGCGAGGGTCTTGCCTGCGGGCAATCGCGCTTCGAGCAGATGGCGTTCGAAGCGACGGCGGCCGCGGTCTGCCGTCTCATGTTCGGCCAGCGCGGCGAGGAACTTTGCAGCGGGCCAGCCTTCCTTGTCGGATTGCGCCGCGAGTTTCGGCCAGATCGCCTTCATGCTCGGCAGGCGCAGCTCGGAGAGCAGCAGCTCGACGCGCGCGGCGTCGACGGTCATGGTCGTTGTCATGGTGCGACCTCGCTGTCGAAGCTCGCCGCCACGACGTCGATGGCCGCCAGCTCGTCGTAGATCGCCAGCGGTGCCAGGTCGACGACAATCGCCGGGATCGGCGTCTCTTCAGGCCGCAAGCGCAGTCGCAACGCTGCGGGATCGGGCAACCGTCCGGCGTCGAGATCGGCGTCGATCAGAGCCGTCAGCTCGGCCTCGCAGGTGCGTTCATGAGCGAGCGCAAGCAACTCGACCATGACCTTGCAGGCACGCCGCTCCTCACATCGCTCGCGCAACGCTTCGAAGGCTCGGGCATAAGCGGGCCGCGGGAACAGCTGATCTCGGTAGACCAGATTGAGCAGGGCCATCGGCTTCCTGCGCAAGGCATGGATGACATGGCGATAGTCGACGACGTGGCCGCCCTTGCTGTCTGACACCGGCCGGCCGCGCCGCAGCGTGGCGACCGGCGTGGTGCCGAGGAAGCATTCGAGCCGGTCGTCATGGATGCGCACACGCAGGCGATGGCCGATCAGCCGCGACGGCACGGTGTAGAACACGCGCCGCAGGATGAAGCCGCCGCTGGACGTGACAGCGATGAGCTTCTCCTCGAAGTCGGCGGTGCGCCGGTACGGCAGAGCCCCCAGGACCGGGCGCTCCAAGGCAATGCGCTTGCGGTTGTTGGCATTGCGCCGGCCGACGATCTCGTCGACGAAAGCCCGATAGGCCTCGAGGTCGCCGAAGTCGCGGCTGGCACGCAACAGCAGCGCGTCCTCGAGCGCCCTCTTCAGGTGACCGTGCGCACTTTCGATCGAACCGTTCTCGTGCGCGACGCCAGCGTTGTTGCGCGACGGCTCCATCGCGTAATGGCGCATCAGGCCTTGATAGCGTTGCGTCAGATCCTGCTGCGCGTCGGCCGTCAGGTTGCGGAACGCCGCCGACAGGCTGTCGCTGCGATGCTCCTTCGGCACGCCGCCGAGCGCCCACAACGCATTCTGCAGCCCCTCGGCCAGGGCAACAAAGCTCTCGCCGCCCAGCACCACGTGGGCATGCTCGAAGCCCGAGAAGGCCAGCCGGAAGTGATAGAGCCGGTGACCCAATGCAGCGCCGGCGATCGAGATGCCGAGCGCGCTCGTGTCGGTGAAGTCCGACAGGCCCAGCCGGCCGGGCGCATGTTCCTGGCGGAAGATCACGTCCTGTTCCGGTCCATGCAAGGCACGCCAGGCGTGGATCCGTCGTTCGAGCGTCCGCCGGATGTTGGGGTTCAGCTCCACATGGCGGCGGCGCAGCTCGTCGAGCACGCCGATCACCCGGAGGCCGGGCGCCGCCCGCAGCATCGGCACCACCTCGGCCTCCCAATAGGGCTCCAGGGGATCGGGCCGGCGCCGTCCCCTCGATGCCTGCTTCTGCGATGCCAGGCGCGGATCGGCCTCGACCCGGTAGCCGGTGGCGGTCGAGAACCCGGCCTTCGCCGCAGCCGCCTCGACGGTCAGTGTCTGTCGGTAGCTCATGTACAGCCTCGTCTGGTGGTCGGTGATGTGGAGGCCAGGCAAAATGTCGATCCCTCATTATCGAGACAGATCAACAACTTGGCCCAACCCCGGCCGACCGCCAGACGCGTCTTCAAACGCGCCGCCGGCGGGGGTAGGCCTCCGGTCGGGCTACGCCCTCCCTTCGTCCCACCCCCGCCGGCGCTTTCTCATCCTGATTGACGCTTGGTTCTCACCTTGATTGTCGCCGCGCA
>JAUXWB010000023.1 GCA_030684475.1 Reyranella sp. | reverse complement strand
GGGCGCCCGCAACGCCGAGCAGCTCCGGGAGACGCTGGGCGCCGGCGGCTGGCGGCTGCCGCAGGCCGCGCTCGACAGGCTGGACAAGGTTTCGAAGCAACCGCACCGCTATCCGCGATCGTTCGAGGACCCGATGCCCGAACGGCGCAACTCCGCCGTCAAAATGCCGGGGATGAAGAATTGATAGGATATCCACAGGAAAAACTTGCAAGTTCGACAGGTTTTAGCCTATATTTCCTATAGGCTGGCGGTTGGACCGCCCCAGTCGACTACAGGAGCATGACCCTCCCGCGCACGCCGCGGGCAGACGCTCGAGGGCGAGGGTGGAGCTCACACGGATGGTTCGTCACGCCAGGCCGTACGAGTCCGTTTTAGCCCGTCCCCTACCGACCATCCCCATAACGTCGGAACGGACGCATCGCGCTACCTGTCACAGGGTGCGCCGGGCTGTGACACGGAAGAAGAAACGACGCCTGAAAAAGCCCGTGATTCCGGGCTCGGCCCGGACTCCGGGCGCGTGCGTGTCACAACATTTGTCACAACTTGGTGTGACGGGCTGGGGTGTGACACGCGATCACGACAACGGCTCTCCGGCGTGCGGAGAGCTAGCTAGCCGGCCAGAACGGGCTCGCCGACGATCTGTGTGCGGTGCATCAGCCGGCGCAGGTTCTCGTCAAAGGCGTCGCGGCGGTGCATGACCGAGCGGTTGTCCCACAGCACCAGGTCGCCGGCGCGCCACTTCTGGTACCAGGCGAAGCGCTCCTGGGTGGCGTGCGCCCACACGGCGTCCAGGAGCTTCTCGCTGTCCTCGACGGACAGGCCGTGGATGTAGGCGCCCGGCCGGCGCCCGAGGAACAGCGCCTTGCGCCTGGTCACGGGGTGCAGGCGGACGAGGGGATGCACGGCGCCCGGCGTCTGGCGGACGTCGAGGGTGCGCTGGAAGCCCTTGCGCAGTTCGCCGGCCGAGTTGCGGCTGGAATCGTGGATGCAGCTCTTACCCTCGATCGCGCGCTTGAGATCGGCGGGCAGTGTCTCGTAGGCGGCGTCCATGTGGAGGAAGCCGGTGTTGCCGCCATCTGAGGGCACTTCGAGCGCATAGAGCAGCGAGGCGCGCGGCGGCAACGGGTTGTAGGACATGTCGGTGTGCCAGACGAGCTCGTAGCTGCCGAGGCTGCCCACGGCCTTGCCGTCCTTCTTGACGCTGGCGATCACCGCGACCCACTCGGCTGCTTCAGGCACGACGCCGGAGTTGGCGCGGTCGAGGCTGGCCGCCGCGATCGGCACGCGGTCGAGTTCGCCGAAGCGGGCGCTGAATTTCATCAGCGTCGGATCGTCCAGCTTCTGGCCGGAGAAGCGCAGGACGAGGTGCTCGGCCCAGGCTTCGGCGATGCGGGCGAAGATCGCGTCGCTGATCGGCTTCGCAAGATCGACGCCGTGGACGTCGGCTGCCAGCGCGCCACCGCTCGGCTGGATCCAGAGTTCGTTCATGCGCTGCCTCCCGGGTCGAAGGAGTTTGACACGAAAGCAGCCTCTTCGTGGACCACGAATACCGGGCGGCTGATCCTCGTCCGATCAGCCGCCCCTGTACTCGAAGCCGGGAAGCCCGGCGGTCCCCCGAAGCCTAGGTGGATTTCCGCCAGAACGGGACGAGCATCGCGACACGCTGGCGATAACGCCGGTACTCGTCGCCGAAAAGGTCGATCAGATCGCGCTCTTCGAGGGCGATGCCGACGAAAATGTAAGCCGTCGTCACCAGGGCAAAGAGCAGATGACCCACGGTCATCACCGGCGCGGCCCAGAACGCGATGACGAAGCCGAGGTAGAGCGGATGCCGCACGAGCTTGTACAGCATCGGTGTCCTGAAACGCGGCTCGGCGATCGCCTTGCCGGCGAGATTGAAGACGACCTGCTGCACACCGAACAGCTCGAAATGGTTGATCAGGAACGTGCTCAGAAAGACCAGAAGCCAGCCGATCAGCGACACGCCCAGGATTCCCATGGCCCATGCGGGATCGGCGATCTGCCAGACGACCGTCGGGATGGGGCGCCACTGCCAGAAAAGCAGAATGAGCAAGAGACTGGCGAGAAGCACATAGGTGCTGCGCTCGACCGAGGCCGGGATGAACTGCGTCAACCATCTCTTGAAGGGCTTTCTGGCCATCACGCTGTGCTGAACGGCAAACACGGCCAGCAGCAGGATGTTGACGGCGAGTGCTTGGCCCAAGGGCACGACCGTTCCGGTGTCGATCGTCTTTGGCACGCCAAGGCCCGTTACAAAGCCGATCGCATAGAGAATGGTCCCGAAGAACACGAGGTAGGCTGTCAATCCCCAGCCGAGTGCGAGAATCCGTCCCATCTTTGTCTCCTTTCAAGTCGCAGGTTGGTTGGAATTTCGCTGCATGCCGCGATCGCGGGATCCGGCCGGGGCGACCAGCGGCGCGTGTGGCCCGTGTACCTCGACGCCAGCGAGATGCCGGCAGATGACCGCATTGACCTCCGCCGCATGGGTCAGCGGCCCCATGTGGCCGGCTCCCGCGACGACGGTGAGGCGGGCGTTCGGCAGGAGTGTCGGAAGAGCCTCGGCGATGAGACGTGTCGGCAGAGGTGCGCGCTCGCCGCGGATGATGAGGGTGGAGCAGCGCAGGCGAGCATAGTCGCTTGCTTTTGTCGGCTCCCCGATCAGGGCTGTAAAATCGAGTGGAGCTTTCGGGAGCCACTGCGTCAGTGCGCTCCGCAACTCCGGACGCAGTGTGGCCCACGTGCCATTTCCGCTCCAGTAATCGATGAAGGCCGTCGCGGCGCCCTGGTAGTCGCCTGTGACCGCGCCATCGCCGGTCAGGCGGGCGATCGCCGCAATTTCGGCCAGGGCATCGGCGCCGCCAGCATCGATTTGCTTGAGAAGATGGAAGGCGGACGGTTCATAGAGCGTCAAGGTCTCGACACGGCCCGGCCGCTCGAGGGCGGCGTGCAGGGCAATGGCACCGCCGTAGGAATGGCCAACCAGGTGCACATTGCGGGCCGTGGCATCGATCAAGGCAATGGTCCTGACCGCCTCGTCCGCCAGCGTGAAAGCATGCGTGCCGGTCCAGGGGCCTGTGGCTGCAGAGCCATAGTGTTCGGGAGTGAGCAATTCGTAGCGGGGCCCGAGCATCTCGCCGAGCTGTCGCCATTGCCTCGCGTCCGAGCCCGAGCAATGCAGGGCGATCACGTGGCCGCGCTGTTGCTGTCGTTCCCGGCAGACGTCGTTGGAAAGCATCGACTTCAAAGCCTCTTGAGGAAGAACGGGCCGGCCCGAATGACCGGGTCGTCGTTGGCGATGTTCGCTGTGTAGGCGAGCCAAGGGGCGTGCCGCGTCCACCGATCGGATGATGCCGCCCAAATAGTTGACCTACGGCCGTGCGGCCTGGCGCATTGGCTTGCACGGGCCGACCAGGGGGCTGGAGAATCCGGCGACCAGCTTGACGAGATCGGCCTGACGGGTGGCGCCGGTCTTGCCGAACAGGTGGTGGAGATGGGTCTTGACCGTTGTTTCGGCGACGCCAAGCGCCTCCGCCGTCTCGGGCACGCCGCCGACCTGTACGACTGCGAGCAGTACGCGCAACTCGCTCGGCGTCAGCTTGTAGAGCCCGGCGATCACCTCGGGCAGCGACGGGGTTTGCAGCGCCGCCCGGTGCACGAACAGGGCGGCAACGGCCGCGTAGCGCGTGCCCGCGCGTCGGCGTTTGCCCGAAGTGAGGGGCAGTACGTGGGCAACGTGATGTCCGCCGTCGCGCGCATTCAAGGGCACGGCAATACCGTTGGCACCCACGGTGGCATCACCGCCGCCAGCCAGGGCGAAGAGTCCACTCAACGCCTTTGCGGCATTGGGGTCGGTCGCCGTGAGTTTCCCGCTCACCGTGCGCAAGACCGAGCTTTCGTGCAGCATGGCGTGGCCGCTTGCGTTGGCATGAACGATCAGTCCTGTCGGGTCGACCAGAAACAGCCCGGCGCAGAGACCATCAAGAGCCTCCGCAAGCGTCGCGGCCTCGACGGTTGCCAGGTTGATCGTCCGCCCGATGAGCACCGCACGGCGAATGTGCGGAACGATCAGCCGCATGCGCCGGCGCGTTTCGTCGTCGACGAGACCATCGCGCTCGTGTCGGAAGATGCCGAGCATGGCGGCGCTCGTCGCCGACCTGTCGAGCACGACGCTGGCGAAATCCACCAGCCCCTGTGGCTGCGCCCATTCCTTGTTGAAACGTGTCTCGAGGAATTCCGCATAGGGAACGATATCGGTCGTGCTGACCGGCTCTCCGACTTTCGCAAGAACCTGGCCGGCCGTGTACGGGTCGACCTTCATGTATTTGTCGAAATAGAGCTGCTTGAAATACGGGGCGATGCCGCCGTCGTCGTAGTAGACGTTCAGCTTCTTGCACGTGGGGTCCTTGGTGAAGAGCGCGGCTGCCGAGCCTCCAACAAGGTCACGGGACTTGCGAAGAACACCACTCCACAGCGATGGGTCCAGCGCGGCATCGTAGATGTCGCCGATCAGCGACAAGACCTGTTCGACTTCTCCCGGCAGACACTCGGAAGACTGGAGCGGGCAATGCCGGATGCCGCCCTTGGCGGCGGGCGATCGACTGATGTTGCAGGCGTGCTTGTTCATCGAAAATACCACTGGAAGTCCCGTCGACGCGCAGCGCATGGACTGCCTGTCGACCGGGATTTGACGAGAAGGGATCAATGGAACTGCGGGACGCACGTCCCCGGCCCCAGAGACGGCTGGCAATTGCGCCGAAATCGCCAGTGAGGCAAATTTAGTCTTAAAATCTATTCGATAAGGAAATCTTTGAGATGCGCAGTCTCAATCTTGATCAACTGCAGGCTCTGCTGAGGGTCGTCGAAAATGGGAGCTTCTCGGCGGCGGCGCGCAAGCTCAATCTCACGCAACCTGCCGTGAGCCTGCAGATCCGCGAGCTTGAGCGGCGCTTTGGCGTGCGGCTGATCGAGCGCGTCGGCAGGCAAGCACATGCGACGGCACCGGGGCGCACCCTCGTCGATGCCGCGCAACGGATCTTCCAGGAGTGCGGATCAGCCGAAGCCGCGATGCGGCGGTATCGCGACGGCTGGATCGGCCGCGTGCATATCGGGACCACGAACACGATGCTGATGTACGAGCTGCCGCCGATACTGCGCGCGCTGAGCCTCGAGCATCCCGGTATCGAACTCCACGTCACCAACATGCCGACGCGCGAGAGCGTCGAAGGTGTTCTTCAGAACAGGATCGACATCGCCCTCGTGACGTTGCCCGTGCCGGAGCGGCAGCTTCGGATCATGCCGCTGCGGCAAGAAGCGCTGGTGGCGATATTTCCCGCCGGCATGGCGGACATACCGGACGAGATCACGCCCGACTACGTTGCACGCCAGGCGTTGTTGATGGAGCACACCGGCGGCGCGGTGCATACCCTCGTCGCGCGTTGGCTTTCGGCAAAGGTACCGTTGCCCCGCGCGCCGATGCATCTCGGGACTGTGGAAGCACTGAAAAGCGCCGTCGCTTCGAACCTGGGGATGTCGATCGTGCCGGAGGTGGCGGTTGCCGGGAATGTGCCGGATGTCATCGTGCGACCGTTGCGGCCACCACTCTCGACCACGCTGGCCCTGATCGAGCACCGCAACAAGCCAAGCGAGCCGGCCCTGATGATCGTGCGTAACGCGTTGCTCGGCTTGCGGACAGGCGGTGACAGTGGCGGACGAAAGACGACCAATCGCCAACGGGCAGGCAAGAAGAACTTGGACACAAAGGCCGACATGCGCTTGTGATCGAGGGACTTTGACAAGTTCAGCAGGTTTTGCATGGTTTTCGTATAGACTGGTGCTGCTCGCGCCGGCTTTCGTTCTTGTCGGCAAAGGACTCATCCGCGGACTCGCGCGATGACCGTAACCCGCCCCCAATGCACGAGGTGGGTTTATGGGTCAGGCGAAATAGTGCGGCACGAAGCGGCTGTTGTTGTGGGTGATGCGGCGCTCGTCCTCGCGCATGCCGATGCCGGCGGCCTTGCCCTCGATCATCCACGATCCGACGACGGCGTGGTTGCCGTCGAAGACCGGCAGCGGCTGATAGGCCTGCCAGACGTAGCCCTCGGCGCCATAGTCACCGGCCGAGGTGTCGAACACACCAGGACCGACGACGGTGACATTGTGGCCTTCGCGGCCGAAGACCGGCTTGCGTACGAAGGCGCCACCGAGGTCGGGATGTTCGGTGTCGAAGGCCGGCAGCAGATTGACATGGCCCGGGAAGCCCTCCCACAGGAGCGGCAGCAGCATCTTGTTGCTGAGGATCATCTTCCAGGCCGGCTCGATGAAGGCCGTGGTGTCGGTGAGCACGTGCGCCCCGAAGGCCTCGCGTACCATCCACTCCCAGGGATAGAGCTTGCTCAGCACCTGGATCGGCATTTCGTCGGGGTCGGTAAAGCGCCGGCCGTTCCAGCCGATTTGCGCTACCGCCAGCGGCTTGCCGGCGAGACCCGCCTGCAGCGCCGTGTCGCGCAGATACTCCGAGGTCGCAAGATCCTCGGGATGAGTGTCGAAGCGGGCGAAATGGACCAGCGCCTCGGGCGGCAGCCGCCGCAGGATACCGCGCCAGGCATCGATCAGCTTTTCATGGATGGAATTGAACTGGTCGGCATCGGGTTTTGCGTCCTTCAGCCAGTGCCATTGCACGACGGCGGCCTCGTAGAGCGCGGTCGGCGTATCGGCGTTGTATTCCAACAGTTTGGGCGGGCCCTGGCCGTCGAAGGCGAGGTCGAAGCGGCCGACCAGCGCGGGATCGCCGCGCCGCCAGACGCGCTCGATATAATCGCCCCAGGCTGGCGGGATGCGCATGCGGTCCCAGAGTTTGTTGGCGACGACATACTCGACGGCTTTCAGGCAAAGATCATGCAGCGTCTCCGTCGCGGTCTCGAGTTCGTCGATCTCTTCGGAGGTGAAGGCGTAGCAGTGCTGCTCCGTCCAGTAGGCCTTGCCGTCCAGCATGTGGTAATCGAAGCCCAGCTCATCGAGCTTGCGCTGCCATCCCGGACGGGGCGTCACCGGCTCACGACGCATGCTCAACTCGATCCGGTCGAGCCGCCCTGGGTGCCCGTGCCGCCGAACCCGCCGCGCTGGCTCTGGCTTTGGGCGGGCGCAGCCTTGGCGGCATCGGGGGTCGCGGTGCCGGGCGATGCGGTCGCGCCGGGCGTCGGCGGCGCCGAGACCGCGGGGCCGCGGAAGAACGGATTGGCGAAGAACCAGAGATAGGGCAGGGCGCCCAGCCCGCCGCCGCCGATCGCTGGGGCACAGGAGTAGAGCAGCGCGGCGCCGGTGACGCCCATCAGCACGAGTTTGACGCCGCGCGACATGCGCGGTCCGGACGGGGTGGGCGAGGGCATCGACATGGTCTTCAGGCGCTCAAGCAAGCGGCATTGATCAAGCCGAAACAGGCGGCGAAGCCGCCGGCCGTGATCCCCGAGGCCGTGCGATCGGCTTCTATGGCTGCTCTGAGCTGTGGCAGCATCAGGCGCATCACGAGGTGGACGATCACCTGCACGATGAGCGCCACGAGCGCCCACAGCACGACATCGGTCAGGCTGCTGGACTGCGCGATGGTGTTGGCGAGTGGCAAGCAGAAGCCCAACAGGGCGCCGATCAGGGCAATTGCTGCAGCCGAATTGCCCCCGCGGATCAGCACGAACTCGCGCCATGGCGTGATCTGCGTGTAGACGAGCAGGAACAGGCCTGCGAGCGCGAAGCCCACGACGACATAGCGCACGAAGTTGGGAAAGGCCGTCACCAGCCACTGGAGTTCGGGCATCGGTGGAGTCTCCGCTCCTCAGCCGTGCATGGTCAAGCCGCCGGACACACTGATCGTCTGGCCCGTGATGAAGGCGGCATCGTCGCTGGCCAGGAAACAGACGGCGCCGGGAATGTCCTCAGGCTGGCCGACCCGTTTCATCGGGATGGCACCGACCAGAGCAGCGCGCACCTTCTGGCCGCGCTCGTCGTTGCCGGCGACCGCCGCCAGCAGCGGCGTGTCGGTCGGGCCGGGGCAGACGGCGTTCAAGGTGATGCCCTTGCGCGCGACCTCGCGCGCCACGGTCTTGGTGAAGGCGATGATGCCGCCCTTGCAGGCGGAATAGACGGCTTCCTGCGAGGAACCGACGCGCCCCGCATCCGAGGCGATGTTGACGATGCGGCCGCTGCCGCGCGCCACCATGGTTTTCAGCACGAAGTGGCTCATGTTCAGGGGGCCACGCAGGTTGATGGCGATGAGCTGGTCCCAGAGGTCGGGCGTGGTGTCGACGAAGTTGGCGAAGCGGTCCCAGCCGGCGTTGTTGACCAGGATGTCGGTCGGACCCGCCTCGGCCTCGAAGGCGGCGATCGCCTTGCCGACGGCCTCATAGTCGGCGATGTCGACCCCGGAGGCGAAGCCCTTGATCTCGGCGGCGATCTTCTTCGCGCCCTCGAGGTTCTTGTCGAACACGCCCACGCGCGAGCCATAGCTTGCGAAGCGGCGACAGATCGCACCGCCGATCGCGCCGCCGCCGCCGGTGACGATGACGTTCTTGCCTTCAAGTCCACGCATGGTGTGGCGCTCCTCAGAGGGGCGAGTAGGGGTCGAACCTGGGCTTGCGCTTCTCGAGATGCGAGGCGAGGCCTTCCTTCACCTCGGGACCGAGGAAGCCCAGCATTTCCAGAGCCGTCGAGGCGTCGAAGGTCGGACCCATCATGCGCAGCCAGTTGTTGAGCGCATACTTCGTGAAGCGGATCGAGGTCTGCGCGCCTTCGGCAAGTTTGGTCGCGACTTCGAGCCCTTTGGCCTCGAGCTGATCGTCCTCGACGCAGAGCGAGACCAGGCCGATGCGTTCGGCTTCCTCGCCATCCACCGCTTCGCAAAGCAGGAGGTAGTACTTGGCCTTGGCCATGCCGCAGAGCAGCGGCCAGACGATGCAGGCGTGGTCGCCGGCAGCGACGCCGAGGCGCGTGTGGCCATCGATGATCTTGGCCTTCTTCGAGGCGATCGAAACGTCGGCCAGGATGCCGGCGACGAGGCCCGCGCCGACCGCCGGACCGCGCATGGTGCTGACGATCGGCTTGGAGCAGTTGATGACATTGTAGACGATGTCGCGCGCTTCCTTCCAAGTCCGCAGCAGCGCGTTGTAGTCCTTGATATTATTTTCAATGAGGTCGAAGTCGCCGCCGGCCGAGAAGACCTTGCCGCCAGCGCCCTGGATGATCACGCAGTTGACGGTGTCGTCACCGTCGATGTCGCGCCACACATTGACCAGTTCCGTATGCATGATCGCGTCGGTGGCGTTGTATTTGTCGGGGCGGTTCATGGTGACGCGCAGCACCTTGGGGTGCGGACGATCGAAAACGAGGCGCTGGTAGCGCTTTTGCCAGTCGGACATTGGATCTCCTCCGTTGGGAGGAACCTATCCTGCTTCGTCCCGTCCGCTCAACGCCGCGTGTTGCCGGCGCTCCACTGGCCGGCAGTGGCGAAGCGCACGGCTTCTTCGGCCGCGTCGACCAGGGCGCGCGCCTTGAGGACGCTCTCCTGGAACTCGGCCTCGAGGTCGGAGTCAGCGACGACGCCGACGCCCGCCTGGACGTACATCACGTCGTCCTTCACCAGCGCCGTGCGCAACAGGATGCAGGTGTCCATCGAGCCGTTGGCCGCGAAATAGCCGGCGCAGCCGGCGTAGATGCCGCGCCGCACCGGCTCGACCTCGTCGATGATCTCCATCGCCCGTACCTTGGGAGCTCCGGACAGCGTGCCGGCCGGGAATCCGGCCTTGAGCGCGTCGATGGCGTCGAGGCCGTCCTCGATCGTACCCTCGACGTGGCTGCTGATGTGTTGGAGGCGGCTGTACTTCTCGATGGTGAACTGCTCGACCACCCGCACCGAGCCGATCTTTGCGACCCGGCCGACGTCGTTGCGTGCGAGGTCAAGCAGCATCAGATGCTCGGCGTGTTCCTTGGGGTCAGCCAGCAGCTTGTCGGCGAGCTGCTTGTCCTCTTCCGGCGTGGCGCCGCGTCGGATAGTGCCGGCGAGCGGCCGGATAGTGACGATGTCGTCGCGCAGCCGCACCAAGATCTCGGGGCTGGAGCCCACGATCTGGAAGTCGCCGTAGTCGAAGAATATCAGGAACGGCGACGGGTTGATGCGGCGGAGCGATCGATAGAGCGATAGCGGCGGCAGCTTGAAGGGCAGCGAGAAGCGCTGCGAGGGCACGATCTGGAAGGCGTCACCGGCGCGGATGTACTCCTTGCAGGTCTCGACCATGCGCTTGAAGTCGTCCTTCGACATGTTGGCCTGCGGTTCGGGCAGGGCGTCGAGGGCGGCGGCATCATCGCCACGGAAGGGCAGCGTGCGCTCGAAGTCCGACACCGCGTCGGCCAGCCGTTCCTGTGCCGACTCGTAGGCTGCGCGGGCGCTGATGCCGGGCAGTGGCCAGGCCGGGGTGACGAGAGTGACGTTGTCCTCGAGACGATCGAAGATGCAGATGAGGGTGGGCCGCACCATGATCGCATCGGGCAGACCGATCGGGTCTGGATTCTCGTCGGGCAGCCGCTCCATATCGCGGACCATGTCGTAGCCCAGGAAGCCGAACAGGCCCGATGCCATCGGCGGCAGGCCGGGTGGCAGCTCCATCTGGCATTCGCGAATCAGCAGGCGCAGCGTTTCGAGGGGACGGCCATCCAGCGGCTCGAAGGCTTGGGCATCGGTGCGGGCGCGGCGGTTGATCTCGGCCTTGCCCTTGGTACAGCGCCAGATGAAATCGGGCTTGAGGCCGATGATCGAATAGCGGCCACGCACGGAACCGCCCTCGACCGACTCGAGGAGGAAGGAATTGGCGCGGCCGTCGGCGAGCTTGAGATAGGCCGAAACCGGCGTGTCGAGGTCGGCGACCAGCGTGGTCGAGACGACCTGCGGCCGACCGGCATCGTAGCGCGCCGCGAAGGCGTCGAAGTCGGGTGAGATCGACATAGCGCGGCTGTTACTGTTGCTGCTGCGGGCGGAACGCTGCCGCGAAGGCGCCTTCGTCGACCGTGACGCCGTACTTGGCGCGAAGCGCGGCGATCAGCTCGAGGATGAGGTCGTTGGCCATCATGGTGTCGAGTTGCTTGCCGAAGCGGTCGAGCGCTTCCTTGTCCTTGGCGAGGTCCGGCGGCTCGACCTGCATGAGCCGAACGATGACGCTGCCCTCTGACGTGCGTACAGCCTGGGTTTTACCCGGCGCAAGCTTGAAGAGCTCCTGCACGACGGGTTGGCTGAGATAGTTGCCGGCATCGGCCTCGAAGCGGGTTACCGCATTGGTGGTTCGCACCTCGAGGCCGAGTTCCTTGGCGATGTCGGCCAGTGTGGCACCGGCACCGGCCTTCTCAACCGCTGCCTTCACCTTGGCGTCGGCAAGCTTGCGGCGCTCCTCACCCTCCCAGGCCTCGATCACCTTGGGCTCGACCTCGCTAAGGGTGGGGATACGGGCGGGCGTGATGCGATCGGTCCGAACGACGAAGTATTCGCCGCGCTGGGTTTCAAGGACGTCGCTCTCGGCGCTTTCGCGCGTGGCAAAGGCGGCCTGGACCAGCTCGGCCGCGGCGGGGCCGATGACGACCTGCTTGCCCGCCGGATCCATGCCCCGTGCGTCGACATTCTCATAGGCTTTCACCTTGATGCCGAGATCCTCGGCTGCGGTCGTCATCGACTGTGTCTTGCCCAGCATGCGTTCGAAATCGGTGACCAGCTTGATCAGGAGGTCGGGGGCCTGCTGTGTCCGCATGTCCTTCTCGAGCTTTTCCTTGACCTCTTCGAACGGCACCGACTTGCCAGGTTCGATCTTGTTGACGCGCACGATATGCCAGCCGAGTGGTGACTGGATCGGTGTCGGCGCAACGCCTTCGGGCAGGGCGAAGATACCATCGGCGAGCGGACCGGGAGGCAATTCCTTCTTCGTCACCGGGCCGAGCTTGATGACGCCGTCGACATTTCCGAGAACCTCTTTGGCGGCATCCTCGAGTGATCTGCCGGCACCGGCGACAGCGGCGATGATCGCCTTGGCCTTGGCCTCGCTGTCAGCCATCGCCTGATCGACGTCGCGCTTCTCGGGCGTCCCGAACTCGGCGGAGCGTGCCTCGTATTCCTGCTTCACCTGGTCGGCCGATACGGCAATCTGCGGCAGCAGGTCGTCGGCCGTCAGCAGAACATAGGAAAAGGCTCTGTATTCCGGAATCTGGAACTTGGCCTTGTTGGCGTCGAAGTAACTGTTGAGTTGCTCGGCCGTCGGCTTGGGAACATCCACGACGATGGCGTCCGGCACGTAAATCGTTTCGGCGACCCGCTTTTCGCTTTCCAGGCGAAAAATGTCGTCTCGCAGAGAGTTGGGCGAGAGGCCATCGCTGCGGACGACCGCGAAGAGCTGTCCGGCAGCGATCTCGCGCCGGGTGTCAACCACGAACTGGGCTTCGCTAATGCGGGCCTGCTGGAGACGGTTGCGGAAGAGCAGGGGGTCGAACGACCCTCCCGTGCCTTGGAAGGCGGGATTACGGGCGATCGCAGCCCGGACCTCGGCATCGCTCACCGTCAGACCGAACTGCTGAATGGCATAGTCGAGTACCGCGCGCTGAACGACTTCCTCCAGGGCTCGGACATGCAGGCCGAAGCGCAGGGCCTGCTCCGGTTCCGGCCGCTGGCCGGTCTGACGCTGGATCGCCTCGAGCTGGCGATTGAACTGATCGCGCACCTCCGTGACGTAGATCGGGGCGCCGCCGACCCAACCGTAGAGCGGCAGGCGGGTGCCACCGACATGAGCAACCTCGGTGCTGCGCCCGTCGGTGCGCAGCATGTCGCCGATACCCCAGAAGGCGAAGCTGATGATCAGCGCGCCGAAGAGTAGGGATAGGACGATGATACGGGCGAATTTGCGGAATTGATTCACGGAGCCGGCAGGGGTTTTTGAATGGGGGCCATGCCTACCATTGGCCCCATTGGCAGGCAACCAAGCGGACTTTGACCGTAAACGCCGGGGCCGGTAGACACGCCACGGAACGAATCGAGGAAGAAGAATGGCACGTATGCGGCGGCCGCTGATCGCGGGTAACTGGAAAATGAACGGCCTGCGCGCCGATGCCCTGGCCTTGGCAACGGGTGTCGCCGAGGGCGTGAAGCGCGCCGGTTGGATCGACCGCGAGGTTTTGGTCTGCCCGCCGGCGACACTGGTCATGGCCGTTTCCGAGGCGGTGAAGGGGAGTGGGGTCCTGGTCGGTGGGCAGAACTGCCACGCCAGCGTGAGCGGTGCTCATACCGGCGATATCTCCGCCGAGATGCTCAGGGATGCCGGAGCCAGCCATGTCATCGTCGGCCATTCCGAGCGTCGTACGGATTGCGGCGAAACCGACGCCGTCGTGCGGGGCAAGGCAGAGGCAGCCTGGCGCGCCGGCCTGCTACCCATCGTCTGCATCGGCGAGACGCTGGCCGAGCGCGAGAGCGGTCGGACGCTCACCGTGCTGGAAACACAGCTCAAGGGCAGTGTGCCGGTGGGGGCGACGGCAGCGAAGCTGGTGGTGGCCTACGAACCAGTATGGGCGATCGGCACTGGCAAGACGCCCAGCGTCGCCGAGGTCGCCGCAGCGCACGCGCATATTCGCCGGGTGCTGACCGGGCTGCTCCCCGACGCCGGCGTGGTGCGCCTGCTCTACGGCGGGTCGGTCAAGGGCAGCAACGCCGGCGAATTGCTGGCGGCGGGCGACGTCGATGGCGCCCTTGTCGGGGGCGGCAGTCTGAAGGCGGAGGAATTTTTGGCTATCGCCAAGGCCGCCTAAAGCGGCTAGAAGCGCCCGCTTGGCGGACATCCCCATCTAACGCTGGACAATAATGGACGCGGTAAGAGGCTTTCTGCACGATTGGCGACTGGTGCTGCTGATCATCCATGTCGGCGTCACGGCCGCGATGATCATCGTCATCCTGCTTCAGCGCAGCGAAGGCGGCGGCCTTGGCATGGCGAGCCGCTCCGATGCGCTGTTCTCGGTGCGCGGCCAGACCAACGTGCTGTCGCGCCTGACGGCGATACTCGCCATCATCTTCTTCGCGCTCAGCCTCCTCATGGCCTGGAGCATGATTGATCCGGGACGCGCCGCGAAGTCCATCATGGATAGAATGCCGGCCGATCAGACCGCGCCGGCCGTGCCTGGCGCGCCGGCCCCCGGTCCGGCCCAGCCGACTGCGCCGATCCGCTAGGCAGATCTAAGAGAGCGATCTGACGGTCGCGTCGGGAAAAGTTTCCGGCGGGAGCGATATCCCCATGGCTGGGGCCAACAACGTTTAGTATGCTGTAAGCCCATGACGCGCTTTATCTTCATAACGGGCGGCGTGGTTTCCTCGCTTGGTAAGGGTCTTTCGTCGGCGGCACTGGGTGCGCTGCTGCAAAGCCGTGGCTATCGGGTCAGGCTCCGCAAGCTCGATCCGTACCTCAATGTCGACCCGGGGACGATGAGTCCCTACCAGCACGGCGAGGTCTTCGTGACCGACGACGGGGCTGAAACCGACCTCGATCTGGGTCACTACGAGCGCTTCACCGGTGTTGACGCCCGTCAGGCCGACAACATCACGACTGGCCGGATCTACTCCGGTGTGATCGCCCGGGAGCGTCGCGGCGAGTATCTCGGCGCTACCGTGCAGGTAATTCCGCACATCACCGATGCCATCAAGGAGTTCGTGCTCACAGACGTCGACCAGGAGGATTTCGTTCTGGTCGAGATCGGCGGCACCGTGGGCGACATCGAAAGCCTGCCGTTCCTGGAGGCCATCCGTCAGGTCGGCAACGAGGTCGGTCGTGAACGCGTGATGTACATCCATCTCACGCTGTTGCCGTGGGTGCCGACTGCGGGCGAACTCAAGACCAAGCCGACCCAGCACTCGGTCAAGGAGCTGCTGAGTGTCGGTATCCAGCCCGACCTGCTGGTGTGCCGCAGCGGCGACAAGGAGATACCCGTCAACGAGCGGCGCAAGATCGCGCTGTTCTGCAACGTCAAGCAGGAGCGCGTGATCGAGGCGCGCGACGTCGACACCATCTACCAAGTGCCGATCGCCTATCACGATCAGGGCTTCGACCGTGAGGTTTGCCGCTACTTCGGCCTGGAGGCCGACGTGGAGCCCAACCTCGACCGCTGGCGTGGCGTGGTGCGCTCGGTGCGCGAACCTGAGGGAAAGGTGACCATCGCGGTCGTCGGCAAGTACACGGTGCTGCTAGATGCCTACAAGTCGCTTTCGGAAGCGCTGACGCACGGCGGTTTCGCAAGCAATGTAAAGGTCGGTCTGGAATGGATGGACTCCGAAATCTTCGAGCGTGACGATGCTGTGGCGCATCTGGAGAACGTTCACGGCATCCTCGTGCCCGGCGGCTTCGGCGAGCGCGGCACCGAAGGCAAGATCCATGCGGTGAAGTTCGCCCGCGAGCGCGACGTGCCGTTTTTCGGCATCTGCTTCGGCATGCAGATGGCGGTGATCGAGGCGGCGCGCAACCTGCTCGGGCTCGAAGGTGCCTCGTCGACGGAGTTCGGACCGTGCGAGGATGCGGTGGTCGGCCTGATGACCGAGTGGATCAAGGGTAACCAGGTCGAAAAGCGCGATGCGGCGGGTGACCTCGGCGGCACGATGCGGCTCGGCGCCTACGCGGCGCACCTCCGCTCAGGGACCATGGCGCACGAGATCTATGGCCAGGACGTGATCAGCGAGCGTCATCGACACCGCTACGAGGTGAACGTCAACTACAAGGACCGGCTGGAGCAGGTCGGTCTGAGGTTTTCGGGCATGTCGCCCGACGGTATCCTGCCCGAAGTCGTGGAAATCCCGGACCATCCCTGGTTCCTGGGCGTTCAGTACCACCCGGAGCTCAAATCACGGCCGTTTGCCCCCCACCCATTGTTCACCTCGTTCATCGGGGCGGCCAAGAAGCAGAGCCGCCTGGTGTGACGGGAGGGGATGTTCTCGTCTGGGAAGTCGTATTTCGGTCATGTTTTTCGGCGCAAGATCGTTGCCATGATCCGTACCCTTCTTCTTGTCCTGCTCTCGGCAGTAGTCTTGGCCTCCGGCGTGGCTGCCCAGCCCGCTGCGCAATCGCCCTACGGCAGGGCGGAACGACGTGATCCGATTTTCCTGCGCTTCAACCAGATGGCGGAGCGCTACTGGGTCAATACCGACACCATGACGGCAAGCCACAAGGTCGTGGCCGTGCCGATGCCGCGTCAGTGTGCCTTCGTCTATGCCGACTCCTACTCAAGAGGGCAGATGAGCGAGAGCGAAGTGCAGGAAGTGGCCCTGTCCAACTGCAATCGCCGACTGGCCGAACTGGGGCCGCTCGGCGAGAATTACAGCGTGAACTGCCAGTGCAAGGTAGTGATCAGCAACGACACCTACGTCGTGCCGCGCGACACGCTGCCCGACGACTCCTACGGTCCGACCTCGATCTTTTATCGCGACGACCGCGGCAACGTTGCCCGCCTGAACGGTGTGGCCCGCTATGGCGCCCTGATCGGGCGTGACCGATCGGTCACTTTCACCGTCGAGAACGTCCGTGCGGAGCAGGTCTGCGACGGTACCTTCACCAACGAGGGCCCAAAAAGCGGCAAGTTCTCGCTGTCCTGTTTCAATGGCAAGTTCAGCGGCAACGGGAGCTACGAACGGATGGAAGGCGCCCCCAATGACCACATCGTGGCCCGCGGCCAGACCTCGCGTGGCCTCCCGGTCGTTCTGGTGATCGGATTGCCCTCGCAGCTCGCCGCCGGAACCTACGGCGGCATCTGACATGCGTCACGCTCGGCTGCTTCTCGCTCTCGTCGCGCTTCTGCCGGCGGCGGCGTTCGGCCAGAGCGCCGGCGAGGTCGAGCGCTGCTTCCAGAATCCCGCGGCATGCACGTCAGGCGGGGGCGCGGCGCCTTCGCCTGCGCCTGGCAGCGGCGGGCCCCCCATCGCAGCGGCCCGACCGGCGCCACCGGACTATGCCAGCGTTCTGCAGAACCCGGAGCCGGATCGTAAGCGCATCCAGGAATCGTTGCGTACACTGGACAAGTACAACGGTCCGGTCGACGGCGACCTGGAGTCGGCGGCGACAATGAAGGCGATCGGCGACTGGCAGAAGGGCCGGGGCACACCAGTCGTCGGTAAGCTGACACCGGCTGAAGTGCAGCAGCTCAACGCCGAGGCGGCCAAGGTGCCGATCCGGCGGATCGAACCAACGACCCAGACCGCAGCGACCCCGGTGGCGACGCCGCCGAACGCCGATGCGCTGAAGGCGCTGCGGGACAGGCTGGCGGCGCGCCGCAAGGCGGCCGAACCCAAAGCCGAAGCGGCGTCGCAATCATTGATCCGCGATCTCAAGGCCTTTGTCGCCGCCGACGGCAAGGGTATTGCGGGCGAGCAGTTCGGTGCCTTCGCCAAGTGGTATGCCGACAACAAGGCGTCGGGGCACGCCGTGGGCGCGATCGCTCCGGTGATCGACGACTACGGTGATGCCAAGGCGGGAGCGGCTGCCACGGCGGAGATCAGATTCGAAACCAAGCAGGGCGCGGATGCCTACTCGCAATGCCTCGTCTTCGCCTGGATCGAGGGCACGCCGCGTAAGAACACGCAGGCTTTCTCTTGCGACGACGTCGCTGCAGTCGAGAAATGGAAGACTGATCAGGCGCTGAAGAGCGCTTGGCGGTAGATCCGGGCTCAGCATAGAAACCTGCGCTGCTCCGTCACTTGCTCAGCGCCTGAGGCGCGGTTAGAAGACCGCGCCCAGAAGGAGTTTTTCTAATGAGCGCCATCGCCGAAATACGCGCCCGCGAAATCCTCGACAGCCGCGGCAACCCCACGGTCGAGGTCGAAGTGGAACTCGAAAGTGGTGCGATGGGGCGCGCCGCCGTACCGTCGGGCGCCTCGACCGGCGCCCACGAAGCGGTCGAACTGCGTGATGGCGACAAGAAGCGCTACGGCGGCAAGGGCGTGCTGAAAGCGGTGGCCGCGGTGAACGCCGAAATCATGGACCTGCTGTCCGGGCTCGATGCGCTCGAGCAGATCAAGATCGACCGGGCGATGATCGACCTCGACGGCACCCCGAACAAGGGCCGGCTCGGCGCCAACGCCATCCTCGGCGTGTCGCTGGCGGTCGCCAAGGCTGCCGCCATGGACAGCGGCCTGCCGCTCTACCGCTACGTCGGCGGCAGCCAAGCCTCGGTCCTGCCGGTGCCGATGATGAACATCATCAACGGCGGCGCCCATGCCGACAATCCGATCGACATCCAGGAATTCATGATCATGCCTGTGAAGGCGGCGCGCTTCTCCGACGCGCTGCGCATGGGTTCGGAAGTGTTCCACGCGCTGCGTGGCCAACTCAAGGATGCCGGGCACAACACCAACGTCGGCGACGAGGGCGGCTTTGCGCCTAACCTCGCAACGGCCGACGAGGCGCTGACCTTTGTCATGAAAGCAATCGAGAAGGCCGGCTACAAGCCGGGTGAGGATGTCATGTTGGCTCTCGATCCCGCCTCGACTGAGTTCTTCAAGAAGGGCAAGTACGAGATGGAGGGCGAGGGCAAGGGCAAGTCGCTCGACGCTGGCGGCATGGTCGACTACTACGCCGATCTCGTGAAGCGCTACCCGATCGTGTCGATCGAGGACGGCATGGCCGAGGACGACATGAAGGGCTGGAAAGCGATCACCGATCGGCTCGGCAAGAAGATCCAGCTGGTCGGCGACGACCTGTTCGTCACTAACACCAAGCGCCTCGCCGACGGCATCAAGGACGGCCTTGCCAATGCGATTCTAGTGAAGGTCAACCAGATCGGTACGCTGACGGAGACCATGGAAGCCGTGTCGATGGCGCGAAATGCGAACTATGGGGCGGTCATATCTCACCGCTCGGGCGAAACCGAGGACGCCACCATCGCCGACCTAGCGGTCGCCACCAACTGCGGACAGATCAAGACCGGCTCGCTGTCGCGCTCGGATCGACTGGCCAAATACAACCAACTACTGCGCATCGAGGAGCAACTCGGTACCCAGGCGCGCTATGCCGGAACATCGATCCTGCGCGGCGTCTAGGCCTTGAACGCCACTTCGTAGTGGCGGGCGAAGTCGTCGAAGTCGGAAAGCACGGCACGCGCCTCCGGCTCGACGATGGCGCTGCCGATGTCCTCACCCGCGAATGAGCTGATCGAGTCGAGCGATTCCCAGAATGTCACGGCCAGGAATTCCACCTCTCCCCTGACCTCGCGGCGCAGCAGCCAGGCGTCTCGATGGCCCGCAAGGGCTTTGAGCTGCGGGAACACTGTCCCGGTGACGTGCTCGTAATAGGCGTCGGCCTTGGCGCCGAAGGGCGCCTGCCCGCGCCAGATGCGGACGATCATGAGCCGAGCCTAGTGGCGCACCGTGGGCCGGTATTGGTAGAAATTGCCATGGCCCGCCGCGACCCCCACAACACGACTCACTATTGGTGGGATCGGCATCTTGCCGGCCTCAGCCTGATGCGGGCTGACTTCACGACGCACGAATATCCGCTGCACACTCACGATGCGCTGGTGATCGCGGTGACAGAGCAGGGCGGCTCGGTGGTGCGCAGCCGCGGTGAGCTTCAGGATGCGACGCCCTCGACGCTGTTCGTCTTCAACCCCGAGGAGCCGCACGGCGGTTGGCTGGGGCGCAGCGCGCGCTGGCAGTACCGCTCGCTTTATCTGACGCAGTCCGCGCTCGACGGTGTCGCCGGAGAACTCGGCATCGACTCGATCCCGTATTTCACGCGTAATACGTTTGGTGAGCGCGACCTGATCCAGTCCTTTCTCGGCCTTCATCTGGCGCTGGAAGAGGGACAGGATGTGTTCCGGGAACGCGAGCTCTTGGTTGGCAGCTTCGGCCGGCTGTTCGAGCGTCATGGCAGCGGACGCATTCGCATTCCTCCGGCGCCGCGCGATCGGGTACTGTTCGAGCGCGTGAAGGAGCGGATGTTTGTTGACTACGCGTCCAATCTGCGACTTGAGGGGGTTGCCGCCGATGTCGGGCTCACGACCTTTCAACTCATCGGGCTCTTCAAGCGCGTCACGGGGTTGACGCCGCACGCGTATCTCACGCAGATCAGGCTGGGTATGGCCTGCCGGCGCCTGCGGCGGGGCGAGGCCCCGGGCGACGTTGCGACTGCTGTCGATTTCTACGACCAGAGTGCCCTCAACAAGCATTTCAAACGCTGTTACGGCATTACGCCGTTGCAATTCGCCCGCGCCGCCGCCTAGCAATTCGAGCCAATACGTTTGGCGGGAAAGGCGCTAGCGATGGGGCATGCACCTCTTCTGCCATGACAATCCCGAGACGTTGACCGTGGAGACTGCGGTCGTCGATGCACGGCCCGGCGGGGTCGTACTGGCGCAATCGCCGTTCTACCCCGGCGGAGGTGGGCAGCTCGCGGATCGTGGCGCGGTCCGCTGGAACGGTGGCGAAGCGGCGGTGGTTGGATTTGAGTATGCTGCCGGCAAACTCTGGCATCTGCTGGATACGCAAGCCGAATTGAGCGGCAAGGTCGAGACGGCGGTCGATCCGGTATTTCGCCAGACCATGCGCCAAATCCACACAAACACGCACATCCTGAACGCCTTCGTCTTCCAGAGCTTCGATGGCGCACTGGTGACCGGCGTGCAGATGTACGAAGACGGCTCGGCACGCATGGATTTCGATGTGCCCGGCGCCGACAATGATCGCCTGAGATCGCTCGAGGGTCCGATCAACGATGTGATCGCCCAGGACATCGCAGTGAACTTCAACTACGTACCGATGGCGGAGGCCCAAGCCGAGCACGGACTGATCCGCAGTCGCTCCGCCGCGCCGCCGCCGACCCCTGACGGCAAGATTCGTATCGTCGAAATCGCGGGGCTCGACCGTCAGGCCTGCGGCGGGACCCATCTCGCCTCGACCGGTGCTTCACCGCCCATTCGCATCATCAAGATCGACAACAAAGGCCGCCACAATCGTCGGGTCCGGATCGGGCTCGGCGACGCTAAGCGCCTCTGATAGAATGAAAAATCTTGACTTCCTGACACCATATGTTGCCATATGATATCGGGAACGTCGTATATGTTGTTGAGACCACGTCAGATTCTGGCTCCAATCGTGTTCGCGACGGTGTTTGGCTATTTCGGCTATCACCTTGTGAACGGCGATCGCGGGTTGCTGGCCATGGCTCATCTGCAGCGCGAAGTGCTGATCGCCGAGCAGAACTTCGCGGAAGCCGAGGCGACGCGAAAGATCTGGGAGCGGCGCGTGGGGGCATTGCGTAACCAGAGTCTCGACCCCGACATGCTGGATGAGCGCGCGCGCATCCTGCTGAACTTCGCGCGCAAGGACGACACGATCATCTTCACGCCGACGCGCTGAGCGGAGACCGCAAAGCGGCCGGCCGAAAGAAACTGTCCGCCGCGTCGGTCCAATTGCAAACAATCGCTCAATTGCTGCGCCGCACTCGGGACCTGTCTGGTTTTTTCCCGCTAGATCAACCACATCGGCATGAGCGATGCTATAAGCCGCAGCGGGGCCACCGAGGGGAATGCTATGGCGAAGCCGGCCGTGAAGCCGAAGGTCGAATCTCTTCCCGCCAAGTCGAAGTCGCCCCCCAAGTCACCTGGGCCCGGCGACAACAGCGTGAGCGCTGAAGAACTCAAATCGTTCTACCGCAGTATGCTGTTGATCCGCCGCTTCGAGGAGCGAGCAGGACAGCTCTACGGCATGGGACTGATCGGTGGCTTCTGCCATCTCTACATTGGCCAGGAAGCGGTCGTCGTCGGGATGCAGTCGACCATAGGCGACAAAGACTCCGTCATTACCTCCTATCGCGATCATGGTCACATGCTGGCCTGCGGCATGGACCCCAAAGGCGTAATGGCTGAGCTGACTGGCCGCAGCGGCGGTTACTCCAAGGGCAAGGGCGGCTCGATGCACATGTTCAGCCGGGACAAGCATTTCTACGGCGGCCACGGCATTGTGGGTGCCCAGGTACCGATCGGTACCGGCCTCGCGTTTGCGCACAAGTACGCCGGTAGCAAGAACGTCTCGTTGACCTATTTCGGCGATGGCAGCGCCAATCAGGGACAGGTCTACGAAGCCATGAACATGGCGGCCCTCTGGAAGCTTCCCGTCGTCTACATCATCGAAAACAACCGCTACGGCATGGGGACTTCCGTCGAGCGCGCTTCGGCCACCACCGAGCTCTACCGGCATGGCGAGGCCTTCGGCATTCCAGGTGAACGTGTGGACGGTATGGATGTGCTGGCGGTACGGGCGGCCGGCGAGAAGGCGGTCGGCTACGCGCGTAGCGGCGCCGGGCCCTACATCCTCGAGATGCAGACCTACCGCTACCGAGGCCATTCGATGAGCGATCCGGCCAAGTACCGGACCAAGGAAGAAGTCGACAAGTATCGGAACGAACGCGATCCGATCGATCACCTGCGCAAGCGCATGCTCGACGCTAAGCTCACCGACGAAGCGGCACTCAAGGCGGTCGATGCCGATATCCGCAAAATCGTGAACGACGCCGCGGAATTCGCGCAGCACAGTCCGGAGCCCGACCCGTCGGAACTCTGGACCGATATTTTGATCGGAGCCTGATTGCATGTCGATTTCGGTTCTGATGCCTGCGCTGTCTCCGACCATGACCGAAGGCAAACTCGCCAAATGGCACGTGAAGGTGGGCGACGCGGTCAAATCCGGCCAGGTGATCTGCGAGATCGAGACCGACAAGGCCACCATGGAAGTCGAAGCCGTCGACGAAGGCACGGTGGCGCAGCTCTTGGTGGCCGAAGGCACTGAAGGCGTGGCGGTCAACACGCCCATCTGTATCCTGGCGACCGAAGGCGAGAGCGCTGCCGACGCGGCCAAGGCGCCGCCAGCCGCCCCCGCAGCAACGGCCCACAGCGAGGCGCCGCCGCCCGCGAGCACACCTGCACCAAGCTCGCAGCCTGCGGTTTCGGCGCCAGCGGCCGAACCTGAATGGACCGGTAAGACCGTTCACATGACGGTACGCGAAGCCCTGCGCGACGCCATGGCCGAGGAAATGCGCAAGGACGACAAGATCTTCCTGATGGGCGAAGAAGTCGCGCAGTATCAAGGTGCCTACAAGGTGAGCCAGGGCCTGCTTGAGGAGTTCGGTGACAAGCGCGTCATCGATACGCCGATCACCGAGCATGGATTTACCGGCCTCGGCGTCGGTGCGGCCTTCGGCGGGCTGAAGCCTATCGTCGAATTCATGACCTTCAACTTCGCCATGCAGGCGATGGACCAGATCATCAACTCGGCGGCCAAGACTCACTACATGTCGGGCGGCCAGATGACCTGCCCGATCGTGTTCCGTGGGCCCAACGGCGCCGCTTCCCGCGTCGCTGCCCAGCACTCGCAGTGCTACGCGAGTTGGTACGCCCACGTTCCCGGCCTGCGGGTGCTGGCGCCCTGGAGTGCGGCCGACGCCAAGGGCCTGCTCAAGGCCGCCATTCGCGACCCAAATCCGGTGATCTTCCTCGAGAATGAAATCCTCTACGGACAATCGTTCGACGTGCCGGAGGATCCCGATTTCGTCCTGCCGATCGGCAAGGCCAAAATCGAGCGCGCCGGCAAGGACGTCACCATCGTCGCCTTCTCGATCATGGTCGGAAAGGCGCTGCAGGCGGCCGAGGAACTGGCCAAGCAGGGGATCGATGCCGAAGTCATCAACCTGCGTAGCCTTCGCCCGTTCGACACCGAGACCATCGTCAATTCGGTGAAGAAGACGAACCGGCTTGTGTCGGTCGAGGAGGGCTGGCCGTTCGCGGGCATCGGGTCGGAACTCTCGGCCCTGATGATGGAGCATGCCTTCGATTGGCTCGACGCGCCGGTGAAGCGCGTCGCGGGCCTCGATGTACCGCTGCCTTATGCCGCCAATCTCGAGAAGATGGCCCTGCCGCAATCGAGCAATATCGTCGAGGCCGCTCACGCGGTCTGCAATCGCTGACGCCGGGAGGGTAGGTCCATGGCCATCAATATCCTCATGCCCGCGCTGTCGCCGACGATGACGGAAGGCAAGCTCGCCAAGTGGCACGTGGAGGTGGGCGACACGGTCAAGGCCGGCCAGGTGATGTGCGAGATCGAGACCGATAAGGCGACCATGGAAGTCGAAGCCGTCGACGAGGGGCGGATCGGTCAACTCGTTGTGCCCGAAGGTGCCGAGGGCGTGAAAGTGAACGCCGTCATCGCGATCCTCCTGGAGGAAGGCGAGAAAGCCGTGCCTGCGGGCGCAGCGCCCGCCGCGCCGACGCCGGCCGCGGCGGAACCGGCGGCGGTCGTTGCTCCGACCCCAAAGGCTGCGGCACCGGCACCACCGGCGGCGGCCCCCCAGCCAGCGGCGACGCCAAGCGAAGGGCGGATTTTTGCGTCTCCACTGGCCAAGCGCATAGCAGCTGACAAGGGACTCGACCTTTCCAAGATCAAAGGCAGCGGCCCCGGCGGACGCATCGTCAAAGCCGACGTCGAGCAAGCCAAGCCGGGCGGGGCGCCCGCGGCGGCCCCGAAGGCCGCGCAGGCGCTCACACCGCAAGCGGTCTTCACGGCGCCAGGCGATACGCGTGTCCCGCACACCTCGATCCGCAAGGTGATCGCGCGGCGCATGCTCGAGTCCAAGCAGCAGGTGCCGCATTTCTATCTGACGGTGGAATTCGAGATCGACGCCCTCCTGGCTGCACGCCAGGCAATCAACGACGTGGTCCGCAAGCAGGGCGCCAAGGTCTCAGTCAATGACATGATCATCAAGGCCTGCGCCAAGGCATTGCGCGATCATCCGGAGTGCAACGCTTCGTGGACCGAGGACGAGATGATCCAGTACGGCGCGGTCGACATCTCGGTCGCCGTTGCCACCGACCGTGGCCTCATCACGCCGATCGTGCGCAACGCCGACATGAAGGGTGTGGGCCAGATCTCGGTGGAGATGAAGGATCTCGCGGGCCGGGCCAAGGTCGGCAAGCTGAAGCTCGAGGAGTTTCAGGGCGGCGGCTTCACCATCTCCAACCTTGGCATGTTCGGCGTGAACGACTTCGCCGCCATCATCAACCCGCCGCAGGCGATGATTCTCGCCGTCGGTGCGGGCGAGGAGCGGGCGGTGGTGCGCAAGGGGCAGATCGTCGTGCGCAACATGATGAATTGCACGCTGGCGGTCGATCATCGCGTCGTCGACGGCGCCATGGGCGCGCAGTACCTCCAGACGCTGCGTGCCTATATCGAGCAGCCGGCCGCGATGCTGGCCTAGGAGCGACCTGTGGCCGAAACGAACTTCGACATCATCGTCGTGGGTGGCGGACCGGGCGGCTACGTAGCTGCCATCCGGGCCGCGCAGCTCGGGCTCAAGACCGCCGTCGTCGAGCGCGAGCACATGGGCGGCATCTGCCTCAACTGGGGCTGCATTCCGACCAAGGCGCTGCTGCGCACCTCCGAAGTCTACAGCCTGATCAAGCATGCCGACTCCTTCGGCCTCTCGGTGAAGGATGTCTCATTCGACCCCAAGAAGATCGTCGAACGCTCGCGCAAGGTGGCGAGCCAACTCAGCAACGGCGTCAAGGGTCTGATGAAGAAGAACAAGATCGAGGTCTTCGACGGCACGGCCAAGCTCGCCGGCAGCGAAGGCGCGCTCCGAAAGCTTGCCGTGGCGATGAACGACAAGAGCAATGTGACGCTCACCGCCAAGAACGTGATCCTGGCGACTGGCGCCCGGGCGCGGCAGCTTCCGGGGCTGGAGTCCGACGGCAAGCTCGTCTGGTCCTACAAGGAAGCAATGGTTCCGCCGGAGTTCCCCAAATCGCTGCTGGTGATCGGCTCGGGTGCGATCGGCATCGAGTTCGCGAGCTTCTATCGGACGATGGGTGCCGAAGTGACGGTCTGCGAGGTTCTGGACCGGATTCTGCCGGTCGAGGACGAGGAAGTATCGGCCTTCGCCAGGCGGGCGTTCGAGAAGCAGAGCATGAAGATCCTGACCGGCGCTACGGTTTCAAACCTCAGGAAGGCGGCCAACAGCGTTACGGTGACGATTTCTGCGGGCGGCAAAAGCCAGGAGATCACCGTCGATCGCGTGATCAGCGCCGTCGGCATCGTCGGCAATGTCGAGAACTTGGGTCTCGAAGGCACCAAGGTGAAAGTCGAGAAGACTCATATTGTGATCGACCAGTGGGGTTTTACAGGAGAGCCCAACGTCTATGCCATTGGCGACGTCGCGGGACCGCCGTGGCTTGCCCACAAGGCGATGCACGAGGGTGTCGTGGTGGTCGAGAAGATCGCGGGCGTAAAAGGCGTGCACCCGATGAAGACCGAGAACATCCCGGGTTGCACCTACTGCCAACCGCAGGTGGCGAGCATCGGTCTCACCGAGGTGGCGGCCAAGGCCAAGGGCCTGCAGCTCAAGGTCGGCAAGTTCCCGTTCATCGGCAATGGCAAGGCGATCGCGCTGGGCGAGCCCGAAGGTTTCATCAAGACCATCTTCGACGCCAGAACCGGCGAACTGCTGGGCGCCCACATGATCGGCACCGAAGTCACCGAGTTGATCCAGGGCTACAGCATCGCCAAGACGCTGGAGACCACCGAGGCCGAGCTGCTGGCCACGGTGTTCCCGCACCCCACCTTGTCCGAGATGATGCACGAGTCGGTACTGGCGGCCTACGGCCGGACGCTCCATATCTAGGGCGTCATGGACGGATCGCACGACAAGCTTCCCCTGAGCCGCGCCGAACGACATCCCGAAAAGGCGCACCGGGTCGACAATCCGATTCGGCGCAAGCCGGACTGGATTAGGGTGCGTGCGCCCAACTCGCCGGAATACGCCGAGACCAAGCGCCTGATGCGCCAGTACGGCCTCTCGACCGTATGCGAGGAGGCTGCGTGCCCCAACATCGGCGAGTGCTGGAAGCAGAAGCACGCAACCTTCATGATCATGGGCGAGATCTGCACGCGGGCCTGCGCCTTCTGCAATGTCGCCACCGGCAAACCCAGCGCCCTCAACCCGCATGAGCCGGCCAACATCGCCGAGGCCGTCGGCAAGCTCGGCCTCGGTCATGTCGTGGTAACGTCGGTCGACCGCGATGATCTCGACGACGGCGGGGCAGGGCACTTCGCCGAAGTGATCACGGCGCTGCACAAGTCAGCGCCAACCACAACTGTTGAGATTCTCACACCCGACTTCATGCGCAAGGCCGGTGCCGTCGAGGCGGTGGTCGCGGCACGGCCCGATGTCTTCAATCACAATCTCGAGACCGTGCCGCGGCTCTATCCGACCATCCGGCCCGGCGCGCGCTATTTCACCTCGCTCAGGTTGCTCGCGCGGGTGAAGGAGATCGACGCCTCGCTGTTCACTAAGTCCGGCCTGATGGTGGGCCTCGGCGAGACGCGCGAAGAAATTCTGCAAGTGATGGACGACCTGCGTGCGGCCGACGTCGATTTCCTGACCGTCGGCCAGTACCTGCAGCCCACGCCCAAGCATGCGCCGATCGACCGGTTCTGGACACCGGCGGAATTCGAGGAACTGGCCAGGCTGGCGCGTGCCAAGGGCTTCCTGATGGTCTCGGCGTCACCGCTCACGCGCTCAAGCTACCATGCGGGCGACGACTTCGCTCGCCTGCGTGCTGCCAGGGTGGAGCGACTGGCCGCCCTGTCGCGGGCCTGACCGAACCTTGACGACCCGCCACGCCGAACGCCGTCTCGTCGGCCATTCGCCGATGCAGTTGTTCGACCTCGTGGCCGACGTCGCGCACTACCCCGAGTTCCTGCCGTGGTGCCATGCCGCCCGGGTGCGCCAGCGCGACGGCGCGGTCGAGATCGCCGAATTGGCGATCGGCTTCGGGCCGTTCCACGAGAAGTTCGTTTCCAAGGTCGAGCTTGCGCCCGATCACTCCGAAGGCCCGCGCATCGACACGACGGGGATCGAAGGCCCATTCCGCCGACTGATCAGTCACTGGACATTCCAGCCCGATCCGCGCGGCACGATGATCGACTTCGAACTCGAGTTCGATTTCCGCTCGATGCTGCTGCAGCAGACCGTCCGCCTGCTCTTTGCCGAGGCCGTTCGGCGCATGGTTTCGGCCTTCGAGGCGCGCGCCACCCAGCTTTACGGCAAACCTAGCGCTCGGCCAGCGACGCCAGCATCACAAGCGCAGTGAGGACCGAAAAGCGACGGATCGCGTCACGGTCGCCCGGAAAGACGTGACGTTCGGCGATCACTTCGTGGCCGGATCGAACGGCCGCCACATGAACCAGCCCGACCGGTTTGTCCTCGGTACCGCCGCCCGGACCGGCGACTCCCGTCACCGACACCGAGATATCGGCTAGGGAATGGGCGAGGGCGCCAGCCGCCATTGCGCGGGCTACGGGCTCGCTCACGGCACCGTGACCGAGCAACGCGTCCCATGGCACGCCCAACATCTCGCGCTTGGCCTCATTGGCGTAGGTCACGAAGCCACGCTCGACGACGTCGGACGAGCCGGCAATGGCGGTCAAGGTTGCCGCGACCAAGCCACCCGTACAGGATTCGGCGGTCACGACCTTGAGCTTGCGCTTGCGACAGGCGACCAATACGCGCTCGGCCGCTACCCTCATCTCGTGATCGAACATGCGGTCCTCTAGGTTCTTGGTACTTCGACGGTCGCGACCGCCTGGGCGGCAATCCCCTCGCGACGGCCAGTAAAGCCCAGCCCTTCCGTGGTGGTCGCTTTCACACTCACTCTGTCGTGCCCCACGCCGGCGATACCGGCGATGCTGTCGATCATCGCTTCCCGGTATGGACCGACGCGCGGCGCTTCGCAGATCAAGGTGAGATCCAGATGGACGATCCGTCCGCCGCGCTCGGCGAGAAGCTTGACCGCATGCCGAAGGAAACGATCGGAGGAAACGCCACGCCATCGGGAATCGGACGGCGGGAAATGGGTGCCGATGTCGCCGGCGCCGATGCTGCCCAGGACCGCATCGGTCAGCGCATGCAGCGCCACATCCGCATCGGAATGGCCGCTGAGCGCTTGCGCATGCGGGATGACGACTCCCCCCAGGACGACGCCGCTGCCCGGTGCAAATGCATGAACGTCAAATCCGAAAGCAATTCGTGTTTCCATCGTCGATGCCCGCCGCAGGTCCTCGGCCGTGGTGATTTTCGCGTTATCTCCGCTGCCGGCCACCATGACAACCTTGAGGCCGGCGCGTTCGGCGACGGCGGCATCGTCGGTGAGGGCGGTTTCTTCCGTCGCCCCCAGTGCTGCTGCGGCGCGATGTGCCTGGAGCAGCGGCTCAAATCGGAAGACCTGGGGGGTTTGTGCCCGCCAGAGATCGCGGCGCGGGACCGTCCCGGCGATGACGCCACCGTCCTCGACGCGCTTCAGCGTGTCGGCAAGCGCCACGCCCAGGACCGCCCCATCGATGCCGAGGGCTGCAGCCGCCTCAAGGCACGCCGCAATGTCGGCAGGCTGTACGAAGGGGCGGGCGGCATCATGGATGGCGACGAAGTCCGGCGGTTCACCGGCCAGCGCCTCGAGGCCATTCAGGACAGAAAGCTGCCGGCTTGTCCCGCCGAGGACCGGCGTCGGCAGGTCAAAGTCTTGGGTCGAGGCCTGGTAGTGGCGCTCGTCTCCCGGGGCGATCACAACCTGCATTCGGTCGATGCCGGGGGCCGCTCGAAGTGCCGCCAGGGTGTGCCACAGGACAGGACGGCCACTCAAAAGCGCATATTGCTTGGGCAAGGGACCACCGAAACGGCTGCCGCGGCCGGCGGCGACGATTAGGGCGGTACAGTTGGGCACGAGCAGTTAATAACACCGGGACGCGGGGAAGCGCACTTCGGACCCTTGCAGAAAAGGGCTGGACCCGGTAATGCTCGCTCAATTATTGTGCACTGCACAAGATGCCTATTAACTGAGCAAGAAGAATGGTCCGCGCCAAGCGCCTCTGCCCTGTCGATATCGGCCCAGTCCGCCTTGTGGACCCGGTTATCCTTGCCCCGATGTCGGGGGTTACCGACATGCCGTTCCGCCGGATGGTGAAGCGCGGGGGCGCAGGCTTGGTCGTGTCCGAGATGATCGCCTCGGCGGCCATGGTCCGCGAAAACCGCAAGACACTCCTGATGGCCAAGAACTCGCCGGAGGAGTTTCCGATGTCGGTCCAGCTCGCTGGCTGCGAACCGGCGGTGATGGCTGAAGCGGCCAAGCTGAACGAGGACCGGGGCGCGGCCATTATCGACATCAACTTCGGCTGCCCGGTGAAGAAGGTCGTGAACGGCCATGCCGGATCTTCGCTCATGCGCGACGAGGTGCACGCCGCGAAAATCCTCGAGGCCACGGTCAAGGCCGTGAAGCTGCCCGTAACCCTCAAGATGCGGACGGGCTGGGATGAGAACAACCGCAATGCGCCCAATCTTGCGCGCATCGCCGAGGCCTGCGGCATCCGGATGCTGACTGTGCATGGCCGCACCCGATGCCAGTTCTACGATGGCCACGCCGATTGGGCGTTCGTTGCCGACGTCAAGGCGGCCACGAGCCTGCCGGTGATCGTGAATGGCGACATCAACACGCTCGACGACGTGGACTTGGCGCTGGCCCAGTCTGGCGCCGATGGCGTGATGATCGGGCGCGGCGCCTACGGGCGACCCTGGTTCCTCAACCAGGTGATCCACTATCTGCGCACGGGCGAACGACTGCCCGATCCGCCGCTGGCCGAACAGTACGGCACGGTGCGCGCCCACTTCGAGTCAATGCTCGAGCACTACGGTTTGGAAACCGGTGTGCGCATGGCACGCAAGCATCTCGGCTGGTACTCGAAGGGCCTGCCGGCTTCCGCTGACTTCCGCGGGGCCGTCAACCGCGAGGGCGATCCGGCCAAGGTACGAGGCATGCTTGCCGCCTTTTTCCTTCCCGCCCTCGAACGGCAGGCGGCGTAGCATGCCATTGCGTCCGCTCACGCGTTCGAGCATGCCGCCGGAGCTGTTCTCGTCGGCGATCCTGGATTCCCTTTCCGAGGCGGTCGTCGTGGTCGATGCCGGCCGCCTCGTGCACTACGCCAACCTTTCGGCCGAGCAGTTCTTCGGCGTCGGCCGGGCGCGCTTTGTCGGCCATCCGCTGGACGAGTTCGTGCCCGAGGACACACCACTGTTCTCGCTGCTCGAACAGGTCCAGGTAAGCGGTGGCGCAGTGGCGGAGAACGGCATTACGCTTGCTTCGCCGCGCATCGGTACCCGGTTTTGCGCACTCCGCCTCTCACCGATCGCCGACAGCGACGGATTGATCGCCGTCTCACTGGTCGAACAGACGATCGCCCGTAGCATCGACCGCCAGATGGCGCATCGCAGCGCCGCCCGCTCGGTGAGTGCGCTCGCTGCCATGCTGGCGCACGAGGTCAAGAATCCGCTGTCCGGCATCCGCGGTGCTGCCCAGCTGCTCGAGCAGTCGGTTCCTGACAGCGACCGCGAACTGACCGGTCTGATCTGCGAAGAAACCGACCGGATCGTGGCGCTGGTCGACCGGATGGAGGCATTTGCCGAGGGTCGCCCGATCGACCGCGGCCCGATCAATATTCACCAGGTGCTGAACCATGTTCGTCGCCTCTCCGAAAACGGTTTCGGCAAGGGCGTGCGATTCATCGAGACCTACGACCCGTCGTTGCCCGAAGTTCACGGCGATCGCGACCAGCTCATCCAGGTTTTCCTCAATCTGGTTAAGAATGCCTGTGAAACGCCGGGCGACGGCGAGCGCGAGATCGAGCTTTCGACCGCCTTCCGCCATGGGCTGCGCCTGGCGGTCCCCGGCCAACAGGCGAGAGTCAACCTGCCGCTGGTTGTTTCCGTCCGCGATAACGGCCGCGGGGTCCTCGACGAGATCCGTGCGCACATGTTTGACGCTTTCGTGACCAACAAGCCGACGGGAACCGGCCTGGGTCTTGCATTGGTGGCCAAGATCATCAATGACCACGGCGGGGCTATCGAGTTCGACAGTGAGCCCGGCCGGACAACGTTCCGAGTGATGTTGCCGATGCAATTTCCCCAAATCAGATCATGAGCGCTGCCGCGACCATTCTCGTTGCCGACGACGACCGCGCGATCCGGACAGTCCTGCATCAGGCGCTGGGACGCCAGGGCCACACGGTGCGGAGCACAGGTGCTGCTGCAACGCTGTGGCAATGGATCCAGGAGGGCGAGGGCCAGCTCGTCATCACCGATGTCGTCATGCCTGACGAGAACGGTCTCGATCTCGTGCCGCGCATCCGCAAGTTGCGGCCGGACCTGCGCGTCATCGTGATGAGCGCCCAGTCGACGCTCTTGACGGCGGTGCGCGCCACCGAACGCGGCGCGTTCGAGTACCTGCCGAAGCCGTTCGATCTCAACGAGTTGGTCTCGGTGGTGAATCGGGCACTCTCGGCGCCTGCCGCATCGATGCCGCGCGGCACCCATCCGCCGGAAGAGAGCGAACGTTTGCCGCTGATCGGTCGATCCACTGCCATGCAGGAGATCTACCGCGCGCTGGCTCGGCTGATGTCGACCGATCTCACGGTGATGGTATCGGGCGAATCGGGCACCGGTAAGGAGCTTGTCGCGCGGGCGCTGCACGACTACGGCAAGCGCCGCAAGGGACCGTTCGTGGCGCTCAATATGGCCGCCATTCCGCGCGAGTTGATCGAGAGCGAATTGTTCGGGCACGAGCGCGGGGCCTTCACCGGCGCCGTGCAGCGGTCGTCGGGCAAGTTCGAACAGGCTTCCGGTGGCACGCTGTTCCTCGACGAGATCGGGGACATGCCGCCCGAGGCGCAGACCCGCCTGCTGCGCGTTTTGCAGGAAGGTGAATACATGACCGTCGGCGGGCGGACCCCGATCAAGGCCAATGTGCGCATCGTCGCAGCCACCCATCGCGACCTGCGCCGCCTGATCCAGCAGGGTCTGTTTCGCGAGGATCTGTTCTATCGTCTCAACGTCGTGCCAATCCGGTTGCCGCCGTTGCGCGAGCGTCTCGACGACATCCCCGAACTGACCAACCATTTCCTGCGTGCGGCGACCATGGACGGCCTGCCGACCAAGGTGTTGTCGACCGATGCGATGGCGCGCCTGCGCCAGCACCGCTGGCCGGGTAACGTGCGCGAACTGGAAAACCTCGTTCGGCGCCTGTCCGCGCTCTACTCGGAAGAGGTAATTGGCGTCGATACGATCGAATCGGAACTCGCTGACGCCGTCCAGACGCCGGAACCCGAAGCCACAAGCGCCAGCCCCGGTCTCGGCGACGCCTCCCTGGGCGACGCGATGGACCGCCACCTCCAGGCCCTGTTTGCCGCCCACGGCGACCGGTTGCCGCCGGACGGCATGTACGATCGCGTCATTTCGGAGGTCGAACGACCACTTCTGTCGCTGGCGCTTGGGGCGACACGCGGGAATCAGTTGCGCGCTGCCCGTCTCTTGGGGCTCAATCGCAATACGTTGCGCAAGAAAATAAAGGACCTCGACGTGCCCGTGGTTCGTACGCCGCAGGTTCGCCGGGGCGGGTGACTCTAGTGACAACTGGGCTGGGCGTTTCACGCTTGGGCGACATGGCAAGCGCCGTGCTTCGTGGCCTCAGCGGTCGCTTTGCCGCCGTGTCTCTTGCCGTGCTTGCCATCGTCGCCGGCGCAGTGACCTACGCTTGGCTCGCGGGGTTCGTGCCGGCGGCGTTCGGCACCCTCGGCTGGATGACCGGCCTTCTTGTCTCGGACCTCGTCATTGCCATCGCCCTTGTGGCGGTGCTCGCCGTGCGTCTCACGCAGCTTTGGCTGGACCGCCGACGCGGCGCCGCCGGTTCGCGCCTTCATATGCGTCTGGTGCTGGTTTGCAGCGTCTTCACCATCACGCCGACGCTGATCGTCGGCATCATCCTGTCTCTGCTTTTCCTCAATCTGACGGATTTCGTCGTAAAGCCGTCGCAGGCCGCCTATGAGGCGGCGCGAGCCATCGGCGAGCCGGTGCGGCGCGCCCGGGAGGAGGAGATCCTGCGCGACATCGGCGCGATCGCCGGTCCCTTGCAGGCTCTCGGCATCGACGGCGTTCGCAACGGCGAGGGCACGACGCTGCTCCTGGAAACCCTGATCGAGGGCCGTCCGATCATCGAGGCGACGGTCATCGACGCCGACAAGGGCGTGATCGCTCAGGCTCAGGCGCCCGACGCCAAAGGCATGGTCGATCCGCTGCCGTCGGCGAAGTTTCTCTGGCAGGCCGTCAACCAGGCACGACCGGTCCAGTTCGATTCCGCGGACGGCGCCTATTTCGTCATGCAGATGTTCGTGGGTGAACCTCTCTTTCTGGCGACCGGCCATGCGGTCGACCTCAGGGTCGTCGACTACATCAAGAGTATTGAGTTTGCCGGCACGTTCTATTCGCAGATCGAATCGGCCCTGCAACGCAGTCAGCTCGTCATATTCCTGGTCTGCGGCGCCATCGCCCTCCTGATGCTGCTGGCGGCCGTTTGGCTGGCGGTTCTGTTCGCAACCCGTCTGACGGCACCGATCGGTGGCCTGATGCTGGCCGCCGAGCGGGTGCGCGGCGGCGATCTGACGACACGTGTGGAGGAGGGGCCGCCCAACGACGAGTTGGGGCAGCTCGCGCGCTCGTTCAATCGCATGGCGAGTCAGATCGAGCAGCAGCGCGGCGAATTGGTCAGCGCCAACAAGGAACTCGACACCCGCCGGCGCCTCACTGACGCGGTGCTGGCAGGGGTTTCGGCCGGGGTACTCAGCGTCGATGGAAAGGGCATCGTCACGCGTAGCAATCGCTCGGCGCTCGAACTCCTGGCACTGCCCGAGGATGGTGTGCTGGAGCGGCCGCTGATCGCCGTCATGCCCGAACTGGCCCCACTCGTGGTGCAGGCAGCCGAGCGACCTGATCGCGTTACCCAGGGGCAAGTCGAGATATTGCAGCGGGGCGCGCGGCGCATCCTGCTGGTTCGAATCAGTGCCGCATCCGATGCCGGTGCCGTCGTCACTTTCGATGACGTGACCGATCTGATGTCGGCGCAGCGCATGGCGGCCTGGGGCGACGTGGCGCGGCGCATCGCCCACGAGATCAAGAACCCTCTCACCCCGATCCAGCTTTCTGCCGAGCGGCTGAAGCGTCGATACCTGAAGCAGATCAAGGAGGATCCGGAAACTTTCACTATCTGCACCGATACGATCATCCGCCAGGTTGGCGACATCGGCCGCATGGTCGACGAGTTCTCGTCCTTTGCCCGCATGCCCCGCCCGACAGTGCAGGCCGAGGATGCCAAGGAGCTCTGCCAACAGGCACTTTTCCTTCAGCGCAACGGCAATCCCGATATTCACTATGTCTCGCGCCTCCCGGACGGGCCGATCCCGCTGGTCTGCGATCGCCGTCAGGTCGGTCAGGTCCTGACCAACATTCTGAAAAATTCGGCCGAGGCGATCGAGGGGCGAGGGGCTTCGTCGGACGGATCGTTGCCGCGAGGCGAGATTTCGCTGACCTTGAAGGACGATGGCACGACGGTGCGTATTGTCATCGAGGACAACGGCAAGGGTCTGCCAAAGGAAGGGCGAGAGCGACTAACCGAGCCCTATATGACGACCCGCAGCAAAGGGACGGGGCTGGGCTTGGCTATCGTCAAGAAAATCATGGAAGATCACGGTGGTTATCTTGCGCTGGAGGACCGAGAGGGTGGCGGCGCCTCCATCAGTCTGGTATTCCGACGGGACGCGAAGGAAATCGCGTCGGCTCGACCGCATGCGACAGCCGCACAATGATCCGCAGAGACAGTAGCGGACTGCTTGAAGAGTCATGGCCCACGACATCCTGATCGTCGACGACGAGCGCGACATCTGCACGCTGATTGCAGGTATCCTTGAGGATGAGGGTCACTCGGCCCGCCGCGCTCACAACAGCACCGAAGCCATCGATGCCGTGCGCCAGCGTCGGCCGGCATTGGTGATCCTTGACGTTTGGCTGCAGGGCAGCGACCTTGATGGGCTGCAGCTCCTCGAGGTCATCCGCCGCGAGGATCCGCCCATCCCCGTCGTCATGATCAGCGGCCATGGGACAATTGATACCGCGGTGTCGGCGATCAAGACCGGCGCCTACGATTTCATCGAAAAGCCCTTCAAGGCCGATCGCCTGCTGCTGGTCGTCGACCGAGCCGTAGAGGCGGACCGGCTGAAGCGCGAAAACGCGACCTTGCGGCGACGGGCGGGGGGCGACGTCACGTTCGTTGGCTCGTCGCCAAGCGCCGCCAGTGTCCGCGCCCAGGTCGAACGCGTGGCGCCGACCGGCAGCCGCGTTTTGATCATCGGAGCCTCCGGGGCGGGCAAGGAAACCATGGCTCGGCTGATTCATCAAAATTCGAAGCGGGCCGATGGTCCGTTTGTGGTGGTCAACTGCTCGACGCTCCCTGCGGAACGTCTTGACATCGAATTGTTCGGCACAGACGGCGAAACCGAAGGCGATACGCTTCGTGTCTCCAGCGCCTTTGAGATGGCTCACAGCGGCACTTTGCTGCTCAAGGAAGTCGCAGACCTGCCGTTGGCACTGCAAAGCCGGCTGGCTCGCGTGCTTCAGGAGCAGTCATTCATGCGCGACGGCGGCAAGACCCGTGTCGAGGTGGATGTACGCGTCCTCGCCTCGACGACGCGGAGTCTGCAGGATGAGATTGTCTCGGGGCAGTTCCGTGAGGAATTGTATCACCGGTTGAATGTCATCTCGCTGCGCGTTCCGCCGCTCAGCGAGCGCCGCGAGGACATTCCCGATCTGGCAGCTGACCTGTTGCGGCGTGTCGCTGACGCAACCGGCCTGCCGTCACGGACGATCGGCGAGGATACGCTGGCCGCTCTGCAGGGCCACGACTGGCCCGGCAACGTCCGGCAATTGCGCAACGTCATCGAACGGCTGCTGATTTTGGCGCCGGCAGGCGGCGGCCCGATCCGGGTCGACGCGTTGCCTAACGACGTCAGCGAGGATGCACCGTCCGTTCTGCGCTGGGAAAAGGGCGGCGAGATCATGCAACTGCCGCTGCGCGATGCCCGCGAGGTCTTCGAGCGGGAATACCTGCTGGCCCAGGTCACGAGGTTTGGCGGAAACATTTCACGCACCGCGACTTTCGTTGGCATGGAGCGGTCCGCGTTGCATCGCAAGCTGAAATCGTTGGGCCTGCATGGAAGTGCGCCAGACGAGCGCAATGGTACGGAACCCGCGGGTTTAGAGATAAAGTGAAGGAGGGCGGCATGGCCCGCTATGCCTACGTCAATGGCCGCTACGTCGACCACCGCGAGGCCAGTGTTCACATCGAGGATCGGGGCTACCAGCTTGCCGATGGCGTCTATGAGGTCGTGGGCGTGCGCGACGGCCGGTTGATCGACGAGGGCCCACACATCGACCGGCTCGACAGGTCATTGCGCGAACTCAGGATCGGCTGGCCGGTCTCCCGCACGGCTTTGAGATTCATCATCCGTGAATTGATGCGCCGCAATCGCCTTCGCGACGGCCTGATCTACATGCAGGTGACGCGTGGAGTCGCCCGCCGTGATCACGCCTTTCCGACCGAGCCGGTCAAGCCGGCGCTGGTGCTCACGACCAAGAACACCAAGCGGGCCGATGCCGACCCCGGCCCCGGGATCGCGGTGAAAAGTCAGCCTGACATCCGTTGGCAGCGTTGTGATATCAAGACCGTTGCCTTGCTGCCGAATGTGCTGGCCAAACAGGCCGCACGGGAGAGCGGCGCCTACGAGGCATGGTTGATCGACGCCGACGGATGCGTCACCGAGGGGGCGTCGACCAACGCCTGGATCGTGACCCAGGACGGTGAACTGGTGACGCGCCAGACCGATAGCGGCATCCTGGCGGGCATCACGCGGCATACGCTGAAGGCGCTGTGCAATGCGCTCCAGCTCAGGTTCGTCGAGCGTCCCTTTTCGCTGGCAGAGGCCAAGAAGGCGCAGGAAGCATTCATTACCAGTGCAACTTCGTTCGTGATGCCGGTGGTCAAGATCGACGGCCAATCCGTGGGTGACGGCAAGGTCGGGCCAACGGCCCGGCGCTTGCGCGAGGAGTATGTACGCTTCGCGGCGGCCGGCGAGGCAGTCACGTGATAGATTTGGCCACGGTCAAACTGCCGCGTGCCGTACTGTTCGACTGGGACAATACCCTGGTCAATACCTGGCCCACGATCGTCGAGTGCTATCACGATACCTTCATGACCTTGGGGCTGACGCCATGGACCGCCGAGGAGGTGCAGGTTCGCGCCCATGGCTCGTTGCGCGATGTTTTCCCCAAGCTCTTCGGCGACCGGGCAGGCGAGGCGGAGAAGGTCTTCTACGAGACCTTTCATCGCATCCATCTGGAACGTCTGCAGCCCCTACCGGGCGCTGACGCGCTGCTGGCGCACTGCCGGGAAGCGGGATGCTATGTGGCTATCGTCAGCAACAAGGTGGGCGAAAACCTGCGGACCGAGATGGCTCACCTCGGCTGGCAACGCTGGATCGCCCGCGCGGTCGGCGCCAAGGACGCGAAACGCGACAAGCCGGCACCTGACCCGATCTATCTGGCACTCGACGGCACGGGAATTGCCCCAGATGAGACAGTCTGGATGGTCGGGGATTCCCTGGCCGACCTGCAATGTGCCCATGCGGCAGGGTGTTTGCCCGTTCTGATCGGGGGGGCGGAAGAGCTGTCCGCCGCCCTGCTGGAACATCCACCCCGTCTCAGGGCACGTAATTGTCATGAGTTGCTGGCATTGCTTTGATCCAAGCGTCGCCTATATTTGATTCAACTCGGTAGCGCGGAGAGACCCGCACCCCCCAAACCGGTGACCTTCGGGGAGCCGGCCGCCCAGCAAGAGGCCAAGAACATGAGCGAAAAGGCACAAAACGTTCAGGACGTCTTCCTGAACCACCTGCGAAAGAACAAGACTCCGGTCACGATCTTCCTTGTGAACGGCGTGAAACTGCAGGGAATCGTCACGTGGTTCGACAATTTCTCGGTGCTTCTGCGCCGTGACGGTCATTCGCAGCTTGTCTACAAGCATGCGATCTCGACCATTATGCCGGTGACCCCGGTGCAATTGTTCGATGGCGATAAAGCCGAGGCAGCAGGCTGATTTGATCGAAGACCTCGAGCACGACGTCCAGGAAAAGCGTAGGCGCATGCCCAACGACACGGCGCGACCGGCGATGGTCGCGGCGGTCCTGTGCCCTTATGTGCGCGGCCGAGGCGAACAACGCGACAGCGAGGCCAAGCTCGAGGAGGCCGTGGGGCTGGCGCGCTCGATAGACATTGACGTGCGCCTGGCCCAGACCATGCCGCTGCGCCAGGTCACGCCTGCCACGTTGCTGGGCAAAGGTGTCGTCGACCGGCTGAAGGAAGCCGTCGAGGACCTCGGCATCGGCCTGGTGATCGTCGATGACCGGCTCACGCCCGTGCAGCAGCGCAACCTCGAAAAAGCCTGGCAGACCAAGGTCATCGATCGCACGGGCCTCATCCTCGAGATCTTCGGCGCCCGCGCCCGCACGCACGAGGGCCGGCTCCAGGTCGAACTCGCGGCACTCGATTATCAACGCGGCCGACTGGTGCGGTCGTGGACCCATCTTGAGCGTCAGAGAGGCGGTTTCGGATTCCTGGGCGGCCCCGGCGAATCACAGATCGAGATCGACCGCCGCCTGATCGGCGAGCGTATCGTGCGCATCAAGCGCGATCTCGAGGGCGTGCAGCGGACGCGCGCCGTCAATCGCGTCGGTCGCAAGAAGGCGCGACTGCCGACGGTCGCCCTTGTGGGCTACACAAATGCCGGCAAGTCGACGCTTTTCAACCGCCTGTCCGGCGCCGGTGTGATGGCCAGGGACCTGCTGTTCGCTACCCTCGACCCGACAATGCGGTCGATCAAGCTGCCCAACGGCAAGGGATGCGTGATCTCCGACACGGTGGGTTTCGTCTCCGACCTGCCGACGCATCTCGTCGCTGCCTTCCGTGCGACGCTCGAGGAGGTGGTCGAGGCCGACTTGATCGTGCATGTGCGCGACATCGCCCATCCCGACACCGAGCAGCAGCGCGCCGACGTCGAGCGGGTCCTGAAGGAACTCGGGGCGCTCGAGGACGGGGGCGGCAAACCGTTGATCGAAGCCTTGAACAAGATTGATGCACTTGCGACGGAAGGGCGGGAGGCCCTCCAGACCCGCGCCGCTGCCGGCGCCGAGCGAACGTTGCAGTATCCGGTTTCGGCTCTGACCGGTGAAGGCATCGATCGCCTTCTGGAGGCCATCGGTGAAATTCTCGGGCGGGCAGGAACGGCCCGCGAGATTTCCGTCCCCTTGAGCGACGGCGCAACCATTGCCTGGCTCTATCGCCACGGCGAGGTCCGGCATCGTCGTGACGACGGTGAATTGGCTCTGCTCACGGTCGCGCTCGATGCCGCCGCTGCCGCACAGCTCGACCGCCGCCTCGCGCGTTGACAGGCATCCGGCGCGAAATCTATAAGCGGCACGACTCCAGACGAAGGAAATGCCATGAAATTCAAGCCCTTACATGATCGGCTGCTGCTCAAGCCCATGACTGCCGAGACCAAGACCAAGGGTGGTCTCATCATTCCCGACACGGCCCAGGAAAAGCCGATGCAGGGCGAGGTCGTGGCGGTGGGCAAGGGCAAGCGGCTGGAGGACGGTCGGCTGCAGGCTGTCGACGTCAAGGTTGGCGACAAGGTGATCTACGGCAAGTGGTCCGGCACGGAGGTCAAGATCGGCGGTGTCGACCACGTCATCCTCAAGGAAGAGGATCTGTTCGGCGTCGTCGGCTGACCTCGAGGCTCGGCGGTAGCGACCCGTCGCGGGTCGCCGACCTGATCCGCGAGACAGCGGCCGCCGAACTACTGCCGCGGTTTCGCAATCTCTCCAAGGACGACATCCGCCAGAAGCGGCCCAATGATTTCGTGACCGTGGCCGACGTTGCCTCGGAACAGCGGCTAGCGTCAGGCTTGGCGAAGATATTGCCGGGCGTGCCGGTGGTGGGCGAAGAGGCGGTCGAGGACGATGCCGGCCTTCTCGACCTGATCGGCCGTCCGGGGGAGATGTGCTGGATCGTCGATCCACTGGATGGCACCGCAAACTTCGCGGCCGGCAAGGCGACTTTTGCGATCATCGTCGCTTTGGTCGCGGATGGTCGGACCATCGGCGGCTGGATATTCGATGTCCCGAACGGACGGATGGTCATAGCGCTGGCGGGGCAGGGCGTTACTCTCGACGGAACAGCCGTGGTCGGAGCGCCATCGGGTGGATCGTCCTCGGGCTTCGTCGGCTATCGGATACGCAAGGCGTTCGATCGCCAGCTTCCGGCGGTCTGGCGGCGCGGGCTGGGTCCCGTGTCGACGCTTCGCTGTGCCGGAGTCGAATACCTGGAAATCCTGGCAGGCCGGGCGGGTTTCAGCATCTATCGGCGCACCAAGCCCTGGGATCATGCGGCGGGAGCCTTGATGCTGGCCGAGGCGGGTGGCGGCGCGGTGCGATTTGACGGCGGAGACTACGGTCCAGCCCAACCGATAGATGCAGGGATCATCGGCGCACCGTCACAGCAGGCGCTGGCCGACGTGCGCAAGGTGTTCGATGCGCTGGAATTGCCACTATTGCAGCCCGAGGAAGACTAGACACGCGTCTTGGCTTCCTGCCAGAGGGCTTCCATCTCGCCCAGGGTGGCGTCGACGGGATTGCGGCCCTGAAGCGCAAGCTGGCGCTCGATGTAGCCGAAGCGGCGCTCGAACTTGTCGTTGGTGGCACGCAAGGCGGCCTCCGGGTCGACCTTGCAGTGGCGCGCGAGATTGGCGACGGCGAACAGCACGTCACCCAATTCATCGCTCAGGCGGGCCTGATCGACGGTCCCGGCGGTAATCTCGGCGCGCAGCTCGGCCAGTTCCTCCTCGATCTTGTCGATGACGGGCGCGGTTTCCTTCCAGTCGAAGCCGACCCGGGCGGCTCGCTTCTGGATCTTCTCGGCGCGCAGGAGGGCGGGCAGGGCGCGCGCCACCCCGTCCAGGGTCCCTGCCGGCTCCGCAGCCTGTTTGGCGGCCCGCTCGGCAGCCTTGCGGGCTTCCCACGAAACGGTCTGAGCCTCGGCGGTGTCGATCCGGGCATCGGCGAAGACATGGGGGTGGCGGTCGACCATTTTGTCGGCGATCGCCGCCGCCACGTCGGCAAAACCGAAGGCCTCGGCTTCCTGGGCGATCTGGGCATGGTAGACGACCTGGAGCAGCAGATCGCCGAGTTCCTCCTTGAGGGCCAGCATGTCGTCACGTTCGATGGCGTCGGCGACTTCGTAGGCCTCCTCGATCGTATAGGGCGCGATCGTCCGGAAGGTCTGGTCGATGTCCCAGGGACAACCGTACTGGCGATGGCGCAGCCAAGCCATGACCGCGAGGAGGCGCGCCATCGGCTCGCGGGGCAGCGTTTCCGCCGTGGGACGTGCCGGCGTCATGGTGCTCGACCTCGTTTCTGATTATCGCATAATATATATTATGACAAATATTTATATAAATTAAATATCAACTATCTACCAGTCTATCCTCATATTTTCCTTTAGAAGAGCTAGCAACTTGATGCCTCGCCCGGCGTCGCTCGCCGGGACTCCGAGCGTGACCAGCACGCCGAGCTTCGAATTGCCGGGCTGCGTCATGACGAGGTCAAAGACGACCCGCATCTCCGAATCGCCCTGTGCCCTGGGGGCGTTCTCGTACACGACCAGATAGGTCCCATCGCTGAGCTTGCGCGCCTGCGCCTTCACCGTGGGACGGCGCGCCTGGATCGAGCCGCCCTTGGTGGCGGCATAATGCTCCGCATCCTTGACGCCCTCGAAATCGAAATCGACCCGCCAAATGATGAGACGGTATCGTTTGTCGGTGCTGTAGGCGATGCCCCGCTCCCAATCCTCGGTCGCCTGCCAGCCGAGCGGCAGCGACATTGTCAGCCGCATTTGCTCGAAGCGGACGCGTGCAAAGCCCTTGGTGCTCTCGATTGCAAGAACCTTCGAAGACACCGGATTGGGCCCACCGGCGATAATGGGATCGCCTTGGGAAAAGCTCGCGCCATTGTCGAGTGTCGCGAAGTCGAGGAACGTCTGGCCGCCGGCCTCGAGCTTGTCGTTGGCGGCAACGGGCAAGGCCAGGCACAGGCCAACCCCGGCCACAGCCAAGAACAGGCGGACTCCGGACTCCTTTTGTCTCATCTTACTCAAGGTGTCAGAAATCAAGTACAACCCATTGTTATTGTTGTATTATATCTCGTCCGCATCGATAACCAGGCCGTCCCGACAAGGCTGCACATGGGGTGGCGTTAGGCGATCGATCTCAGCATAGTCCATATCGACGTGAAGATTGGTCAAAAAAGCCCGCGCAGGGCGGATCTTCGCGATCCATTCGAGGGCCCGGTCGAGATGGGCATGGGTCGGATGCGGTCGGAACCGCATGGCATCGACAATCAGCACGTCGACGCCCGCCATCGCGGCGAAAGCGCTGTCCGGCAGGGTCACGACGTCGTTGGCGTAGGCCAGTCGGCCAAACCGGAAGCCCAGTGACGGACCCAAACCATGGTCTTGAGTAAAGGGAATGACCGGAAGCCCGGCGGCCTGGAAGGGTCCCTCGATCTGGTTGGCCTGGTAGATCGGGTTGTACACCCCGCTCCCCTCGGCCTCGAAACAGTAGCCGAAGCGCCGTCGAAGGATCCCAAGGGTTCGCTCGTCGGCCCAAGCTTCGATCCGCCCCTGGCGGATGGCATAGGGACGCAGATCGTCGATGCCATGGACTTGGTCGGCGTGCTCGTGCGTCCAGATCACCGCATCGACGCGTTCGACCCGGGCGTCGAGCAGTTGCGAACGCAGATCAGGCGAGGTGTCGACCAGCACGGTCTTGCCCTTGTCCTGGACCAGGATGGAACAGCGCCGGCGCTGGTTACGGCCGTCCTCGGGGTTGGCCGCCCCCCATTCGCCCAACCCGTCCTTGCCCCCCGGCCGCGGAACGCCTCCCGAGGTGCCGCAGCCGAGGATCGTCACCCGCACTGCTGGCGCTCCGCCTTGGCAAACAGCCGGAAAAAATTCGCCGTCGTCGCTTCTTCGAGTTCGCTCACGCTCACACCCTTGAGTTCAGCGACCTTGGCTGCGGTATGGGCGACGTACGCTGGTTCGTTGGTCTTACCGCGTTTTGGCACTGGTGCAAGGTAGGGTGAATCGGTCTCGACCAGCAGCCGGTCGAGCGGGATATCGCGGACGATGCCGCGCAGGTCCTCCGCCGCCTTGAAGGTCACGATGCCAGAAATCGAAATGTAGAAGCCGAGGGCCAGGGCGCATCGCGCGACCTCGGGGCCCGACGTGAAGCAATGGATCAGGCCGGGGAAAGCCCCCTTGCCCGCCTCTTCCTCGAGAATGTCGATGGTTTCGCGGTCGGCGTCCCTTGTGTGGACGATCAGCGGCAAGCCGGTTTGACGCGACGCGGCAATGTGGGCGCGAAAGCTCTCAACCTGCTCGTCGCGCGGACTGTGCTGGTAGTAGAAATCGAGCCCGGTCTCGCCGATGCCCACGACCTTGGGATGATGCGTGGCCTCGACCAGCCGGTCGGGCGTGCGCTGCCCCTCCTCCTTCGCCTCATGCGGATGGACGCCGACCGAACACCAGACGTTGCCGTGGCGTTCGGCGATGGCGCGGACACGCTCGAACTGATCGAGTCTGGTGCCGATCGTCAACATCCCGGCCACGCCCGCCGTCCGGGCGCGCGCCAACACCCCCGCCTCGTCGTCGGCGAGTTCGGGAAAGTCGAGATGGCAATGACTGTCGATCAGCATGTCAGCCCGCCGCGGCGGCCGCTTCGACGAAGCGCGGGAACACGCCCTGCGGCTTGGGCAGCGTCGTTCCGGAGACGAGTTCGCGGTCGAACGCGGCAAAGGTCCGCGCCTCCGCCGGTACAGCGAGCTGATCGAGGATCTTGCCCGTCGAGTCGGGCATGAAAGGCTGCACCAGCAGCGTCACCCGCCGGATGGTCTCGGCCAGGACCCACAGCACCGTGTCGCGGCGCACCGGGTCAGTCTTGGCGAGGGCCCACGGCGCCTGGGCGTCGACATAACGATTGGCGTCGGCGATCACCTCCCAGATCGTGGTCAGCGCCTTGTGGAAGGCCTGCTCGTCGAGCTCCGAACGCACGGCAGCCAACAGGCTCTTTGCGCGATCGAGCAGCGCATTGTCTGCATCAGTGAGCGTGCCCTTGGCCGGGACCTTGCTATCGCAATTCTTGGCGACGATCGACAGGACGCGCTGACACAGATTGCCGTAGGCGTTGGCGAGATCGGCATTGAGACGGCCGATCAGCGCGCGGCGCTGGAAATCGCCGTCGTTGCCGAAGGGAACCTCACGCAGCAGGAAGTAGCGCACGGGATCGAGGCCGTACGCTTCCACC
>JAUXWB010000007.1 GCA_030684475.1 Reyranella sp. | reverse complement strand
CCGCGAGGATTTTAGGCTGGGCGATACGACCATCGCCGCCGGCGACGGCGTCGCCCTCTTCTATCCTTCGGCCAATCGCGACGACGCGGTCTTCGCCGATCCGTTCCGCTTCGACATCGAGCGGGCGCCAAACAAACATCTCGCCTTCGGCTTCGGCGGCCACATGTGCCTCGGCCTGTCGCTGGCCCGCCTGGAACTCACGACGTTCCTCCGCGCCTTCGTGCGCCGGGTCGACTGCATCGAACCGGCGGGCGAGGTCCAGCGCATCCACGCCAATCTGGTCGGCGGCTTCAAGGCGCTGCCGGTGCGCCTCAGTCTCGCGCATTGAACCGAACATGGCAGCCAAACAGATGAAGGCGATCCAGGCCGACGATCTCAGTTCAATCGACAAGTATCGCGTGGTCGAGCTGGACATGCCGGAGCCGGGGCCGGCCGAAGTACGCGTCAAGATCGCGGCGTGCGGTGTCGGCTATGTCGATGCGCTGGTCTCGCTCGGCCGCTACCAGGTGAAGCCACCGCTGCCCCATGTCCCGGGCGGCGAGGTCGCCGGCTGGATCGACGCCATCGGCAGCGGCGTCACGGGATTTGCAGCCGGCGACCGCGTGCTGGCGCAGGTGCGCGGAGGCTTTGCCGAATACGCCCTGGCGCCCGTGACGGCGGTCAACCGGATCCCCGATCGCATGCGGAACGACCAGGCCGCCGGCTTCCGCGTCAATTACGTGACCGCGCTCCACGGCCTGCGCGATCGCGCGCGCCTCGAGCCGGGTGAGACGTTGCTGGTGATCGGCGCCGCGGGGGGCGTGGGCATAGCCGCCGTCCAGGTCGGCCGACTGCTCGGCGCCCGGGTCGTCGCGGTGGCATCGACGCCCGAGAAGCGTGCGCTGGCCGCCCGCAGCGGCGCCGAGATCACGCTGGATCGCGACTCCGCGGGATGGCGCGAGCGGCTGAAAGAGGCGGTTCCCGGCGGCATCGACGTCGTGTTCGATCCGGTGAGCGGACCGCTGCTGCAGCCGGCCTTCCGCTCGCTCAACTGGGGTGGGCGCTATCTGGTGATCGGCTTCGCCTCGGGGGAGATCCCCGCCCTGCCCGTCAACCTGCCGCTGCTCAAGGGCGCCGCCCTGGTCGGCGTCGATTATCGCCAGTTCGCCGCCGTGTTCGAAGCGGCCGCAGCCCAACGGGAATTCGGTGAACTGCTCGCCTGGGTCGCCGAGGGGCGGCTCAACCCACCGGCCGGCCGGGCCTTTCCGTTCGACCGGTATCGCGAGGCGCTCACCTACGCTCTCAGTGGAGAGGGAATTGCCAAGACGATCATCGAAGTCACCCCGACATGACACGCCCCAGCCACCCCCCTCAGGACTCA
>JAUXWB010000006.1 GCA_030684475.1 Reyranella sp. | reverse complement strand
CTGGAAGACCCCGTAGGCATCGCCCTTGGCAAGCATCTTGAACGTCGGCTCGTCGTCGAGCGGTATCTTGTCGATCTTGATCTTGTCATGGCCGATCAGGCCGCATGCTTTTTCGATCACCGTCAGCGTCTTGAGGCCGAGGAAGTCGAATTTCACCAGGCCGGCGGTCTCTACCCACTTCATGTTGAACTGGGTGGCCGGCAGGGATTCCTTGTTGTCGGTATCGCGGTAGAGCGGCACCAGTTCCTCAAGCGGCCGGTCGCCGATCACGACTCCGGCGGCATGGGTCGAGGCGTTGCGGAAAAGACCTTCGAGCTGCAGCGCGAGATCGATCAGGCGCTTGATCTCCTCGTCCGACTGGTATTGCTCCTTCAGGAGCTGCTCGCTCTCGAGCGCCTGGGCCAGCGTAACCGGCTTGGCCGGATTGTTCGGCACCAGCTTGCAGATGCGATCGACTTGGCCATAGGGCATGCCGAGCACGCGACCGACGTCGCGCAACACCGCCCGGGCTTGCAACTTGCCGAAGGTGATGATGGCGGCAACGCGATCGTGACCATATTCGTCTCGCACGTACCGGATTACCTGGTCGCGCTTGTCCTGGCAGAAGTCGATATCGAAGTCCGGCATCGAGACGCGTTCGGGATTGAGAAAGCGTTCGAACAGCAGGCCCCAGCGCAGCGGGTCGAGGTCGGTGATCTTGAGCGCCCAGGCTACGAGAGAACCCGCCCCCGAACCACGGCCAGGCCCGACAGGAATACCGTTGTCCTTCGCCCACTGGATGAAATCGGCGACGATCAGGAAGTAGCCCGAGAAGCCCATCTTCTCGATCATGTTGAGTTCGTAGAGGAGCCGCTCTTCGTAGAGCTTCAGGGCAATGTCGTCGGCCAGCCGGCCTCCTGCCTTCAGGGCCGCGAGGCCGGTTTCGGCCATTTCCTTAAGAGCGTCTTTCTCGGCCCGGCCGCCGAGTTTCGTGTAGCGCGGCAGGATGGGTTTGCGCGGCTCCGGCATGTAGGCACAGCGCTGGGCGATGGCCAGGGTGTTGTCGCAGGCCTCTGGCAGGTCCGAAAAGACGCTGCGCATCTCGCCGGCCGACTTGAAATAGTGCTCTGGCGTCAACCGGCGACGATTGGGATCCTCGATATGCGCACCCTGCTCTATGCAGAGGAGGACGTCGTGCGCCTCATACATCGACGCCTTGGGAAAATGCACATCGTTCGTCGCGACCAGCGGCAGCTCGCACGCGTAGGCAAGATCGAGCAATGGAGCCTCGATGCGCCGCTCGCCGTCCTCACCGTGGCGTTGCAGCTCGACGTAGAGCCGGCCATCGAACAGCGTCTGCAATCGCTCGAGCATATGGGCCGCGGCCGGCACTTGGCCCGCCAACAACAATCGCCCGACGCCGCTGCTGGTGCTGCCGGTAAACGCCAGAAGACCATCGCTATGGCCTTCTAGTTCAGACAGGGGCAACGCCGATATCGAGCCGGTCTTGAACTCCAAATGGGCTCTACTCACCAGACGCATCAGGTTGAGATAGCCCTGTTCGTTCTGGACCAGCAGGGTCAGCCAATCGACCGATGGCAGCTTGCTAGCCGTGGCGATGCCGCCCTCTTCCTCTCGCCGGAGGCCAAGATCGCAGCCTATGATGGGTTGAATCCCTGCCTTCGCCGCGTACTGCGCGAATTCCAGGGCACCGAACAGATTGTTGCGATCCGTGACGGCGACGGCCGGCATTGCCTGGGCCTTGGCAAGAGCCACGACGGCATCGACCTTGTTCGCCCCTTCGGTGAGGGAATAGGCGGACCGGACCTTGAGATGAATAAAATCAGCGATGGGCACGGGTTATCATCGCGCCGGAACCTGTGGACTGTCAGGCTGACAATACACCGTCCTTCAGTGTCACCGTCCGGTCCATGCGCGCCGCAAGGTCGGGATTGTGGGTCGCGACCAGCGCCGCCATGCCGGTTTCCCGCACCAGCGTCAGGAGTTGCCGGAAGACGGCGTCGGCCGTCGCGGCGTCGAGATTTCCTGTCGGCTCATCCGCCAGTAAGACGCGCGGCGCATTTGCCACCGCACGCGCGATCGCCACGCGCTGTTGTTCGCCGCCGGACAGTCGACCCGGCCGATGGTCGCCACGCTCCTTGAGTTGGACCATCGCCAGCAGTTCCGTCGCCCGAACGCGGGCTTCACTGCGCGACAGGCCGTTCAGCATCTGCGGCAACATCACGTTCTCCATCGCGGAGAATTCCGGCAGCAGGTGATGGTATTGATAGACGAATCCCAGGAACCGGCGGCGTAACGAGGTTCGCCCACGGTCACCGAGCGTACCCGTCGACTTGCCGTCCACGACCACATCGCCTTCGTCAGGCTGCTCCAGAAGGCCCGCGATGTGGAGCAAGGTCGACTTGCCGCTGCCCGATTGGCCGACGAGCGCCACGATTTCGCCTGGCCGGAGATCGAACGAGACTCCACGCAGCACCTCGAGCCGGCGATCACCTTGCACGAATGTGCGCTTGATGTCGCGCAGGGAAAGAGGAAACACGAAATCACCCATAGCGGAGTCCCTCGACCGGTTCGACCCGGGTACTGCGCCAGGCGGGATAGGCGGCGGCCGCAAGCGACAACAGGATAGCCACGACAACGACTGTGCCTACTTCGATAGCCTGAACCCGGACCGGCATGGAGGTGATGAAGTCGATCTCGGCGTTGCCACCACCCGATGCACTCGTGATGATCGACAGCAGCTTGCCGATCGAAGACATGTTGGCGCAGATCAGAAGGCCGAGCGCTGTGCCGACCGCCGTGCCGACCAAACCGACCGCCGCTGCTGCCAGGAAAAAAGAACGAACGATCGTTCGCGGTGTCGCCCCCATCGTGCGCAGGATGGCGATGCTGCCGCGTTTCACGCGCACCAGCATGGTGAAGCTTGCCACGACGTTCATCGCCGCGACCACGACGATCAGGGTTAGGATGATGAACATCATTACCCGCTCGACCTGAAGTGCACCCACGAACCGGGCATTGAGACCCAGCCAGTCCGAAATCCTGAGGTCCTTTCGGTCCAGTGAGCGGCGGAGCGCCTCGGCTACACGTGGAGCGGAGGCGGGGTCGGCAAGCTCCAGGTCGATTGAGGAAACGGCGTTGTGCCCGTATTCAAGCTCTTCCTGGAGCATCTCGAGTGGCACGAAAACCAGCGCACCGTCGAACTCGTGGCGGCGCGTCATGAAACTCGCCAGCACCTCGTAGTCCGAGTAACGAGGTGCGATCGTACCGTTCTCGTTGAGCCTATGAGTGACGATCGTGACCCTGTCGCCCGCACTGACATTCAGGGCCTGCCTCAATCGCTCACCCATGACCACGCCAGGCTTCGTGCCGAAGGCGCCCAGTTCGCCGTGGACGATGTTCCTTGTCACGATATCGCGCGTCAGCAGATCGTCCGTCCTGACGCCCCGCAGCATGGCGCCTCGAGTCAGACTGTTCGCCCCAACCAAGGCCTGGCGCTCCAGCGCCGGCCGTACGGAACGGACGTCTGGCGTTGCCCTGAGTTTCGCCAGAAAGTCAGCTGTCGCCTGCAACATGCCCCCCGGCGCCGTGATCACGACGTGGCCATTCATACCGATGATGCGGCCGAGCAATTGCTGGCGAAATCCACCCATCACGGACAAGACGACGATCAGGGTCGCCACGCCCAGCGCCACGCCGATCAGGGAAACGACCGCAATGAAGGAAACGAAGCCTTCTCGCTGGCGGGTCGCCAGATAACGCCATGCCAGCCAGCGTTCGACGGCGGGCGCCCCGTCACTCACGGCGCAGGCCCTCGACCGGGTCGAGCCGGGATGCTCGCAGCGCGGGATAGAGCGAGGCCATCAGCGCGAAAACCAGAGCCATGCCGGCGATTACCGCCACTTCAACCCACTCGATATGCGATGGCATCTCGGCAAGAAGGTAGAGCGTCTCGTCGAACAGCACGAGGCCGAAGGTTTGCTGCAGCCACTGGCGAATCGCCTCAATGTTGCGCGCGAAGGCGAGCCCCAGAACGACGCCGATGATCGTACCCGCCCCGCCGATTGCCAGGCCATCGATCAGGAACACCCGCAGGATCGCCCCGCGACTGGCACCCATGGTCCGCAAGATGGCGATGTCCGCGGTCTTGGTGCGTACCAGCATGACGAGGCTTGAGACGATGTTGAACGCAGCCACCAGCACGATGAGCGTCAGCACCAGAAACATCACATTCGTTTGTGCCTGGATTGCGGAGAAGAAGCTGACGTTGGCCTGGAACCAGTCGAACACCCAACCTTGAAAGCCCACCGCCTGCATCACCAGGCGACGGCTGTTCGAGAGCGAAGTGTCGTCTCCCACGAACACCTCTATTCCCGTCACTTTGCCGCCGAGATCGAGAAGACGCTGGACATCGACAAGCGGGGCGTAGACGAAGTTGGCGTCGTAGTCGTACATGCCGGCGCAAAAAATCGCCGAAACTCTGGCGGAGACGGACCGAGGCATGACGCCCAACGGTGTCGCCACGGAGACCGGCGACACGAGCTGCAGCCTGTCACCGACCTTCAATCCCATCAGGTCGGCCAGGCGCCGACCGATCGCCACGGAGAAGTCGTCGCCGAAGCCTGTCAAAGTACCCCAGTCGAGTGACTTGTCGTCGCCGTCACTGCACAGGCCTCGATACCGCTCGCGCACCCCGGGGGGCCCGTCGATTGCCGCAGCCAGCGGCACGCGGGCGCGGAAATCTTCCGGTCGCATCCCCCGCACGATAACGCCGCGGACCCGATCGCCGGCGACCGCCATTACCTGCCCCTCGGCGGAAGGCGTGGCACTGACGACGCCAGGCACCGCCCTGATGCGGGCCAACAGATCCGGCGTTGCATCCAGCCCGTCGCGATTGCCCTGGACGCCGAGTTGCCCGCTGATGCCCGACATCTGCCGCAGCATCTCGACGCGAAAGCCGTTCATCACGGCCATGACCACGATCAAGGTGCCGACGCCCAGCGTGATGCCGACGAGCGAGAAGCCGGCGATCACCGAGATGAACCCCTCCTCCCGGCGCGCCTTCAGATACCGGAAGGCAATCAGGCGCTCGACGGCGGCAAAGGCCATGATGGGCGGCGTCCCGCTTCAGCCGAACCGTTGAGCGATCTGATCGATCGGCAGTTCCTCGCGCGTGCCGGTCTTGCGGTTCTTGAGTTCGACCTTGTCCGCCGCCAGTCCCTTGGGGCCGACGATGACCTGCCAAGGCGTTCCGATCAGGTCCATGTCGGCAAACTTGGCGCCGGGCCGCAGGTCGCGGTCGTCGTGCAGGACCTCGACCCCCTTTGCCTGCAGGGCTTCATAGAGCTTAACGCAAGCACCGGAGACGGGGCCGTCGTCCGGCTTCAGGTTGATGACAGCGACCTTGAAGGGGGCGACGGACTCCGGCCAGACGATGCCGGCCGCGTCGTGGCTTGCTTCGATGATGCCGCCGACCAAGCGCGACACGCCGATGCCGTAGGAACCCATCTCGACCGTGATCTGTTCTCCGCCGGGGCCGGCCACAACCGCATTCATCGGCTTGGAGTACGTGGTCCCGAAGTTGAAAATATGGCCGACTTCGATCCCTCGTGCGGCAAGACGCTCGCCTTCCGGGATCTTCTCGAAGGCATCCTTGTCGTGCTTCTCGTCCGTCGCGGCATAGAGCGAGGTCCATTCGTTCACGATCGGCTGCAGGTCGCTCGTATAGTCTATCGCGCGGCCGAGGATATCCTTGTCGACCAGCCCCTTGTGGCAGAACACGGCGCTTTCGCCGGTCTCGGCCAGGATGATGAACTCGTGGCTGAGGTCGCCTCCGATCGGGCCGGTGTCGGCGCGCATCGGGATCGCCTTCAGGCCCATGCGCGCAAAGGTACGCAGGTAAGCTACGAACATGTTGTTGTAGGAGCGGATGGCACCTGCCCTGTCGATGTCGAACGAGTAGTTGTCCTTCATCAGGAACTCGCGCCCGCGCATGACACCAAAACGCGGTCGCACTTCGTCCCGGAATTTCCACTGGATGTGATAGAGGTTCTTCGGCAGGTCACGATAGCTCTTCACCCCGTCTCGGAAGAGAACGGTGATCATCTCTTCGTTGGTCGGCCCGAACAGCATCTCGCGGTCGTGGCGGTCCTTGAAGCGCAGCATTTCCGGCCCGTAGGCGTCGTAGCGCCCGCTCTCGCGCCACAGGTCCGCCGACTGGATGGTCGGCATCAGCACTTCCTGGGCACCAGCGGCGTCCTGCTCCTCGCGCACGATCCGCTCGATATTCTTGAGGACGCGAAAGCCGAGCGGCAGCCAGGCATAGATGCCGGCGCTGGTCTGGCGAACGAGGCCGGCGCGCAACATCAGCCGGTGTGACACGATCTGCGCCTCGGCCGGATTCTCCTTCAAGGTCGGCAGAAAATACTGGCTCATCCGCATGCTGAATCGATCCTCGCTCGGGGCGCCCGGGGTGGCCGCGGACTGTAGGGAACAGGCCCTGCAAAGGCAAACTTGGCCGCGGTTGGCTGGTTTTGCACAGGCCAATACCCGCACACTCAGCGCGCCAACCGGGGGGAGGGGGGAGAGAAGCATGCTCGAGCGGATTTTCAAGCTGAGCGAGAACAGGACCAATGTCCGGACCGAGATCGTCGCCGGGATCACGACATTCCTGACAATGGCGTACATCATCTTCGTCAACCCGGCGATCCTCAGCGCCGCCAAGATGCCGTTCGGCGCGGTTTTCGTCGCAACCTGTGTGGCCGCCGCCATCGGCTGTCTCCTCATGGCATTCCTTGCCAACTATCCGATCGCGCTCGCGCCCGGCATGGGATTGAACGCCTACTTCGCCTTCGGCGTGGTGGGCGGCATGGGCCATACCTGGCAGGTGGCGCTCGGCTGCGTCTTCATCTCCGGCGTCCTCTTCTTCATCATTAGTGTGCTGCCGATCCGGGAGTGGATCGTCAACGCCATCCCGAAGTCGCTCAAGATGGCGATCGCCGCGGGCATCGGCTTGTTCCTAGCGCTGATTGCACTGAAGAACGCCGGCATCGTCGTTTCCCATCCTGAAACACTGGTTACCCACGGCAAGCTCGCGAGCTGGCCCGTCCTCATGGCCTGTCTGGGCTTTGCCCTGATTGCCGCTCTCGAATATCGCCGCGTCATGGGCGGGGTCATCGTCGGCATCCTGGTGGTCACGTTCATCTCGATTCTCGCTGGCCATCAGAAATTCGAAGGTATCTTCGATATCCCCCCGTCGATCGCTCCAGTATTCCTGCAGATGGACATCGCCGGCGCTCTCCAGGTCGGGCTGGTGACCGTGGTGTTCGCCTTCCTGTTTGTCGACCTGTTCGACAACACCGGAACCCTGATCGCATTGGCGCATCGCGGCGGCTTCATGCGCCCCGATGGCACCGTGCCGCGCCTGCGCGGCGCTCTGATCTCCGACAGCGCCGCTGCGATGGCCGGCGCCGCCGTCGGTACCTCGACCACGACCAGCTATATCGAGAGTGCGGCCGGCATCAACGCCGGCGGCCGTACCGGACTCACCGCTGCGACCGTGGGTGTGCTGTTCCTGCTGGCTTTGTTTGTTGCCCCGCTTGCCACATCCATTCCGGCCTACGCCACGGCGCCAGCGTTGCTCTACGTTGCTTGCCTGTTGACGCGTAGCCTCACGGAAATCGAGTGGAACGACATCACCGAAGCGGCGCCAGCCGTCATCACTACGCTGGCAATGCCGTTCACCTTCTCGATCGCCGACGGCATCGCCTTCGGCTTCATTTCGTACGCCGGCATCAAGGTTGCCGCAGGTCGCTACGCCGACGTTCATCCTGCCGTTGGCGTTCTCGCTGTTCTGTTTGTGATCAAGTACGTGGTCATTGGATGATCATCGAACCGGTAGGGAAATTTGTCTGTTGTCAAACGACCCCGCGCCCTAACAAATGTTCGGTGGGAGGCTGGCGATCGAAAGAAAAGGTCTTGGCAAGGCGCCGAGGCCACGCTAAAGAGCCTGCGTCTTGGGCGCTGCCTGAGTTTAGGGAGGAGAGCGGCAAAAGCCGCCGAACGACGAGTTTCGGGGTAGAAGAGCGGCGGGTCAAAAGCCCGCCGTTTCCTTTTATATTTCAATGAATTAAAGAGAACTTCTAAGAGATTGATTTAACTACCGTCGACCAGCCTGCGGAAGCTGAAGACGTCGGACCAATGCAGCGCATAGAACCCCAGCCAAAGCACCGCCGCGACCGCCGACGTGATGATCGCCTTACGCATCAATTCAGGCCGCTCCGGCGCCCCACGCTCCTGGCCCTTGCCCGGCTTCTCGACCCGCCGCACACCCAGCGGCAAGACGGCGAACAACACCGTCCACCAGATGACGATGTAGACCATGACGCCGGTGGCCCAGCTCATGGCGATGGGCCCCCTCTCAGACCTGCTCGAGTTCTATCAGAGTGCCCGCGAAGTCCTTGGGATGGAGGAACAACACCGGCTTGTCGTGAGCGCCGATCTTGGGCTCGCCATCGCCCAATACCCGGGCCCCCTGGGATTTCAGCTTGTCGCGAGCGGCGTAGATGTCCTCGACCTCGTAGCAGACATGGTGAATACCGCCGTCGACATTGCGGGCAAGAAAGTTCGCGATCGGCGATTTCTCGCCCAGCGGATGCAGGAGTTCGATCTTGGTGTTGGGCAATTCCACGAACACCACGGTCACACCATGCGCTGGTTGAGGCTTGGGAGCGCTCACCTTGGCGCCCATGACCGTCCGATAGAGCTCGGAGGCTTTGGCCAGATCAGGCACGGCGATAGCGATGTGGTTCAGGCGTCCGATCATCAGACTCTCCAGACAGTCTCGACCTTAGATGCGGACGATGTGAACGTCCGTCAACGGCTTCTTGCCGAGGTGCGCGCGCACGACGCGCCGAACGGCTTGCCGGGAGGCCTCCTCGATCCGCCCATCGTCACCCCGTTCGGACGGGCTGAGGTCGGCCAGCATCTCGCGCAGCCCCGCGACGATGGCCTGGGCGAGCGCGCCGTCCTCGTCCTCGATGCCCCGCAAGGACACCTTGGGCGGCGCCATGGCACGCCCCTTGCCATCGATCACCAGGGTCGCGGCGGCGGCGCCGTTCCACAACAGCTTGCGCCGCTCGCGCAGTGAGTCGCCGTCCAGTGGCACCAGGCCATCACCATCGCGAGCCAGCCGGCCCACCGGCACATGGTCGACGATCTCGGCCGGACCCGGCGCCAGCCGGACCAGGGTCCCGTTGGGCGCCACCACCGTCTCAGGCACCTGGCAGGCGCGCGCGAGCGCCGCATGCTCGACCATGTGGCGGACCTCGCCATGGACCGGCAGGGCAATGCGGGGACGCACCCACTGATAGACCCGCACGAGTTCGTCGCGCGCCGGATGGCCCGAGACGTGAATGTCGGACTCACGATCGGTGATGACCTCGACGCCGCGCGCCATCAGCGCGTTCTGCAGGCGTCCGACCGAACGTTCGTTGCCGGGAATGACGCGTGAGGAGAAGATCGCGGTATCGCCCTCCTCCAGCACGATGTCACGGTGTTCGTCATTGGCGATCTTGGCCATCGAGGCGCGCATCTCGCCCTGGCTACCGGTGCAGATGAACAGCACCTTGTCCCTGGGCAAATAGGCGCCATCCTGGGAGCTGATGCATTCGGGAAAATCGAGCAGATAGCCGCATTCCTGCGCCGCCTCGATCATGCGCAGCAGCGCTGGTCCGGACAACACGGGATGGCGTCCGGCCGCGACCGCGGCCAGCGCAATGCTTTCAACACGCGCGAGATTGGACGCAAAACACGTGACGGCAATGCGCCCTTTCCGCCCCTTCACCAATTTCTTGAGGTTGGCCCGCACCACCGCCTCGGAGCCGGCTTCACCCTCGACGAAGACGTTGGTGCTGTCACAGACCATCGCGAGCACGCCCTCGTCGCCGATGCGCTTCAGCATCGCTTCATCGGTCAGATCGCCGATCAGCGGGTCGGCATCGATCTTCCAGTCGCCGGTATGGAAGATGGTGCCGAACTTGGTGCGGATGGCCAGCGCATTCGGTTCGAGGATCGAATGCGTCATGGTGATCATCTCGAGATCGAACGGACCGAGGCTGAACTTTCCACGCAGCGGGATTTCCCTGACCTGGACGGCATCGACCAGCCCGGCTTGCGTGAGCTTGCGCCGCAGCACCGAAGCGGCGAACGGCGTCGCATAGACCGGTGCCTTCAAGCGCGGCCAAAGATCGGCCACCGCGCCCAGATGATCTTCGTGGGCATGCGTGAGCACGATACCGATCAGATCCTTGCGCCGCTCCTCGATGAAAGCAGGATCGGGCATGATGACCTCGACGCCCGGCATGGTGTCGTCACCGAAGGCAATGCCGAGATCGAGCATCAGCCATTTACCGGCGTGACCATAGAGATTGAGATTCATGCCAATCTCGCCGGCGCCGCCCAGCGCGAGAAACAGCAGCTCTTCGTTCGACGGAACGGTCACTTGCGGTTGCGCCGAAAGATCTCGATCAGGCCGCGCGCGGTGATGTCAGGCACAATTTGTTCGATCACCGAGGTGGAACCTTCGAATACAGGCGCCAGACCACCGGTCGAAATCACCCTCATCGGTCGGCCAAACTCGGCCTTGATGCGCGCGACAATGCCCTCGATGAGCCCGACATAGCCCCAGAACACTCCGGAGTGCATGCATTCGATCGTGTTGGTGCCAACGACATGTAAAGGCCTTTCGACCACGATACGAGGCAAGAGCGCCGTCGCATTGACCAGCGCCTCGATACTGAGATTGATGCCCGGCGCAATCACGCCGCCACAATAGCTGCCTTCTTCGTCCACCACGTCGAAGGTCGTCGCCGTGCCGAAATCGACCACAATCATCGCCGTCTTTGGGAACAGGACGCTCGCACCGACCGTATTGCAAATGCGATCCGCTCCCGCACCTTGCCCCTTGATCTTGATTCCATAAATGATGTTCGGTTCACCCAGGACCAGCGGCTCGCAGTTGAAATACCGCGAGCAGAGGCGACGAAGATTAAAGGTGGCTTGCGGCACGACGCTGCCAATGACGGCCTCCGTGATTGCCTTGGTATCAATGCCTTCCATCGCCATGAGCTGGAACAGCCAAACTGCATGCTCGTCGGCAGTGCGCATGGCCGAGGTATGCTGACGCCATTCGCCGACGATCCGATCGCCGTCGACGACACCGAATTTTACGTTGGTATTGTTGGCATTGATGGCGAGCAGCATGCCTCGATCTCCTCAGGTCCTGCGGCCCAGCAACTCGCCCGATACGATCTTGCGGGGACCAGCCGTCGTATCCAGCAGCAAAGCGCCTTCGTGGTCCAAGCCGGCGAAGCGGCCGCGTACCAGTTCCTCACCAAGCTTGACGTCCACTTTCGCCCCGATCGGCCCGGCCTTGGCGAGCCAAGCCTCCCGTACCGCCTCGAACCCCCCACGGCGCCACTTGGCGAGCCGCGCCGCGAATGCGTGCGTAAACTTCTCCAGGGCCACTTCCACGGAGCCTCCGAGCGCCGCGCCTGGATAGCGCATCTCCGGCAGCTGCGGGGCGAAGCCCACGTTGATCCCGATGCCCGCAACGACGTGCTCGACGAGGCCTCCCTGGCCGATCGAGCTTTCGAGCAGAATGCCCGCGATCTTGCCACCATCGACCATGACATCGTTCGGCCACTTCACCCTCACCTCACGGCCGGCCGGGACGACGTCTGAGACCGCAAGGGCGGCGACGAAACCGAGTTCGGCCGCATGCGCCGCAGTACAGTCGGGCCGCAGGATTGTCGAACTGTAGAGATTGCCGACCGGAGAGGCCCAGTGGCGGCCACGGCGACCGCGACCGCCGGTCTGCTCCCGCGCCCAGACAACAGTCCCCTCGGCCGCGCCGGTCTCGGCCAGACGCGCGGCCTCGTCATTGGTGCTGCCGACGCTGTCCAGGGCGACCAGAGTCCACCCGTCCGGCAGGACGGGCGCTACGATCACGGGAACAGGCCTTTCGCCGCCGCTGCTGCCATCAGGCTGAGCGGTTGCGGCGCCAGCGAGAACACGGTCACCAAAACAGCCGCCACGAAAGCCACGGTACGGTTGACGCCGAATGGCGTGCGATCGAGCGTCTCGGTCTCCTCGTCGAAGTACATCACCTTGACGATCCGGAGGTAGTAGTAGGACGCCACCACGGAGGCGAGTACGCCCAGCACGGCGGGAATGAAGAGATTGGCCTCGACCGCGGCGATGAAGATGTAGAGCTTGCCCCAGAAGCCTGCGAGCGGCGGAATGCCAGCTAGCGAGAACATGAACAGCAGCATGGCGAAGGCCATCATCGGTTGACTCTTGGCCAGGCCCGCCAGGTCGGAGACGTTCTCGACCATGGCGCCGCGGCGCTTCATCATCAGGATGGTGGCGAACACGCCCAGCGTCATGACAAGGTAGATCGCAAGGTAGAAGACGATCGCCTGGACCCCCTTCTCGCTGCCGCTCGCCAAGCCCAGAAGCACGTAGCCGACGTTGCCGATCGACGAGTACGCCATCAGGCGCTTGATGTTCTGCTGGCGAAGGGCCGCGAACGCGCCCAGTGCCATCGACAGCACGGAGGCCACGATGATGATCTGTTGCCACTGCAGGAACAGCGGCTTGAAGGGACCCATCAAGACCGAGACCATCAGCGAAATGGCCGCGATCTTCGGCGCCACGGCGAACAGCGCCGTCACCGGGGTGGGCGCGCCCTCGTAGACATCGGGCGTCCACATATGGAACGGCACGGCGGAAACCTTGAAGGCGAGACCCGCAACCACGAACACCAGCCCGACAATGACGCCGAATTCAGCGGCCTTGCCGTCGAGCAGGGCCCGCGAGATCTGGACGAACGCCGTGCCGCCGCAGAACCCGTAAATCAGCGAGGCGCCGAACAGCAGCATCCCGGACGCCACCGATCCCAGGACAAAGTATTTCACGCCCGCTTCGGTCGAGCGCAGACTGTCGCGCTGGAAGGCGGCGATGACGTAGAGCGCCAGGGATTGCAGCTCAAGACCGACATAGAGGGCCATGAGATCGTTGGCAGAGATCATCAGCATCATGCCGAGCGTCGCCAAGGCGACCAGCAGCGGATACTCGAAGCGCCACGCCTTGACCTGCTCGAAATAGGCACGCGACATCAGCACCGCGACCGCGGCACCGACCAGCACCAAGGCCTTCATGGTGGTCGTCAGCCGATCGACGATGAACAGCGAAGCGAATGCCGTTCCCTCGCGGTACGGCGCGAACAACAGAACCGCCGTTACCAGCAGAACGATCGAAGTCGCCACTGACACGAAAGGAGTCGCCACTTCCCCGCGCACGACGCCGTAAATCAGCAGCAGGAGCGTAGCGGCCGCCAGGAAGAGTTCCGGCCGTGCCAGCGTCCAGGATTCGAGACCCACAACCATGTTCATCACTCCCGGCCGCTCACGGCGCCAGCGCCGCGGTGCGGGCGAGCTTCAGGGCGGCCTGATAGTCGCCAATCAGCTTGTCGACCGCGGGCGCCATCGGATCGAGGAAGGAGCTGGGGTAGATACCCATCCACAGCGTGATCAGCACCAGGGGCAGGAACACGGCAATCTCGCGTCGGTTCATGTCGAGGATGCCCTTCAGAGAATCCTTGGTCAGTTCGCCGAAGATGACCTTGCGATAGAGCCAGAGCGCGTATGCGGCTCCCAGGATGATGCCGGTCGTCGCCAGGAACGCCACCCAAGTATTGGCTTTGAAGGTCCCGACCAGGACCAGGAATTCGCCGACGAAGCCCGACAGGCCCGGCAGGCCAACGCTCGCCAAAGTGAAGAACATGAAGGTGAAGGCGTACCGCGGCATGCGATGCACCAGGCCACCGTAGGCTGCGATCTCACGGGTGTGCATGCGGTCGTAGACGACGCCGACGCAAAGGAAGAGCGCGGCCGAGACGATGCCATGACTCAGCATCTGGAAGATCGCACCTTGCACGCTCTGCATGTTCATGATGAAGGCACCGATCGTCACGAAGCCCATGTGGGCGATCGACGAATAGGCGATCAACTTCTTCATGTCCTCCTGCACCAGCGCGACAAGCGAGGTGTAGATGATGGCCACGAGGCTGAGGCCGAAGACCAAGGGCGCAAAATACTGTGACGCCTCCGGCAGAAGCGGGATCGAAAACCGCAGGAAGCCGTATCCACCCATCTTCAGTAACACCCCGGCCAGGATCACCGAGCCGGCGGTCGGCGCCTCGACATGAGCATCGGGCAACCAGGTGTGAACCGGCCACATCGGCACCTTGACCGCGAACGAAGCGAAGAAGGCAAGCCACAGCCAGCACTGCCAGGTGAAGGGCAGATCGAGCTTCTCCATCACGGTCGGCAGATCCGTGGTACCCGCCTGCCAGTAGATGGCGATGATCGCGAGCAGCATCAGCACGGAGCCCAGCAGTGTATAGAGGAAGAACTTGAAGGCCGCGTAGACGCGCCGCTTGCCGCCCCAAACACCGATGATGAGGAACATCGGGATCAGGACACCCTCGAAGAAGATGTAGAACAGGGCAAGGTCGAGAGCGCAGAACATGCCGACCATGAAGGTCTCGAGCACGAGAAACGCGATCATGTATTCTTTGACGCGGACCTGGATCGACTCCCAACTCGCGAGGATGCAGATCGGGGTCAACAGCGTCGACAGCAGCACGAAGAACAGCGAAATGCCGTCGATACCCATGTGGTAACCGATACTGAGCGCCGGCACCCAGTCGAGCTTCTCCTCGAATTGAAATCCCGCCTTGGTGGCATCGAAGCGCGCCCAAAGGACCAGCGAGATCACAAAGGTCGCCAGCGAAGTGAGCAGTGCTGCGCTGCGGCAATTTCGATCGACCGCTTCCTTGGGACCGTTCACGACCAGGCAAAAAAAAGCGCCCACCAGCGGCAGGAACGTGACGAGGGAGAGGATCGGCCAGTTCGACATCAGCCCTACCCCGCCGCCAGCATGAAGTACGTGACGAGGCCTGCCACACCGACCAGCATCACGAACGCATAGTGGTAGAGGTAGCCGCTCTGGAAGCGGCCCAGCGCGCCCGCCATGTCCAGAGCCCGCGCAGCGATATTGTCGGGGCCTAGCTTGTCGATCATCGCGCCGTCACCCTTCTTCCAGAACACGCGGCCAATCGCGAGCGCCGGCTTGACGAAGAGCGCGTCGTAAATCTCGTCGAAGTACCACTTGTTGAAGAAGAGGGCGTGCAAGCCCGGAAACGCCTTGACCGTGCGCGCCGGCAGGTCGGTTCGGACAATGTAATAGTAGTAGCTAAGCGCGATACCCGAGAGAGCGAAAACCAGCGGCGCCAGTTTCACCCACAGTGGCACCTCGTGCATATGATGCAGGACCTCCTCGGTCGACTTCACGGCGATCGACTGGCCCCAGAAGCTCATCCAGTCGTCGCCGACGAACCAATTATAGGCGACAAGCCCGGACAGCGCTGCGCCGGCGCCAAGCACATAGAGCGGGATCAGCATGACCGGCGGCGATTCGTGGGCATGATCCCACGTGTGGCGATCGCCGCGATACGTGCCGTAGAACGTCATGAACATCAAGCGGGTCGAGTAGACGGCCGTCAGGAAGGCGGCCACCGTGCCCAGCCAGAAGGCGATTACGCCTACCGTCGTGTGTACGCCGTAGGCCGACTCGAGCATGGCGTCCTTGGAGTAGAAACCCGCGAAGCCGACGCCGTTGCCGAGGATGAAGGGCACGCCGATGCCTGACAGGGCGAGTGTGCCGATCCACATCAGGATGAAGGTCTGCGGCGCCTTCGCCCTGACGCCACCCATCTTGCGCATGTCCTGTTCGTGATGCAGGCAAGTGATGACCGAGCCCGAGCCTAGGAACAGCAGCGACTTGAAGAAGGCGTGGGTCATGAGATGAAACATCGCCGCCGAATAGGACCCGACGCCGACGGCGAAGAACATGTAGCCGAGCTGGCTGCAGGTCGAATAGGCGACGACCCGCTTGATGTCGAACTGGGTGAGGCCGATCGTGGCGGCGAAGAACGCCGTCGCGGCACCGATCAAGGTGACGACCTGCGAGGCGACCGGCGCCAACTCGAACAGGGGCGACAGGCGGCAGACCATGAAGACGCCGGCGGTCACCATCGTGGCGGCATGGATCAACGCCGAGACCGGCGTCGGGCCCTCCATGGCGTCCGGCAGCCAAGTATGCAGACCGAGCTGGGCAGACTTGCCCATGGCGCCGACGAACAGCAGCAGGCAGGCCGTCTCAAGCGCCGGAAGGTCCATGCCCAGGAACTGGATCCGCATCTGGGCCATTTCCGGCCCCTTGGCGAAGATGTCGGCAAATCCCACCGAGCCACTCAGCATCCAGACGGCGAAAATGCCGAGCGCGAAGCCGAAGTCGCCGATGCGGTTGACGATGAAAGCCTTCATGGCGGCCGCATTGGCCGATGGCTTGTCGTACCAGAAGCCGATCAGCAGGTATGAGGCTAGGCCCACGCCCTCCCAGCCGAAGAAGAGCTGCACCAGATTGTCGGCTGTCACCAGCATCAACATGAAGAAGGTGAACAGGCTGAGATAAGCCATGAAACGGGGGATGCTGGTATCCTCGGCCATGTAGCCGATCGAGTAGACGTGCACCATCGACGACACGACGGTGACCACGATGAACATGACCGCCGTCAGCGTGTCGACGCGCAGTGCCCAATCGACGTCGAACGTTCCCGAGTCGATCCAGGTGAAGAGCTTGACCACGACCAGCTTGCCGCTCTCCGGCCCGAAGCCGATGCGGATGAACACGAAGACTGAGAGCGCAGCCGCGATCAGCAGCGCCGCACAGGTCACGATCTGGGCCGGGCGGTCGCCGATCACGCGACAGAAGAGGCCGGCGATCGCCGCAGCGAGCAGCGGCAGGAGGACGATGAGCTTGATGGCAAGGTCCATGGTGAGTACGCGTCCCTAGCCCTTCATCGTGTTGATGTCTTCGACGGCGATCGTTCCGCGATTGCGGAAGTAAACCACCAGGATGGCGAGTCCGATCGCCGCCTCGGCGGCCGCCACGGTCAGCACCAGCATGGCGAAGACCTGTCCCACGACATTGCCTTCGAAGATCGAGAAAGCGACGAGGTTTATGTTCACCGCAAGCAACATCAGTTCGACGCACATCAGGATGACGATGACGTTCTTGCGGTTGAGGAAGATACCCAGGATGCCGAGAGTGAACAGCACTGAAGCGACCGTGAGGTAGTGACCGAGACCGATGGTCATCACACGCCTCCCCGCGTCGGCACCTTGACCACGGTCATCGTCTGCTCCTTGGTCCGGTTGATCTGGTCGCCGACATTCTGCCGGCGCACGCCCGGGCGGGTGCGAAGCGTCAGCACGATGGCGCCGATCATGGCCACCAGCAGCACAATACCCGCTACCTGGAAGAGGTAGAAATACTGGGTGTAAAGCACGCGACCGATGGCGCGCGTATTGTCGATCGCGAGAACCTGGGCTCCCTGTTTGTTCAGCGCCGTCATCGTCGCGGAGCCGCCGCCAATCACGCCCAACCCCAGCAGAATCTCGGCGAGCAGCACGAGGCCGATCAGGGCGCCGACCGGCAGATATTTCAGAAAGCCTTCACGCAGCTCGACAACATTGATGTCGAGCATCATCACGACAAACAGGAACAGCACCGCGACAGCGCCGACATAGACGATGACCAGGATCATCGCGATGAACTCTGCACCGATCAGCAGGAACAGCGCCGCCGCGTTGAAGAAGGCTAGGATCAGGAACAACACCGAATAGACCGGGTTGCGCGAGACGACGACCATCGTTGCCGACGCCATGACGACGAACGCAAAGACGTAGAAGGCCAGAGCCTGAAGCAGCATGTTCTCCCCCTTCCCGTGCCCGGCTCAGCGATACGCAGCGTCGGCGTGGAGGTTGGCCGCAATCAGGCTTTCCCAGCGGTCGCCGTTCGCGAGCAGCTTGTCTTTGTTGTACATCAGCTCCTCGCGGGTCTCGGTCGAGAATTCGAAATTCGGGCCTTCGACGATGGCATCGACCGGGCAGGCCTCCTGGCAGAAGCCGCAGTAGATGCACTTGGTCATGTCGATGTCGTAGCGCGTCGTGCGGCGGCTGCCGTCGTCACGCGGCTCGGCCTCGATGGTGATTGCCTGGGCCGGGCAGATCGCCTCGCAGAGCTTGCAGGCGATGCAGCGTTCCTCGCCGTTGGGGTAGCGGCGCAAAGCGTGCTCGCCCCGGAAACGCGGGCTGAGAGGCCCCTTCTCATGCGGGTAGTTCACCGTCACCTTGGGTTTGAACATGTACTTGAGTGTGAGCGCAAAGCCCGAGACCAGTTCGGTCAGCAGGAAGGCGCGCGCGGTGCGGTCGAGAGAGGCCATTGTGTGATCTCCCTAGGACTTCGGAAGCCAGCCGCCGAACTGCAGCACGGCCGCGGTGAGGACGACCCAGCCCAGCGAGATCGGAAGGAACACTTTCCAGCCCAGTCGCATCAACTGGTCATAGCGGTAGCGAGGCAGCGTGCCCTTGGTCCAGCTGAAGACGAACAGCAGGAAAGCGATCTTGAGCGCGAACCAGACGACGCCGGGCACATAGGTGAAGGGGGCGTGAGGGATCGGCGACATCCAGCCGCCCAGGAACAGCACGGCGCCCAGGGCTGACAGCAGGATCATGTTGGCGTATTCGCCGAGGAAGAACAGGCCGAACGTCATCGCCGAATATTCGGTGTGGAAGCCCGCCACCAGCTCGGCTTCGGACATCGGCAGGTCGAACGGCGTGCGGTTGGTCTCCGCCAATGCCGACACGAAGAAGATCACGAACATCGGCAGCAGCGGCAGGAAGAACCAGTTCCAAAACCAGCCAGACTGCGCAACGACAACGTCGGACAAGTTGAGTGAACCGACGCAGAGCAGGACGGTGATCAGCACGAAGCCGATCGAGACCTCATAGGACACCATCTGGGCGGCCGAACGCAGCGCGCCCAGGAAGGCGTACTTCGAGTTGGACGCCCAGCCGGCGATGATGATGCCATAGACACCGAGCGAAGAGATGGCGAACAGGTAGAGAATACCGACATTGATGTCGGCGATCACCCAACCGTCGTCGAATGGCACCACCGCCCACGCCACCAGCGCCGTCATGAAGGTGATCATGGGCGCGATGATGAACAGTACGGCATTAGCGCTGGAAGGAATGATGGTTTCTTTCAGCACCAGCTTCAGACCATCGGCGAAGGGCTGCAACAATCCGAACGGGCCGACCACGTTGGGACCGCGGCGGAGTTGGATCGAGGCCCAGACCTTGCGGTCGACGTAGGTCATGTAAGCGACGGAAATCAGCAGCGGCACCGTGACGGCGAGGCATTGGGCCAGAATGACGATCGCCTGGCCCAACCAGTTGACCGTGAAGAACTGGATCAGATCGGCGCTCATGCCTTACTCCGCCGCCATGAGTTGGGCCCGCGAGGCCATGCACTCCGCCATCGTCTTGGATGCCCGGCTGATCGGACAGGTCATGTAGAAGTTGGCGATGGGCGAGACGAACGGCGCATCGGACAGCGTGCCTTCCTGGCCAAAGGCCCCCCAAGAACCGGCCGCCTGCTGGTCGAGAGCCGAGAAACTCTTGTTCACCGTGACAAGGCGGGTGCGCACCTGGTCGAGCGTATCGTAAGGCAAGGTCTTGCCCAGCCGCTCCGAGAGGGCGCGCAGGATCGCCCAGTCCTCACGGGCGTCGCCCGGCGGGTAGCCAGCCCGCTGGCCGATCTGCACACGGCCTTCGGTATTCACATAAGTTCCGGGCTTCTCGGTGTAGGCAGCCCCAGGCAGGATGACGTCGGCCCGGTGCGCGCCAGCATCGCCATGGTGTCCCTGATAGACCACGAACGCCTTGCCAAGCCGCTTGGTGTCGATCTCGTCGGCCGCCAGGAGATAAACCAGCTCGATCTCGCGCTTCTCGCAACCGGCCAGGATGCCCTCGACGTCGCGACCGCCCTCGCCCGGCACCAACCCAAGATCGAGACCACCAACGCGCGCGGCGGTCGTGTGGAGCACGGCAAAGCCGTTCCAGTCGGCACGGACGGCGTTCAGCTTCTCGGCAAAATCGCGCGCCAGCGCCAAGACGGCCGCGCCGTCCTCGCGCTTCAGCGCGCCCATACCGACGACGATCAGCGGATGCTTCGCAGCTTTCAGCTTCTCGAAGAAGCCGAGCTTGCCCTCGACGAGTTCGCGTAGCGTCGCGGGCCCGGCACCGAGCCGTTCGACCGGGTAGGTGAGGTCGACTGCGGGGCCGACACTGCCGATGGCACAGTGGCCCGACAGGTAGCGCTTACGCAGCCGCGCGTTCAGGACCGGCGATTCCCACCGTGGGTTAGTCCCGATCAGCAGGATCGCGTCAGCCGAGTCGATGCCGTGGACACCGGGGTTGAAGATGTAGCTGCCACGCGGTCCGGCATCGAGCTTGGCGCCATCCTGGCGGCAATCGATGTTGGGTGATCCAAGCGCTGTCATCAAATCCTTGAGTGCCACCATGGATTCGGCGTCACATTGGTCGCCGATGATCGCCGCCACCTTGTTGCCGTCGAGATCCTTCAGCTTGGCCTCGATCGCGGCGAATGCCTGGTCCCAAGTCGCTTCAGCCAGCTTGCCGCCGCGCCGCACATAGGGCCGATCCAGGCGCTGGTGACGCAAGCCGTCGAGGGCGTGGCGGGTCTTGTCCGAGATCCATTCCTCATTCACGTCGTCGTTTAGCCGCGGCAACACGCGCATGACCTGGGCACCACGCGTGTCGACCCGGATGTTCGAGCCGAGGCCGTCCATCACGTCGACCGACTCGGTCTTGCTGAGCTCCCATGACCGCGCCTCGAAGGCGTAGGGCTTGGACGTCAGTGCGCCCACCGGACAGAGATCGACCAGGTTGCCCGAGAGCTCGGTGCTGAGCGCATGCTCGACGTAAGTCGTGACTTCCATGCTCTCGCCGCGGCCCGTGGCACCCAGCTCTTCGACGCCCGCGACCTCGGTGGCGAAGCGGATGCAACGCGTGCAGTGGATGCAGCGGTTCATCGACGTCTTGACCAGCGGCCCCAGATTCTTGTCCGGCACCGCGCGCTTGTTCTCGTGGAAGCGACTGCGATCGAAGCCGTAACCCATCGCTTGATCCTGCAGGTCGCATTCGCCACCCTGGTCGCAGATCGGGCAATCGAGCGGGTGGTTGATCAGCAGGAATTCCCTCACGCCGTTGCGCGCCTTCTTGACTGTCGGCGTCTGGGTGAAGATCTCCTGCTTGTCGGCAACAGGCAGCGCGCAGCTTGCCTGCGGCTTGGGCGGCCCCGGCTTCACCTCGACCAGGCACATGCGGCAATTGCCGGCGATCGACAGCCGCTCATGGTAGCAGAAGCGCGGGATCTCGACGCCCGCCAGTTCACAGGCCTGCAGGACCGTGATGCCGGCTGGCACCTCGATCTCGACGCCATCGATCTTCACCTTGGGCATTGCGTGCTCCCTGCCCCGCCTACTCGGCCGCCAGTTTTTCGGTGCGCGCCCGGATGCGGCGCTCCATCTCAGGCCGGAAATGGCGGATCAGGCCCTGGATTGGCCATGCCGCCGCATCGCCCAAGGCGCAGATCGTGTGCCCTTCGACCTGCTTGGTAACGTCCTCGAGCGCGTCGATCTCCTCGATGCGCGCGTTGCCCGTCACCATGCGTTCCATGACTCGCCACATCCAGCCCGTACCTTCCCGGCACGGCGTACACTGGCCGCAGCTCTCGTGCTTATAGAAATAGCTCAACCGGGCAATGGCCTTCACGACGTCAGTCGACTTGTCCATTACGATGACGGCCGCCGTGCCAAGGCCTGACTTCTGGTCGCGCAGCGAGTCGAAATCCATCAGGACAGTGTCGCAGATCGACTTGGGCAGCAACGGCACCGAGGCACCGCCCGGGATCACCGCCAGCAGATTGTCCCAGCCGCCGCGCACGCCACCGGCATGACGATCGATCAGCTCGCGCAGTGGGATGCCCATTTCCTCTTCGACGTTGCAGGGCTTGTTCACGTGGCCTGAGATGCAGAACAGCTTGGTGCCGGTGTTGTTCGGCCGGCCGATGCCCGCAAACCAGGTCGCGCCGCGACGCAGGATTGTCGGCGCCACCGCAATCGACTCGACGTTGTTCACCGTCGATGGGCAACCGTAGAGGCCCGATCCGGCCGGGAACGGCGGCTTCAGCCGCGGCATGCCCTTCTTGCCCTCGAGGCTCTCCAGCAACGCGGTTTCCTCGCCGCAGATATAGGCGCCTGCACCGCGGTGGACATAAAGGTCGAAATCCCAGCCGGAGCCGCAGGCATTCTTGCCCAGCAGACCAGCTTCGTAGGCCTCGCGGACAGCCGTGATGAGGTTCTGCGCTTCGTTGTAGAACTCGCCGCGCACGTAGATGTAGCCGGCGTTCGCCCGCATCGCGAAGCCCGCGACCAGGCAGCCCTCGATGAACAGATGCGGGTCGTGCCGCAGGATGTCGCGGTCCTTGCAGGTGCCGGGCTCGGACTCGTCGGCGTTCACGATCAGATAATGCGGGCGATCCTTCACTTCCTTGGGCATGAAGGACCACTTGAGACCGGTCGGGAATCCGGCGCCACCACGACCGCGCAGACCCGACTTCTTCATCTCGTCGATGATGCCGTCAGGGCCCTTGTCGAGGATCGCCTTGGTATTGTCCCAGGCGCCGCGTGCGCGTGCGCCGGCCAGGTGCCAGTCATGGGCACCGTAGAGGTTGGTGAAGATGCGGTCCTTGTCGCTGAGCATCGCCCTACTCGCCCTTCAGCGTCGTGGCGCCGCCGACCGGCGCCGATGTCTGCCGGTCGACCTGCGGTCCCGGCTTCGGCATCTCGCCGCGGCGGAATGCATCCAGCACCTTCGTGATCGAGGTCTCGTCGAGATCCTCGTAGAAATCGTCGTTGATCTGCACGACCGGCGCATTCACGCAGCCGCCCAGGCACTCGACCTCCTGGACGCTGAAGATTTCTCCGTCGGCGGCATGCTGACAGGCCTTCATCACCGCCTCCGAGCCGCGCAGCCAGCACGGCGTCGTGGTGCAGACCTGCAGCAGGTACTTCCCGCGCGGCTTGAGCTGGAACATCGTGTAGAAAGTCGCGATCTCGTAGACCCGGATCGGCGCCATATCGAGAAGCTTGGCCACTTCATCCATCGCCACCCGCGGCAACCAGCCCTGCTGACGCTGCGCAAGGTCGAGCACGCCGATCACCGCGCTGGCCTGCCGGCCCGGCGGATAGTTCGCCATCAACGCCTTCGCCTTGGCCAGGGTTTCCGGCGTGAAGGCAAAGTGCCCGATGTGCGGCACATCCTTGGGATCGGCGGTGATCATCGCCATCTCATCGTCTCCTAGCGGTCGATCTCGCCGAACACGATGTCGAGTGAGCCGATGTTCGCCGACATGTCGGCGAGCTGGTGACCCTTCGTCATCATCTCGAGCGCCTGCAGATGCGGAAATCCCGGCGCCCGGATCTTGCAGCGATAAGGTTTATTGGTGCCGTCGGATACGAGATAGACGCCGAACTCACCCTTCGGCGCCTCGACCGCCGTATAGGTCTCGCCGGCCGGCACCTTGTAGCCTTCGGTATAGAGCTTGAAGTGATGGATCAGCGCCTCCATCGAGCCCTTCATCTCGCTGCGACGCGGTGGCGACAGCTTGCGGTCGTCGACGCGAACCGGGCCGCCCACCTTACGCAAGGCCACGATGCATTGCTCCATGATGCGGACGCTCTGGTACATCTCCTCGATGCGCACCAGGTAACGCGCGAAGCAATCACCGGTCTTGCCGAGCGGGATGTCGAAATCCATGCGGTCGTAGACGTCGTAGGGCTGTGACTTGCGCAGATCCCACGGGATGCCGGACGCGCGGATCAGCGGCCCGGAGAAGCCCCAGTCGAGTGCCTGCGCGGCCGACACGACGCCGATGTCGACGGTGCGCTGGCGGAAGATGCGATTGTCGTTCAGCAGCTTTTCGATGTCCTTGAGGACCGGGATGAACTGCTTGATCCAGCCGTCCATCGAATCGAGGATGCCGTCGGGCAGATCCTGGTGAACGCCGCCCGGCCGGAAATAGGCCGCATGCATGCGCGAACCGCTCACCTGCTCGTAATATTCCATCAGCAGCTCGCGCTGCTCGAAGCCCCACAGCGGCGGCGTCAGCGCACCGGTGTCCATGGCGAAGGTCGTGACGTTCAGCAGATGGTTCAAGATGCGGGTGATCTCGGAGAACAGCACGCGGATGTACTGGCCGCGCTCCGGCGCGGTGATGCCCAGCAGCTTCTCGACCGCCAGCGCATAGGCGTGTTCCTGGTTCATCGGCGACACGTAGTCGAGCCGGTCGAAATACGGCACCGCCTGCAGGTAGCTCTTGTACTCGATCAGCTTTTCGGTGCCGCGGTGCAGCAGACCGATATGGGGATCGCAGCGCTCGACGATCTCGCCGTCCATCTCGACGACCAGGCGCAGCACGCCGTGGGCCGCCGGGTGCTGCGGCCCGAAATTCATCGTCAGGGTCTTGATCTCGACGTCGGACATGTCAGCTCGTCTTGCCCTTCTCCTGGGCCTTCTCGTCGCCCGGCAATACCTGCTGCGCGCCTTCCCACGGGCTGAGGAAGTCGAAACGGCGGAATTCCTGCGCGAGCTTCACGGGCTCGTAGACCACACGCTTCTGGATATCGTCCCAGCGCAGCTCGACGAAACCGGTGAGCGGGAAGTCCTTGCGGAGCGGATGGCCTTCGAAACCGTAGTCGGTGAGAATCCGCCGAAGATCCGGATGGTCCGAAAACCACACGCCGTAGAGATCGTAGCTCTCGCGTTCGAACCAGCCGGCGGAGCTGTACACCGACACGGCCGACGGCACGGGCGTCGATTCGTCGGTCGCGACCTTGATGCGGATTCGCTGGTTGTTTTTCAGGCTGAGCAGATTGTAGACGACGTCAAAGCGCTTCTCACGTTCCGGCCAGTCGACGCCGCAAATATCGATGAGCTGCTTGAACAGGCACTTCGGATCGTCGCGCAGGAACGCGAGCAGCGCGATCAGATTGTCGGGCGCACACTCCAACATCAATTCGCCGAGGCGAACATCGCTGGCCGTCACCGCGCCCGCGCTTGCCTGGACGATATGGTCGCCGAGTTCCTTCAGCGGCTGGTCCATCAGCGCACCAGCGTTCCGGTGCGACGGATCTTCTTCTGGAGCTGCAGGATGCCGTACAGCAAGGCCTCGGCGGTCGGCGGGCAACCGGGGACGTAGATATCGACCGGAACAATGCGGTCGCAGCCGCGCACGACGGAGTAGCTGTAGTGATAGTAGCCGCCGCCGTTGGCGCAGGAGCCCATCGAAATAACGTAGCGCGGCTCGGCCATCTGGTCGTAGACCTTGCGCAGCGCCGGCGCCATCTTGTTGGTCAGCGTACCGGCCACGATCATCACATCGGCCGACCGAGGGCTCGGCATCGGCGCGAAGCCGAAGCGGTCGAGGTCGTATCGGCTCATCCAGGCATGGATCATTTCCACGCCGCAGCAGGCCAGACCGAAGGTCAGGCCCCACATCGAGCCAGTGCGCGCCCAGGTGATCAGCTTGTCGAGCTGCGCCACGACGAAGCCCTTGTCAGCCAGTTCGTCGTTCAAGGCCCGCGACAACGCCGCCTCAGCAGCGGTATTCGGCTTGGCTGGGGTGACTACTCCCATTCCAGGGCTCCCTTGCGCCACTCGTAGATGAACCCGATCGTGAGGACACCCAGAAACAGCATCATCGACCAGAAGCCGAACAGGCCGATGTCACCCAGCGTCACTGCCCACGGGAAAAGGAACGCCACTTCGAGATCAAAGATGATGAACAGAATGGCGACCAGGTAGAAGCGCACGTCGAATTTGCCGCGCGCATCGTCGAACGGTGCGAACCCGCACTCGAACGGCGAAAGCTTTTCGGAATTGGGATTCTGGCGGGCGATCAAATACGACCCGCCAAGCATTGCGCTCGTAAGGCCAAAAGCTAGGCCGAGGAAGATCAGGATCGGAAGGTATTCCCTAAGAAGCTCTTCCATCGCCACCCCTTGCGCCCCGTTTTTGTGGGCTGCCAGTGTTTGGGCTGGCGCGAGCGACGGGACTCGAACCCGCGACCTCCGGCGTGACAGGCCGGCGTTCTAACCAACTGAACTACGCCCGCAGTAGCCCCAAACGGCGCGCGAGAGATATAGGACCACCTATGGGGTGTCAAGCATACCGCACCCGCGAAGAGGTGCGTAAATGCCCGATATTGCTACGCTTTCCGAGCTATCTTGCGAAACGCTGGTGGGCGATGACGGGCTCGAACCGCCGACATCTTCCGTGTAAAAGAAGCGCTCTACCAACTGAGCTAATCGCCCGCCGCGTCAGTCCTAACACAGCGCTTGAAAGTTGCGCTAGTTGATCGCGTCCTTGAGGGCCTTGCTGGCCTTGAAGCGCGGCACGTTTGCCGCCGCAATCTTGATCTTTTCGCCGGTCTGCGGATTTCGGCCTTCGCCCGCTTTGCGCCTGGAAACCTGAAACGTGCCGAAGCCAACCAACAAGACCTTCTCCTTCTTCTTCAAGGACTTGGTGATGACAGTCAGGATGGCATCGACGGCATTGGCGGCATCCGTCTTGGAGAGGTTGGTGGAAGCGGCGACGGCGGCGATCAGATCGTGCTTGTTCACGGGCGAGCCTCTGCATGGTCCGGCAGCCTCAAGTGTAAGGGCGGCCTGAAAACGGCGTCAACGTCGAATACCATATTTTGTGGGACGACCTCCCACAAGGCGCATAAGTTGAGCCAAACACAATGAAGCCCCGGATCGCTCCGGGGCTTCGCGCCGTTTTCAGGAGGGCGTTCAGTGCGCTCGGATGGCCTCGGGCCCGTCCGCCGGTTTGGCGGCGACCACTTCCAGATCGTTCGGCCACTCGACGGCAACCAGCGGCTTGACCAGCGCCTTGGCGAGAACCTCGTCGACGGTCGAAACCGGGATGATCTCCAGCCCCTTCTTCACGTTGTCGGGAATCTCCGGCAGATCGCGCTCGTTTTCCTTGGGGATGAGCACGGTCTTGAGGCCGCCGCGCAAGGCCGCCAGCAGCTTCTCCTTGAGGCCGCCGATCGGCAGCACGCGCCCCCGCAGGCTGATCTCGCCGGTCATGGCGACGTCCTTTCGGACCGCCACGCCGGTCAAGGCCGAGACGATCGAGGTGATCATGCCGACACCCGCCGAGGGGCCATCCTTGGGCGTTGCACCTTCCGGCACGTGCACGTGGATGTCGCGTTTCTCGAAGATGTTGTGCTTGATGCCGAACACAGCGGCACGGGAGCGGACATAGGCGTTGGCCGCCTGCACCGACTCCTGCATGACATCGCCCAGCTTGCCAGTGACGGTCACGCGACCGCGGCCCGGAACCAGCACGGCCTCGATCTGCAGCAGCTCGCCACCGACCTCGGTCCACGCCAGACCCGTCGTGATGCCGACGAGATCCTCGAGCTCGGCCTCGCCATAGCGGAACCGCCGCACGCCTGCGTACTTGTCGAGGTTCTTGCGCCCGATCTTGACCTTGGCCGCCCCCTTCATGAGGATTTCCTTGGTCGACTTGCGGGCAAGGTTGGCGATCTCGCGTTCGAGGTTCCGGACACCGGCCTCACGTGTGTAGTAGCGCACGAGATCGCGCACAGCGTCATCATGGATGTCGATCTCACCCGCCCGCAACCCGTTCGCCTCGATCTGTTTGGGGATCAGGTGCTTGCGTGCGATCGCAACCTTTTCGTCTTCCGTGTAGCCGGCCAGCCGAATGATCTCCATGCGATCCATCAGTGGCTGCGCCATGCGGAGCGAGTTCGCCGTGGTGATGAACATCACGTTCGACAGGTCGTAATCGACCTCGAGGTAATGGTCGTTGAACGAGCTGTTCTGCTCCGGATCCAGCACCTCAAGCAGCGCCGACGACGGGTCGCCGCGGAAATCCGCACCGAGCTTGTCAATCTCGTCGAGCAGGAAGAGTGGATTCGAGGACTTCGCCTTCTTCATGCTCTGGACGACCTTGCCCGGCAGCGAGCCGATGTAGGTCCGGCGATGGCCGCGAATCTCGGCCTCGTCGCGCACGCCGCCCAGCGACATGCGCACGAAGTTGCGTCCCGTGGCCTTGGCGATCGACTTGCCGAGCGAGGTCTTGCCGACGCCCGGCGGTCCGACCAGGCACAGGATCGGGCCCTTCATCTTGTCGACGCGCTGCTGGACCGCGAGATACTCGAGAATGCGTTCCTTGACCTTCTCGAGGCCGTGATGGTCGGCGTTGAGAATCTCCTCAGCGTACTTCAGGTCCTTGATGATCTTGGTCGGCTTGCGCCACGGAATCGAGAGCAGCCAGTCGAGGTAGTTGCGCACCACCGTGGCCTCGGCCGACATCGGGCTCATGGTCCGGAGCTTCTTCAGCTCGGCATTGGCCTTCTCGCGCGCTTCCTTGGACAGGCGCGTCTTGCGGATGCGCTTCTCCAGCTCGGAGACCTCGTCGCGACCGTCCTCGGTCTCGCCAAGCTCCTTCTGGATCGCCTTCATCTGCTCGTTCAGATAGTACTCGCGCTGCGTCTTCTCCATCTGGCGCTTCACGCGATTGCGGATCTTCTTCTCGACCTGCAACACACCGATCTCGCCTTCCATCAGCCCAAGGATCCGCTCCAGCCGCTTGGAGACGGAATCGAGCTCGAGCAGCTGCTGCTTCTCGGCGACCTTAAGCGCCAGGTGCGCCGAAATCGTGTCGGCGAGCTTGGCTGGCTCCTCGATCTTGTTGATCGAGACGACGACTTCCGGCGGCACTTTCTTGTTCAGCTTCACGTAGTTCTCGAATTCAGAAACCACCGTGCGAGCTGCCGCCTGCAGTTCAGCCGAATCGGCTGCAGCGTCTTCCATCTCGACTGCCCGAGCTTCGAAGAAGTCGGTGCGGTCGGTGTAGCCGGTGACGCGCACGCGCCGCCCGCCCTCGACCAGCACCTTGACGGTGTCATCGGGCAGCTTGAGCAACTGCAGCACCGTGCCGAGCGTACCGATCGTATAGATGTCCTCGGGCCCGGGATCGTCCTGGCTGGCGTTCTTTTGGGCGATCAGCAGAATCTGCTTGTCGTCCTTCATTACCTCTTCGAGCGCCTTGACGCTCTTCTCGCGACCGACGAAGAGGGGAACGATCATGCCCGGAAACACGACGATGTCGCGCAACGGCAGGACCGGATAGACGATTCCTTGAGTGGGGGCGTTCATGATGCCTCGCAACGTACGCTGTTAGAGCTACCCGCCCCCGGGCCGTGGCTCCCACCATGGGCGAACCGCGGCGCAGATGGACGCGCACTCGTTAGCAGAGATTGGCCTGAACAGGGGGTTGTTCAAGGCCCGTCAGGGACTGCCGGCGACGGATGTCACCGACGCAGCAAAACTCAGGCCGGCGCGGCGGCGATGCCCTCTTTGCGCTCACCGTGCACATAGAGCGGTTGGGCCCGCCCTTCTATGACTTCGCGATTGATCACAACTTCCTCGACGCCGTTGAGCGACGGCAGGTCGTACATGGTGTCCAGAAGCACCGTCTCCATGATCGAGCGCAGGCCGCGTGCGCCGGTCTTGCGTAGGATCGCCTTCTGGGAGACCGCCCGCAGGGCATCATCGGTAAATTTGAGCTTTACACTCTCCATGTCGAATAGGCGCTGGTACTGCTTCAGCAGCGCATTCTTCGGCCGGGTCAGGATCTCGATCAGGGCGCTTTCGTCCAGATCCTCCAGAGTGGCCACGACCGGCAGACGGCCGACGAATTCGGGGATCAAACCGTACCTGAGCAAATCTTCCGGTTCGAGGTCTCGCAGGACCTCGCCGGTCCGACGATCCTCGGGACCACGTACCTCGGCACCGAAGCCGATCGACGTACCTTGGCGCCTCATCGAGATGATCTTGTCGAGGCCGGAGAATGCACCGCCGCAGATGAACAGGATGTTCGTCGTGTCGACCTGCAGGAATTCCTGCTGCGGATGCTTGCGCCCGCCCTGCGGTGGCACGGAGGCTACGGTGCCTTCCATGATCTTCAGCAGTGCTTGCTGCACACCCTCGCCCGACACGTCGCGGGTTATCGAAGGGTTGTCCGACTTGCGACTTATCTTGTCGACTTCGTCGATGTAGACGATGCCGCGCTGCGCTCGCTCCACGTTGTAATCGGCGGCCTGCAGCAGCGTCAGGATGATGTTCTCAACATCCTCGCCGAGATAGCCGGCCTCGGTCAGCGTCGTAGCGTCCGCCATGGTGAACGGTACGTCGAGCATCCGCGCCAGCGTCTGGGCGAGCAGCGTCTTGCCGCAGCCGGTCGGGCCGATCAGCATGATGTTCGACTTGGCAATCTCGACGTCGTTCGCCTTGCCGCCGTGGCTTAGCCGCTTGTAGTGATTGTGCACCGCAACCGCGAGGATGCGCTTGGCCTGGTCCTGGCCGATCACATAGTCATCGAGGATCTGACGAATCTCCTTGGGAGACGGAACGCCGTCCTTGGATTTGACCAAGGTCGTCTTGTTCTCCTCACGGATGATGTCCATGCAGAGTTCAACGCACTCGTCGCAGATGAATACCGTCGGCCCAGCAATGAGCTTTCGGACCTCATGCTGGCTCTTGCCGCAGAAGCTGCAGTAGAGGGTATTGCGGGAATCGCCCCCGGATTTGGCGGCTGGCATGTCGTTAACGCACCTCCGCTTGGGGGGCCCGCTGACTGCGGGCCCGCACGCAAGACTATGTTAAACGCGACCCTATGATGCCCACAACATCAAAATATGGTGTGTCGACAGCCAAATGAGAAACAATTGGTCGCGGTTGCTGCCTAGGAGGCAGCCGCCAGAGTGGTCGGAGTCGGCCGTTTTTCGAGCACGTCGTCGATCAGGCCGAACTCCTTGGCTTCCTTTGGCGTGAAGAATTTATCGCGCTCCATGGCCTGCTCGATCTCCTCGATCGTCCTGCCAGTATGATCGACATACATCTGGTTCAGACGGGCCCGAGTCGCCAGAATTTCCCGGGCATGGATTTCGATATCGGTCGCCTGGCCCTGAGCGCCACCCGAGGGTTGATGGATCATGATCCGGGCATTGGGAAGAGAGAAACGCTTGCCCTTTGCCCCCGCCATCAACAGCAGCGAACCGGCAGATGCCGCTTGACCGAAGACCAAGGTCGATATGAGCGGCCGCACATACTGCATGGTGTCGTAGATCGCCATGCCCGACGTGACCACGCCACCCGGAGAATTGATGTAGAAGGAGATGTCCTTCGCCGGATTCTCGGATTCGAGATAGAGCAATTGCGCGCAAACCAGCCCGGCGACGTTGTCCTCGATCGGTCCATTCAGGAAGATTATGCGTTCCTTGAGCAGTCTCGACCAGATGTCGTAGCCACGCTCGCCGCGCGCTGATTGCTCGACGACCATCGGTACGTAGTAGTTATTGTAGACTTCCAGCGGATCGCGGTCGCGAATCATCGCGTGGCCCCCTTGGTGACTGTCGCTTTGAAAATGGCAGCGCCGGTGGCCCTGTTCAAGGCCGCCGCCTCTGGATCAATTCGCCGCCTAAGGCGCCGCGGACGGCGCCGTATCGGCGGGTTTGTCTTCTTCCGCCTCGCGGGCTGCCTTGAGCAGTTCCTCGGGGGTAACCGACTTCTCCGAGACCTTCGCCAACTCCAGGATGAAGTCGACCGTCTTTTCCTCGAAGATCGGCGCACGAAGCTGATCCTTCAGTTCAGCGTTCTTGCCATAGAACTCGAGGACCTGTCGCTCTTGGCCGGGATAGCGCATGGCTTCGCGCATCACGGCCTGGTTCAGTTCCTCGGGTGTGACATCGATGCTGTTGGATCGCCCGACATCGGCCAGCAACAGACCAAGGCGAACACGGCGCTCGGCGATCTCGCGATACTCCTTGCGCATCTTCTCTTCGTCGTCCTCGAGTTTCTGGCCGTTCTTCTTGGCTTCCTCGATGCGCTGCCAGATGGCATTGAACTCGCCCTCGATCAGGCCCTCGGGAACCGCGAACTTGTGCTGGTCGGCAAGCTTGTCGAGCAGACTGCGCTTGATCATCGAACGCGAGATCTGGCTGTAGTCCTGACCGATCCGGTCAGCCACCGCCTTGCGCATCGCCTCGAGATTCTCGAAGTTGTTCTTCTTCGCCAGCTCGTCGTCAACCGGCTTGTCGACGAACTCGTGGAGTTCCTTGATCGTGCACTTGAAGATCGCGTCCTTGCCGGCCAGTTCAGCCGCACCGTAGTCGGCCGGGAACGTCACCTTGACGTCGATCACCTTGCCGACCTCGGCGCCGGTGAGCTGATCCTCGAAGCCCGGAATGAACGAGCCGGAGCCGAGTTCGAGAGAGTAGTCGGTAGCCGCGCCGCCTGGGAATTCCTTGCCGTCGACCGAGCCCACAAAGTCGAGCTTGATCGAATCGCCCTTCTGTGCCGGACGCGGCGGTTCGACCGGCTTCTGGTCACGGTTCGCCTTGGCGATGCGCTCGATGGCCTCGTCGACGTCCTTGTCCGGGACACTGGCCTTCAGGCGCTCGAGTTCGACGCTAGAAAAATCAAGCTTGCCGATTTCCGGCAGCACCTCGATCGCGACCTCGAACTCGACGTCCTTGCCTTCCTCGAGCTGCTTCAGATCCACACGCGGCTGCAGCGCGGGCTTCAGGCCGCGATCCTCGATGGCCTTGGCGGTGCTCGAATTGACAGCCTGTTCAAGAGCTTCGCCATACAGGGCTTGACCATACTGTTTCTTCAGCAGGCCGACCGGCACCTTGCCCGGCCGGAAGCCTGGGAGAGTCGCCGTCTGGGCCAGTTCGGCCAAGCGCTCGTCGACCTTGGCCGAAAGGTCGCCCGCGGGGACGATGATCTTGAATTGCCGCTTCAGCCCTTCGGCCGAAAGTTCCGTCACTTGCATTTTCTCACTTCCACTTCCGTCTGGTGCGGGCGGAGGGACTTGAACCCCCACGCCTTGCGGCACGAGAACCTAAATCTCGCGTGTCTACCAATTCCACCACGCCCGCCCGACATTTGCCCCATTGCCATCGAGGGCCATCGGGGCGTGCCTCGAGGGCGAATCGCGGGCCTCTTAGCCCGCGCCCGGCAAGCGGTCAATTCAGCGGCCTTGAGCCCCACCCGGATCGCCAGGAATCACCGCAGCAAGCGCTTCCGGAATTCGGGCAATCAGATCCTCGGCAATCAGACCCGGTCGCTTGAAGCGAAAGGCGCAGTCACCATGGAGCCATGCCGCCGCCGCACCTGCCGCCAGCGGCGACAGGCCCTGGGCAATCAGCCCGCCCGCGATGCCTGCGAGGACATCACCCGAACCTGCGGTTGCCAGCGTCGCCGGCGCGTGAACGTTGATGACCGCACGGCCGTCGGGAGCCGCGACGACCGTATCCGGCCCCTTCAGCAGGACGGTTGCGCCGCTCTGCCGGGCTGCGCGCCGAGTCCGTTCAACCTTGCCGGGAACTGCTGAAAGATCGGGAAACAGACGGCGAAATTCGCCTTCATGCGGTGTCAGCAGGACCGGGCCTCTGAAGGCCTTGAACAGGTCCGCAGGATTCTCGGCGAAGGCTGTTATGGCGTCGGCGTCGAGCACTGCCGGGCGACCCGTGGCCAGTCCAGCCAAGACCGAATCACGAGTTCGTTCGTCGACAGCAGAGCCCGGCCCGGCGAGGATCGCGTTCCGTCTCTCATCGACCAGCAGGCGCGCGAAGGCCTGGCCGTCTTCGACTTCGGCAATGAGGTTGCCGGGCTCGGCCGTCTGGTAAACCGCCATCGACGCTCGCGGGCTGGCGATGGTCACAAGCCCTGCCCCAGCCCGACGTCCAGCCAGGGCAGCAAGCCTCGCCGCACCGGTGGCAATTGCTCCACCCAGGACGGTCAAGTGGCCGCGAGCATACTTGTGCGTTCCGGGATCGTCGCGACGCAGATGCGCCTGCCACAGTCCCGGAGCATTCAACCAAAGTTGTGGCCCAATCGCCTTCAGCACCGAACGGTCTATCCCGATGTCGGCCACCCTGAGGACACCGCAGTGCCGAAGCCCTTCAACCGAGTAATGCCCGAGTTTGGCACGGAAAAAAGTAACCGTACATTCTGCCGTCGGCGCTCGGCCCATCACTTCGCCGCTGTCGCCATGCAGGCCACTCGGCACGTCGACCGACACCACGTGCAGGGCCTCGGTGTTCATCCGGTCGATCAGGTCGCCGGCGATGCCGTCGATTGCGCGGCCGAGACCGGCACCGAACAGGGCATCGACCACAAGTGGATGGCCGTCGAGCAGGTCGAGGCTCGGAGCCTCCACGGATCCCTTCCATGCCTGCGATGCCCAGGCGGCATCGCCGTGCAGAGCGACCCGATCACCGAGCAGAGCCACCCGAACCGGCCAGCCGGCAGCATGGAGGTGACGCGCTGCCACGAAGCCGTCGCCGCCATTGTTTCCCGGGCCACACAGGACGACGACCGGCCGCGGCAGATGGCGCTCGAGTACCGCGTCCGCCACTGCCCGCCCGGCCGCCTCCATGAGATTGGCTCCGGACACGCCACCGGCGATGGTGGCGGCGTCGGCCATCGCCATCTCCGCACAACTCAGGAGGACCAGATTGTCGGAGGGAGTCAGATCCCGCGACGGCGCCTTAGTGGCCATGAAGCATGAGCGATTGGGGCGGCCGACCGGAATTGAACCGGCGACATCCAGAATCACAATCTGGCGCTCTAACCAACTGAGCTACGGCCGCCATCGTGGATCGCCCCCAACGAAGCGCGCCTTCCTACGCTCCGGCGGCCGGAGCGTCAAGAATCCGCCTGAGTGGGCGGCAAGAGGCTATCGATGGCCCGGATCCAGGCTGCACACCCTTCTTCGAACGACAGTCCGAAGAAGTCGCGCATGCGCGCCCAGCTCTCGAAATCGACCAATGCTTCGATCGCCAGAACGGTTTGCCGGCGCAGCTTGTCCGAGAGCGTCGAAAGTTCGGGGCCGTACATCACTTCGATTCTCACAATGATGGCCTTGCGTATCAAGTCGATTCTGTCCTGAAGATCCTTCGACTCGCCCTTGTTGATATTGAGAGCCCGCCACAGAGGCAGCCATTGTTCGCAGACCCTCGCTCGTCTCTCGACATGGATCCTCAGTCTAGCCTGCCGATCGCCGTCGGGCCCTGTTGCCCAAGTTTGATCGTTGGCCTGGCCAAACGCATAGTCCGTTGCCGCGACACGCAGGGCGTGAAGGTCGGGAAATCGTTCGAAGACGGAGCGAACGGAATAGCCGGCACGGTCGGCGATTTGGGCAGCTGTCGGGATAGTCGGATTCTCGCGCAAGAGCGCCAGATACGCCTCGATCACCAGCTGCCTGGTGCGCGCACTGCGTAGCCGTCGGCCGTCGGTCCTGGCGCGCTTGGGAGACGATGACTCTTTCAAGAGTGCCTTCATTTCGAGGATCAAATCAACGACTGGCCGGCTCGATCAATCATGCTGGCCCTGCCGGAAGCGGGGCGGTGCCATGATGCAAATTTGGATGGTACGTCCCTTGTTGCGTTCAATATGACCGCAAATTGTAACGATTGCAGCGTGGAACCGTGACGTTCAGGGCGTCGGCGGAAGCAGGCGATCCACTGCTTGCACCCGGACTGCACATGCCTCGTCGACAGACAGGCCAAACTGCTCCCGCATGCGGGCCCAGCTCTCGACATCCACAATCGCTTCAAAGGGCGACCAAGGTATGCCGTCGCGCCACGTCCGAAAGCGTCGACAGCTCGGGAGCATACATATGCTCCATGAGGGAAATAACGCGCTTTCGCATCGCACGAACGCGAGCTTGGAGTTCCTCCGAGCTGCCTTGGTTCGCGATGAGCGCCCGCCACAGCGGCAGCCACCGTTCCGAGGCGCGCATCCGCACGCCGACGTGGGACCGGATGCGTGTCATTCGATCGCCGCCAGCGTCGCGGGGAGCAGCCATTGCCACCACCTGAGCAATGGCATAGTCGGCTGCGGCGACCTGAAGGCGATGAAGATCGGGAAAGCGTTCGAAGACCGACCGCACGGAATAGCCTGCCCGCTCGGCGACTTTGGCCGCGGTCGGCAGCGCCGGCGATTCCTCTCCTGCCAGAGCAAGGTAGGATTCAATGATCAACTGCCTTGTCCGCTCGCTGCGTATGCGGCGACCGTCAACTCGTGCGGGCCTGGACGCTGAAGCTTTGACCAAGGTAGCCTCGGCTACGTCTGGCTCGACGGAGTCGCCGGAAGCAAGCGGTCGATGGCGCGGATCCAGACAGCGCAGCTTTCTTCGAATGACATGCCGTGCATTTCGCGCATCCGCGCCCAACTTTCGATGTCGGTGAGCGCTTCCAGCGCGATCAGAAGATATTTGCGCTCCACGTCCCCAAGCGTGGAAAGCTCAGGCCGATACATGACTTCGAAGCGATCGATTGTTCGTTGCCGCGCGACGTTAAGTCGGAGCTTGAGTTCCGCCGACTCGTCAACCAGGAAAAGAAAGACGCGCCACAGCGCAATGCCGCGCTCGCAAGTACCTGCCCTGGTCTCGACCTGCGACCTGATCCGGGTCTGTCGGTCGCCGTCGACGTGGCGCGGTGGCGCCAGGGCGGCTGCTTGGGCGAGCTGATAGTCCACTGTGGCTACCCGCAACGCATTGAGATCCGGAAACCGCTCGAATATGGAGCGAACCGAATAGCCCGCTCGCCCGGCGATCTGCGCCGCAGTAGGCATGGTCGAACTTTCCCGCAGCAGGGCCAGGAACGCTTCCATGATCAACTGCTTGGTCCGCTCGCTGCGCAGACGGCGACCATCGATCCGAGAAGGCTTGGCGGAGTTTCGAGGCGACAAAGCAGACTCGCCCGGTCTCACGCCGACAGCAGGTTCGACATGACCGCCCATTTGTTGGCCGCTTTACGAATAACGCTCGAAGTCATCACTCTCCGTGGAAACAGTATACGCCTCATGAAACCCACCCGGCAGGGGGGAATTGTAACGAAAGTCGCCAGACGGCTGGAATCCGGTGCTTATCGCCGGAAATGCCGCCCCAGCCGATCGACCGCGTTGTCCAGGGTCTCGTCGTGCTTGCAGAAGCAGAACCTGGCGAAGTGCCGGGGCGCCCGCGCGGGCTCGTCGTAGAAGGCGCTGACAGGTACCGCCGTTACCCCCGCCTCGACCGTAATGTGACGGCAGAAATCGTCATCCGTGCCGTTGAAGCCGAGCGGCCGGAAGTCGGTCGTCACGAAATAGGTACCGTGGGCCGGCAGGACGTCGAAGCCGATGTCGGTCAGGGCGTTCGCGAGACGATCGCGCTTGCGCTGCATGTCGCCCGCCAGGGTCGAATAGTAGTTGTCCGCAAGGCGAAGTCCCGTAGCCGCGCCCCATTGCAGGTTGGGAGGCGTGGTGAACGTCATGAACTGATGGGTCTTCGCGATCGTCTTCATGAGTTCCGGCGCGGCGGTGATATAGCCCACTTTCCAGCCCGTCAGGCTGAAGCTCTTGCCCGCCGAGCCGATCCGGACGGTCCGCGTGCGCATGTCCGGCAAGGTCATGATCGACACATGGCGCCGGTCGTCGAAGATGATGTGTTCATAGACTTCGTCGCAGACGGCGTAGGCATCATGCTTGAGGCAAAGAGCAGCGATGAAATCCAGCTCGTCGTGGTCGAAGACCTTGGAGCACGGGTTCATCGGCGTATTGAACAGGATGAGTTTGGTCCGGTCGTTGAACGCCGCCGCCAGTTCTTCGCGCGGCAGCCGCCACGTCGGTGGCTCGAGGCGCACCAGCTTCGGGATGCCCCCCGCCCGGCGCACCATCGGAAGATACGAGTCGTAGAGCGGTTCGATCAGCACGACCTCGTCGCCGGGCTCGATCAGCCCCAGCAGGCAGTCGCCCAGCGCCTCGGTCGCGCCCGATGTCACCAGCACTTCGGTTTGCCAGTCGACCGACAACCCCTGGAAACGCCGCGCGTGCTCCGCCACCGCCTGGCGCAGCTCCGGGATGCCCATCATTGGCGGGTACTGGTTGTGACCGTTCATCAGGTATTCGGCCGCGGCTGCACGGACCTCTTGCGGTCCCTTGTCGTCGGGGAATCCCTGCCCAAGATTGACGGACTGGTGCTCCCGGGCGAGGGCTGACATCACCTCGAAAACAGTCGTTCCGAGGTTGGACATCAGCAAGTTGGCGGACTTCATCGAGTACCCCTCAAGAGATCATAATTTAGGCATAAAAATGCCTATATTTTAGACTTTTCGCTCCATTCATGATCAGATCAGCCACTTTGCGCTGTAATATCTGTGGATAACTTTGGCATGAAAAGTGCTGAAAAGCGTTCCATACGGGCCACCTCGACCGGTGGCACCGGTGTTCGTGTGCGGAGTGTCTCAACCAAATGAAGAAGATCGAGGCGATCATCAAGCCCTTCAAACTCGACGAGGTGAAGGACGCACTCAATCAGATCGGACTGAAAGGCATCACCGTCCTCGAGGCCAAGGGCTTCGGACGCCAGAAGGGACACACCGAACTCTACCGCGGCGCCGAATATGTCGTCGACTTTCTGCCGAAGGTGAAGATCGAGCTGATCATCGAGGATGAGATGGTCGAAAAGGCCGTCGAGGCGATCCGCAGCTCGGCCCATACGGGCCGCATCGGCGACGGCAAGATTTTCGTGTCGAGCATCGACGACGCGATCCGAATTCGTACTGGCGAGCGTGGTGACGCCGCCGTATGAGAACGCACCCTTTGGGGGCAGAGGACGTATCCACAAGAGAGGGACGAAGGACAAATGGACGCCAAACAGGTTCTCGCGCTGATCAAGGAAAAGGACGTCAAGTTCGTCGACTTCCGCTTCACCGATCCTCTCGGCAAGTGGCAGCATACTGCCCGCATGGCCTCGGCCACCGATGAAGGTACGTTCGTCGACGGCGTGATGTTCGACGGTTCGTCGATCGCCGGCTGGAAGGCGATCAACGAGTCCGACATGATCCTGATGCCGGACACCACCACCGCCGTGCTCGATCCCTTCGCCGCGCAGACGACCCTCATCATCAACTGCGACGTCGTCGAACCCTCGACCGGCCAGCTCTACGCCCGTTGCCCGCGGTCGACCGCCAAGCGCGCCGAGGCCTTCCTGAAGTCCTCCGGCGTCGGCGACACCGCCGTGTTCGGCCCCGAGCTCGAGTTCTTCGTGTTCGACGACGTCCGCTTCGACGTCCAGATGCAGGGCAGCTTCTACAAGGTCACCTCGAGCGAATCGCCGTGGAACACGGGTGCCGAGTTCGAAGGCGGCAACATGGGCCACCGTCCCGGCGTCAAGGGCGGCTACTTCCCGGTTCAGCCGGTCGACTCGCACAACGACCTGCGCGCCGAGATGATGTCGGTCTGCACCGACATGGGCATCGTCATGGAAATCCACCATCACGAGGTGGCGCCGGCGCAGAACGAGCTCGGCTTCCGCTTCGATACGCTGGTGAAGACCGCCGACAACGTGCAGAAGTACAAGTACACCCTGCACAATGTCGCCCACAGCTACGGCAAGACGCTCACCTTCATGCCGAAGCCGATCTATGGCGACAACGGCTCGGGCATGCACACCCACCAGTCGATCTGGAAGGACAACAAGCCGCTGTTCGCCGGTTCGGGCTATGCCGACCTGTCGGAGACGGCGCTCTACTACATCGGCGGCATCATCAAGCACGCCAAGGCGCTGAACGCCTTCTGCAACGCCAGCACCAATTCCTACAAGCGGGTGATCCCGGGCTTCGAGGCGCCGGTGCTGCTGGCCTACTCTTCGCGCAACCGCTCGGCCTCGTGCCGCATCCCCTACTCGGCCTCGCCGAAGGGCAAGCGCGTCGAGGTCCGCTTCCCCGATCCGTCGGCCAACCCCTACCTCGCCTTCGCGGCGATGCTGATGGCCGGCATCGACGGCATCAACAACAAGATTCATCCGGGCGACCCGATGGACAAGAACCTGTACGACCTGCCGCCGGAGGAACTGTCCAAGGTTCCGACCGTCGCGGGCTCGCTCCGCGAGGCGCTGAACGCGCTCGACGCCGACCGCAGTTTCCTCACCAAGGGCGGCGTGTTCACCGACGACCAGATCGACGCCTACATGGAGCTCAAGTGGGAAGAGGTCTACAACTGGGAACACCAGCCGGCCCCGATCGAGTACAAGATGTACTACTCGATCTGATCGATCTTTCCGGACTTTCGGACAATGGAAGGGCCCGCTGTTGCGGGCCCTTCTTTTGTTGGAGGATGCCGCCCGCACAATCGAGGGAACGGGACATGAGCGGCTGGATGGACAAAGCGATGGACGAGCTGCGCCCCTGGATCGGGCGCGTGAGGGTGGTCGAGGACGACATCGGCCTGATGGCGGTGCGCCGCGCCGCCGGCGCCTTCGACATGGACCCCGAAGGCTTCGTGCCCGGCACCGAACTGCCGCCACACTGGTTCACGCTGTTCTTCACCGAAACCGTGCGCCAGCGCGACATCGGTCCCGACGGCCACCCCAACAAGGGCATCGTCCTGCCGCCGATCCCGATGCCGCGCCGCATGGGTGCCGGCCGCCGCGTCAAAATCACGGGCGCGCTCAGGGCCGGCGAACCGGCGGTCAAGAAAGCCGAGGTCGCCGACATCGTCCCCAAGAGCGGTCGATCGGGCGACATCTTCGTGCTCACCATGCGCCACACCATCGAGCAGCACGGCAAGACACTCGCTGTCGACGAATTCGACGCGATCTACCGGCCCGCCGTGCCTTCGGGCCAGAAGACCACGGCCACGGTCGCCACCCAGGCGCGCACCGACCAGACCTGGAGCGACACCACCGCCCTCACCAACACCCTCAACTTCCGCTATTCCGCGATGACCTGGAACGCCCATCGCATCCACTACGACGGCGATTACACGCGGAGCGAGGAAGGCTATCCGGCACTGGTTTCGAACGGCGGTCTTTCCATGCACCTCATGGTCAATGCCGCGCTGCGCCACGGCACGGGTACCCTCACCGGCTACACCGCCCGCCTGGTCCATCCGCTGTGGGTCGGCGACCTGATCGAGGTGCGCGGCGAGGCGCAGCAACCCGACGGCAAGCTCAGGATCTGGGCGGCCGACAAGAACGGCGTGCTGTGCGGCGAGATGGATCTGGAGTTCGCCCAATGAGTGGCCCGCTCGCCGGGGTGCGCGTCGTCGACCTCACCACTGTCGTCGTCGGACCGATCTGCACCCGCACCCTCGCCGACTACGGCGCCGACGTGATCAAGGTCGAGGCGCCGGGCGGCGACCTGCTGCGCACCATGGCCGAGGGCAACCGCAATCCCGGCATGTCGGGCAAGTTCATCAACTTCAACCGCAACAAGCGCTCGATCGTCCTCGACCTCAAGAAGCCGGACGGCCATGCCGCCCTGCTGCGCCTGATCGCCAAGGCCGACGTCTTCGTGAGCAACGTCCGGCCCGAGGCGCTGGCCCGCGCCGGCCTCGACCATGCGAGCCTGGCCAGGCTCAATCCCAAGCTGATCCACTGCTCGATCCTGGCCTTCGGGCGGGGCGGCCGCTACTACAACCGCCCCGCCTACGACCCGATCGTGCAGAGCCTGTCCGGCGTCGCCGGCACCATCGCCCGCGCCACCGGCGAGCCGCGCTTCGTGCCGATGGTGATGAGCGACCACACCAGCGGTCTCATTGCCGCCCAGTGCATCGGCTTCGCCCTCTACCGCCGCGAGAAGACCGGCAAAGGCGAGGCGATCGACGTGCCGATGCTGGAGAACATGGCCTCGTTCGTCAGCAGCGAGCATCTGGGCGCCGCCACTTTCGACCCGCCGGTGGGGCCTACCGGCGACGGCCGCCTGCTCAGCCCCAACTACCGGCCGCTGCCCACCAAGGACGGATATGTCACCGTCCGCCCCAACACCAACGCCCAGACGCTGGCCTTCTTCGACGCCATCGACCGGCCGGAGCTGAAAACCGACCCTCGTTTCGACAGCGCCGCGGCACGCACGAAGAATGCCGCCGCCTACTTCGAGGTCCAGAGGGAGGGCCTCACCGGCAAGACGACGGACGAATGGGTCGAACTGTTCGACAGGCTCGACGTGCCGGCCGCCCGCTACAACTCGATCGACGACCTGCTCACCGACCCGCATCTTGCCGACGTCGGCTTCTTCCGGACGGAGGAGCATCCCAGCGAAGGCCGCCTCCGGCGCACCAAGCTCGCCAACAGCTTCTCCGGTGGCGCCCGCCAGGACGAAACCCATGCGCCGCGGACGGGCGAGCACACCCGCGAGGTGCTGGCAGAAGCGGGCTATTCTGCCCCCGAGATCGACGGCCTGCTCGCCACCCGCGCCGCGCAGTGAAGCCGGCAGCGGCACACGAAATGTGCCGCAAAAACCCGCCAGGTGTGCCGCAGCCTGTGCCGCCGCGGCCGATTCGCCAAGCGCGCTCAACGGCTTGGCCGCCCCTTGCGACACAGCGCCGGCATCCCGTCGGCACAGGCCCGATCGTCGGAGGTGTTCGCTGCTCCCGCCAGGTTGCCGTTTATGTTGACGGTGTCTATTCCAGCTCCCGCGAGCCGGACTGTCCGCAGGTCAGGACCCGCGGGCGACCGCGCCGAGTCATACGCGGTCCAAGCACCAGCCTATCAAAATAAAAGGCATATTCTTGCTGAATTTGCAACTTTTCTTTCAGCAGGCAGATGCCAGCACTGCTGTCACCCGCTTCTCACCGAACAGTCTCAGTTCGCCGCCTCCTCGCCGCGCTTGCCCGGCGCCTTGTCGGCGTACTGGATCTCGAACACATGGGTGCCGCGCCACGGCAGTTCGACGGCGAACTCGCCGTCCTCGCCGGTGTGGACCTCCCGAACCTAGCCGGACGGGGTGATGATCTCGACCTTGGCCTTGGCCAGCGGCTTGCCCTTGGACACGACCCTGAACTTGCCGCCGGCGACCGACACCACATCGAGTGCCAGCCGGCGTGCGCGGCGTGCGGTCGGGCACGAAGCGCGCGGCCGGAAAGTAGATTCCGCGAGAACTTCGCCTGCGGCTTCAGCTTGTCGAGCGTGCCGGGCGAGGCTTCCCGCAGGTTCTCCCCGAACTCACCGAAGTAGAGACGGACTTCGGCCATGCAGGCATGTGAGGCGTCAGACTGGCCGGTCGCCCTCGATCAGCACGCGCTGCATGATCCGCCTCTCGCCCAGAGGATAGTCGATCATGACGCGGTGCATGGTGGCGCGGTTGTCCCACACCACGATGTCACCCACCTGCCAGACATGGCCGAAATGGTGCCTGGGCTTGCGCGCCTCGTCGGCCAGCTCGTCGAGCAGCGCATCGCTTTCGGCGCGCTCCAGGCCGACGATGCGGTCGAGCCGGTTGGGGTTGAGATAGAGCGCCTTGCGGCCGGTCTCGGGATGGGTCCGCACCAGCGGATGCTCGACGTCGGGCGTCTCAGCGATCTCCTCCGGCGTGCGCGGCGATGGCCGGTTGCGCGCCCGCGGCGTGTCGTAGCCGTGAATGGCGCGCCTGCCCTCGATCCGCTTCCTGGTCGCCTCCGGCAACGCCTCGTAGACCGAGTGCATGTTGCAGAACCACGTCGAGCCGCCGTGGCTCGGAATCTCGATGCCGTGCAGCAAGGTGGCCTTCGCGGGCGTGGCGAAATACGAATCGTCGGTGTGCCAGTCCTCGGCCCGGATCGCCGTCTTGTCGGTCGTGCCGTCGGTCATCAGGGTGCTCACCATGACCGACACCTCGGGCACGGCACCGCTCCGCTTGTAGCGCAGCAACTGGGTCTGTGGCTTGCCGAAGGCGCGGGCGAAATCGCGCGTCTCTTCCGGCGTCATGGGCGCGCCCGGGATCACGACCAGCAGGTGCTCGGCCAGTGCCCGGTTCAGCATCGCGGCAAGTTCGGGCTCGTTCGCCTTGCTGCGATCGAGACCTTCGATGCGTGCGCCGAGCGGCGCTTTCAGGGGAACGACGTCGGTCATGGATACAGCCTAACGCGGTGCCGTGCCGGAAACCAATTCCGCCAGCCAGACCCGAGCCTGGCGCAACAGGGCCGTCACCCTCTGCCAGGCCGGCAACGCGCGCACGAAGGCATAGAGCCTGTCGCGCCAGGCGAACAGCCAAGTCTCGGCGCGGAGATACCAGGAGAGCCTGAGCAGGGTCGGCCGCAGCACCTGGTAGAGCCGCGCCACCAGCGCCGTGGCCACGATCTTGCCGATGCCTATCGCTGCGGCCGCCAGGACGAACTTGCCCTGCAGCGCAAACCAGACAGCGGCAAGTTTGACCGGCAGCACGAGCGTCGAGGGCGCCACAAAAGCCACCAGCGCCGCCCACGGCGGTAGGCCTGCCAGCCATGCCTCGACCCGTGCGACCGGCGGCCACCGCCCGAATGCCGCCATGGCGACGCCGAGGTAGTGGAGCAGCACGTCCTCGACGAAGACGATCGCCGCCGCCAGGGGCACGAAGATCAGTTCGAGGGCGTGCTTGAGGTGGCGCTTCATGAGTCTGCCACCCAAACCTCACAAAGAGTCATTATGCTGTCTATCATGTTAAGGCGTCGCACGGTCACCCGCCTCATGGCCGCCCTCTCCCTCGCGCCCGCCTCGGCGGCGGCGCAGGGCCGGCCGCCGCTGACGCGAATCACCCTGGGATCGTGCGCCAAGCAGACCATGCCCCAGCCGATCTGGGACGCCGTCCTGGACTGGCGGCCCGAACTTTTCATCTTCATGGGCGACAATGTCTATGGCGACTTCAATTCCGCCGACGCAACGGGCCTCAAGCGGGCCTACGACCGCGCCAGGCAGATCGCAGGCTATGAAAGGCTGCGCAACGCCGTGCCCCACCTCGCGGTCTGGGACGATCACGACTACGGCGCCAACGACGGCGGTGCGAACTTCGCGCACAAGGCGGTGTCGAAGGAGCTGTTCCTCGATTTCTGGAATGCCCCACCGACGGACATCCGGCGCTCGCGCGAGGGCATCTATGATTCGCGTGTGATCGGGCCGCCAGGCATGCGGGCGCAGATCATCCTGCTCGACGTTCGCTGGTTCCGCTCGCCACTCAGGGTCACCGACCAGCGCGGCGCCGCGGGCAAGGAGCGCTATCTGCCCGATCCCGATCCGTCGAAGACCATGCTCGGCACCGTCCAGTGGGCGTGGCTCGCGGCGGAACTGCGCAAGCCGGCCGAGCTGCGGCTGATCGTGTCGAGCACGCAAGTGCTGGCGGAGGGTCATGGCTGGGAGCGCTGGGGAAATTTCCCTCTCGAGCGCCAGAAGCTGTTCGACACGATCCGCGAAGCCGGCGCCAAGGGCGTGGTGTTTTTCTCGGGCGACCGCCACATCGGCGCACTCTACCGCGAACAGCCCGACGGCCTCCATCCGCTGTACGAGATGACGTCGAGCGGCCTTAACATGGTCTATTGGGCGGCCAAGGAGCCCGGCCCCAACCGCCTGGGCGCGCTCTATGCAGGCGCGAATTTCGGCGCGGTCGACATCGACTGGCGGGAACGCAAGGTCGTGCTCGCGTTGCGTGACGACAGCGGCAACACGCGGCGGTCGGTGACGATCCCGATGGACGAGATCGGGTAGAACCTCACGTCGTCTCGACCGAGGCGCAAAGCGCCGAGCGGAGAGACCATCGTTTTCTGCAGGAGCGCCAGTGACTTCCCCTTCGTCCCGCTTCCGGGCCGCGATTGCAGAGATCGACGCCACCAACGCCAAAGATCCTCGGCAGGACGTCATCGCCGGCAAGCCCCGTCCGCGCGAGGTGATCTATTCGGAGCGGATGTCGGACTGCCTGTCGCGGCTCTATCCCGAGGCCTCCGAAGCCTTGCGCCTTGCCGCGCGCGCCCAGCATATCTGCCGCTGGCAGATCCCCCGGGACAAGTATCCGCTCGGCCGCGAAGGTTACAACGCCTGGCGATCCGCTTGCCGGGATCACCACGCCGCGCTCACCTCGGCGATCATGCGTCGTCACGGCTATGCCGAACACGACATCGCGCAGGTCGTGAAGATCATCAGGAAAGAGCAGCTGAAGCGCGATCCCGAGAGCCAGGCCCTCGAGAACGTCGTGGCCGTCGTCTTCGTCGATCATTACCTGGACGAGTTCGTTGCCGCCCACAAAGACTACGACGAGGAAAAGCTCGCCGACATCCTGCGCAAGACACTGCGCAAGATGGATCCGGTCGGCCATGCCGCCGCGCTCGGCCTCAGCCTGCCCGAGCCGACACGGCGCCTGATCGGCATCGCCTTGAAATAGCTGGCGCGATTTACCTGCGAGGTGTCGCTTCGAGCAGGACTGCCAGCTCGGCCGCCGCCGCCTCGATCACGGCGCCGCTGCGCTCGACGCGCGACTGGATGAGAGCACCCTGCAGCGTCGAGACGCAGAGAAT